>DAIRFV010000406.1:0-4203 GCA_036794905.1 Pyrinomonadaceae bacterium | reverse complement strand
CGTTGACGACGAGAGCCGCACGGTTCGAGCGACGATGGATTTCCTACTGTCTACTGTCTACTGTCTGCTGACTACTATGCACTATGAGGAGACATCAATGACGACTCGCGCGAGCGGCACGTTCGAGGTGAAGCTGAGCCCGCAGGTGGACGGCGAGGAGGGCGGCGCGCGCGTCGGCCGGATGCTGATTGACAAGCGGTTCGCGGGCGACCTCGTGGCGACGAGCAAGGGGCAGATGCTCGCCGTGCGCGCGGCCGTCGAGGGCTCGGCCGGCTACGTCGCGATGGAGCTGGTGACGGGCGCGCTCCGCGGCCGCGCGGGCACCTTCGTCCTCCAGCACAGCGGCACGATGGAGCGCGGCGCGCAAAGGCTCTCCGTGACGGTCGTCCCCGACTCCGCGACGGGCGACCTCGAAGGGCTCGATGGGCGCATGGAGATCGTCGTCGCCGAAGGCCGCCACTCTTACAACTTCGACTACACTCTCAAAGCGAGTCCCGACGCACGGTGAGGTGCGGTGACGCTCGATGGCCGGCAAAGTGCTTCTCATCCTCCTGCTGCTGCTTCTCCCCGCCGCCGCGCGCGCGCGGCAGGGCGCGGAGACTCCGGCGCCGGGCGGCGGCGTGACGGGCGTGCTGAAGAGGCACGCGCGTTTCCCTTCGCGCTTCGTCGCCGCGCGCAACGTGGACGTGTGGCTGCCGCCCGGCTACGCGCGCGCGCGGCGGAAGCGCTACCCCGTCGTCTACATGCACGACGGCCAGAACCTCTTCGACCCGCAGACCTCCTACGCGGGCGTGGACTGGGGCGTGGACGAGGCGCTGACGCGCCTCATCGAGCAGGGCGTCGTCCGCGAGGCCGTCGTCGTCGGCGTCTGGAACACGCCGCAGCGCGTGGCCGAGTACATGCCGCGCAAGGCCGTGCGGTCTGCGAACACGCGCGACCTCCGAGGCGTGCCGCGCCAGAGCGGGGAGGAGATCGTCTCCGACGAATACCTCCAGTTCCTCGTCCGCGAGTTGAAGCCCTTCATCGACTCGCGCTACCGGACGCTGCCGGGGCCGGCGAACACCTTCGTCATGGGGTCGAGCATGGGCGGGCTCATCTCGGCCTACGCGCTCGCGGAGTACCCGCAGGTCTTCGGCGGCGCGGGCTGCGTCTCGACGCACTGGCCCGCGGGCGACGGCGCGGTCGTCGAATACCTCGGCGGGCACCTCCCCGACCCGCGCACGCACAAGCTCTACTTCGACCACGGCACCGAGACGCTCGACGCCGAGTACAAGCCCTTCCAGGAGCGCATGGACAAGCTGATGCGACTGGCGGGCTACGCCGAGGGCGACAACTGGGTGACGCGCGTCTTCGAGGGCGAAGAGCACTCGGAGCGCTCCTGGCGCCGGCGCGTGGACATCCCGCTCGTCTTCTTCCTGCACAAGTGAGGCGGCCGATGGAACAGGCAGACGAGACCGCGTTCGACCCCGACCTCTTCGCCCCCTACGAGCGGCTGGTCGCGATAGAAGTCCTCGGCCGCCGCGTCGAGGTGCCCGAGCGCAACCGACTGCTGCGCTGCTTCCAGTACCTCTCCATCGAGACCGTCTCCTACGGCGACTTCTGCTGGAACGGCGACTGCACCAACTGCCAGTTCTGGTACCACGAAGAGGGCCAGACCGAGGCGCAGGACAAGACCGCCCTCGCCTGCCGCTTCGACGTGCGCGAGCGCCTCGTCGTCACGCGCCTCAGCCCGCACATCCGTATCAAGGACGTGAACAAGTGAAAGGAGTTCGCCGATGAGATTCGAGTTCTACCGAGAGGGTCTGGCGGGCGGCGCGCCGCTGCTGTCGGTGGACGGGACGGTTGACGGTGCGCTGCACCTGTCGCACTGGGAGGGGAACAAGACGCCCGAGGAGTTGAGGGCCGACACCTCGACGGAGATCGCCCTGAACTTCGCCGCGTGGACGCGGCGCGCAGAGTGGGCGCGCGGGGTCGAGGTCGTCACCAACAACCACTTCGACGCCGACGGCGTGCTCTCGGTCTGGTCGGTCTTGCACGGCGCGCGCGCGCTGGGCTTGCGGGACGAGTTGGTGTCGGCGGCCGAGGCGGGCGACTTCTCGGAGTTCCCCAACGAGCGGGCGGTGCGCGTATCCATCCTGCTCCAGGGCGGAGACAACCCTTTCGTGCCGGGCGTCAACTCGCCGCTGGTCGAACACCTCGCGGGCGGCGCGCGGGTTGACGAGCGGCGCGCTTACGAACTCGTCCTGCCGGAGGTCGAGCGGGTGCTCGCGCGCACGCATGAGTACGAGCCGCTGTGGCGCGCGGGCTGGGCGCAGATCGAGCGCACGCTGGAGAGCTTCGCGCGGAACGAGTCGCGCGTCGTCGAGGACGCCGAGTCGAAGCTCTCGGTCGTGACGCTCGCGCCCGACTTCTACGAAGGAGGATACGACCCCGCGCGCCACGCCGCGCCCTACACGGCCGTCGCGCACAACGCGCGCGGCGAAGTCTTCCTCGTCGCGACGCCGCACGCCGACGGCTGGGCCTACCGCATTGACTACCCCTACTACTCCTGGGCCGAGACCCGCACGCGCCCGCGCGTCGCGCGCCGCGATTTGTCGGGGCTCGTCGGCAGGCTGAACGTGCTCGAACGCGGGCGCGGGGTGTGGAAGGCCGACCGGAGCGAGCTGACCTCGGCCGTCAAATTCCTCGACGAAGCGGGCGTCCCCGCGTCCTCGCGCCTCGAACCCGACGAGGTGGCCGCGGAGCTTCGCGGGGTGCTGAAGGGGCAGGCCGTGTCTCTGGCCACTTAGCGCACATGCACGACGTCATCATCATCGGCGCGGGGCCGGCGGGACTCTCGGCGGCGCTGTGGTGCGACGAGCTGGGGTTGGACACGCTCGTCGTCGAGCGCGAGGGGGAAGTCGGCGGGCAGTTGCTGCGCGTCTACAACCCGGTCGGGAACTACCTGGGCGTGAGCGCCGCGAACGGGCGCGAGCTGCGCGACCTGTTCGCCGCGCAGGTCGCGGACAAGGAGTTCGACCTGTGGACTGAGGCCGAGATCGAGAGCGTTGACCTCAAGGCGAAGCGGGTGCGACTCAGGAGCGGCGAAGATTTACAATCAATCGCCCTCATCATCGCGACGGGCGTGAGGCGCAGGCGTCTGGGCATAGTTGGCGAGTCGGAGTTCGCGGGGCGCGGCGTGTTGGAGTCCGGCCAGCTCGAACGCGAGCGGGTGGCGGGCGAGGACGTGCTCGTCGTCGGCGGCGGCGACGCCGCGGCCGAGAACGCGCTGCTGCTCGCCGAAGTATGCGCGACCGTCACGCTCGTCCACCGCGGCAAACACCTGAGCGCGCGCGCGGAGTTCGCCGAACGGGTCAAGAGCGACCACCGCATCACGGTCTTCACGGAGACGACGCTCGAAAGGATACTCGGCGGCGAACGCGTCGAGTCGGTGGAGCTGCGGCGCGCGGGCGCGCTCAAACCGATGCGGATGGCCGTGCGCGGGGTGCTGGTGCGCGTCGGGGTCGAGCCGAACACGGAGCTGTTCGGCGGGCAGTTGCACACGGACGGGCGCGGCTACGTCGTCGTCACCGGCGAGCAGGAGACGAGCGCCGAGATGGTCTTCGCCGTCGGCGACGTGTCGAACCCGCTCGCGCCCACCGTCAGCGGCGCAACCGGCGCGGGCGCGACCGCCGCCAAAGTCATCGCCTCGCGACTCTCCGGCTCAAGAACTTAAACCGCCGCGGACGCAGAGACACGGCTTGAAGACAATCTGCTTCAAGCCGTGTCTCTGCGTCCGCGGCGGTTAAGAGCTTCGATTCTTACGTGACGCTCTTCCTGCGGCTGCGCCGGGGCTTCGCGTTGCCGGGGGCCGCGGCCTGAGGCGCCTGCTTCTTCGCGCGCGTCACGTGGGCGGCGGCCGCGTCCGTGACGACGCAGAGGCCGCTGATGCGCTCGCCGCGCAGCCGCGCCACCGCGGCCGCGGCCTCCTCGTAGCTGAGCCCCGCGTCCTCACACCCCCGCTCGCTCAAGACGGCCCAGCGCCGCTCCTTCAGTTCACTCATCGAAAGATTTCCACTCGCCAGGACGGGATGAAATTCGCGGCCAGTGTAGCGGATGAACGAAAGCCCGAACAAGCGGGGGGGAAGAAGTAGACAGTAGTCAGTAGTCAGTAGTCAGTAGCGCTCCGCGCGGCGTAGGTTGATGATGACAATCGTACGGTTC
>DAIRFV010000405.1:0-4227 GCA_036794905.1 Pyrinomonadaceae bacterium | reverse complement strand
TGGCGGCGAGGAGTTTGACGGCCCTTTGCAGCGTCCGCTCGCGCGCCTTCTCGGCGTCGATGACGCGCGGCGGGCGCGCCTTCCGCCGCTCCTCTTCGAGGTCGGCGTTGAGCTGCCGCTCGGTCTTCGACGGCCGGGGCTTGTACTTCGGCTTATTCTTCCCGCTCTTCCACGGCACGAGAAATACTCTACCCGCCGGCCTTCGGGTCGGCAAAGGCGGAAGCCCTCCCTCGCGGCCGGGCTTCCGCTATACTTCCGCACATGGACGGCATTCTCATCATCGACAAGCCCGAGGGCTGGACTTCCCACGACGTGGTGGCGCGCGCGCGGCGCGTGCTCAGAGAGAAGCGCGTCGGGCACACGGGGACGCTCGACCCCTTCGCGACGGGCGTGCTCGTGCTGCTCGTGGGGCGCGCCACGCGGCTCGCGCAGTTCCTCGCGGGGGCGGAGAAGGAGTACCTGGCGACGATCCGCCTGGGGTTTGCGACGGACACGGGCGACCTGACGGGCGAGCGCCGCGAAGCCCCGGGGACGGCGGACTGTGCGGCCCTCAGGCTCGAAGAGCTTGAGGCGGCGCTCGCGCCGCTGCGCGGGGAGTTCGAGCAGGTGCCGCCGATGTACTCCGCGAAGAAGGTGCAGGGTAAGAAACTCTACGAGCTGGCGCGCAGGGGCGAGGAGGTCGAGCGCAAGGCCGTGCCCGTCCGCGTGAGCGAGTTTGAGATTGTTGCTGTCGAGGACGGAAGTTTTTCGCGCCGCGGAGAGGACGGCACGTGCGACGTGCGCGCGCGCGTCGTCTGCTCGGCCGGGACTTACGTGCGCGCGCTGGCCGAGTCAATCGGCGAAAACTTACGAACGGGCGCGCACCTCGCCGCGCTCCGCCGCACGCGCGCGGGCGAGTTCGGCCTTGAGCGCGCCGTCCCGCTCGAAGAACTGCCCGGACTCGTCGAGGAGGGCAGAGAGTTTTTAGTCCCGCCCGAAGCGGCGCTCCCGCACCTGCCTTCGGTGCATCTAACGGCGCAGGAGGCGGGCCGCGTGCGGCACGGCGCGGCCGTCCCGGCCGGCGGCGGCGGCGGCTGGGATGACGGCGCGCACGTCGCGCTGCTCGACGAGCGGGGGGCGCTCCTCGCGGTCGGCGCGTACGACGCCGCGGCGTCCCTGTTGCGCCCGCGCGTGATGCTCGCGGGCGGAAAATAAGTGTTGACTGAGGCGGGAGGGCGCTGTGCTATACTTGGCCTCAACGAACGGTTGGTCGCCGAAGCGAACCGGACAGCAGAGACAAAGCTGACAGCCTCTTCCCTTTGAAAAACAGCTCGTTGAGGAGTTGAACGGAACTCGACGGCGCGGCGGGCCCGGTCTCGCGCGTCTCGCCCCGCACACGCGCATCGAGCGAAGTTCCTCAGGGCGGCCCGCCCGCGGCGGTGCCGCCTGACTTTTCAGTTGAGGGCGTGGCTCCACACGCCGACCCTGACCGCGCGAAGCCGAGTGTGAGGTTTACAGAAGGCTATGCAAGAGCAGGATGGCAGCGGCAGCAAGTTCGACATTTCGGCGCGGCTCGAAGCGCTGCGCCAGGAGCATGCGGCACTTGCGTGGGAGGGGAGCTTCCGCGACTACTTCGAGCTGGTCACCCAGAACCCACGGCTCGCCGAACTCTCTCACGCCCGCATCAACGACATGATCCACGCGGCCGGCGTGGAGAAACTCAACGAGGGCACGCGCGACGAGATCGCCCGCTACAAGTTCTTCGCCTCGGAGCTGTTCGGCATCGAGGAGCCCATCGCGCGCATCGTCGAGTACTTCAAGTCGGCGGCGCAGCGCCTCGAAGTCCGCAAGCGCATCCTCCTCCTGATGGGCCCCGTCGGCGGCGGCAAGTCCACCATCGTGACGATGCTCAAGCGCGGGCTGGAGGACTGGACGCGCGAAGAGGCCGGCGCCGTCTACGCCATCAAGGACTGCCCCATGCACGAGGAGCCCCTGCACCTCATCCCGGCCGAGCTGCGCCCCGAAATCGAAAAACATTACGGCATCTACATCGAAGGCGACCTCTGCCCGCAGTGCCGCTACGCGCTGGAGCACACCTACGGCGGCCGGCACGAGGACGTGCGCGTCCACCGCATCATCTTCTCCGAGAAGAACCGCGTCGGCATCGGCACGTTCGCCCCCTCCGACCCGAAGTCGCAGGACATCACGGAGCTCACGGGCTCCATCGACCTCTCGACCATCGGCGAGGTCGGGGTGGAATCCGACCCGCGCGCCTACCGCTTCGACGGCGAGCTCAACATCGCCAACCGCGGCGTGATGGAGTTCATCGAGATGCTGAAGGTGGACGAGAAGTTCCTCTACTCGCTCCTCACGCTCTCGCAGGAGCAGAACATCAAGACCGGCCGCTTCGCGATGCTCTACGCCGACGAGGTCATCCTCTCGCACACGAACGAGAACGAGTACGTCTCGTTCGCCGGCAACAAGAAGAGTGAGGCGCTGCAAGACCGCATCATCCTCGTCAAAGTCCCTTACAACCTCCGCGTCTCGCAGGAGGAGCGAATCTACTACAAGCTCCTCAACCAGTCCGAGATTCTCCGCAACGTCCACATCGCGCCCAACACCCTGCGCGTCGCCGCGATGTTCGCCGTCATGACGCGCCTCGAAGAGCCGAAGCGCGCCAACGTCGATGTCGTCAAGAAGATGAAGCTCTACGACGGCGAGGACGTGGAAGGCTACAAGTCGAAGGACGTGCGCGAGCTGAAAGAGGAGGCGGTGCGCGAGGGGATGGACGGCATCAGCCCGCGCTACATCATCAACCGCCTCTCGGGGGCGCTGGTGCGCGACGGCATCACCTGCATCAACCCGATTGACGCGCTGCGCGCCATCAAGGACGGCTTCGAGCAGCACACCGGCATCAACCCCGAGCAGCGCGAGCGTTACCTGAATCTCATCTCGTCGGCGCGCAAGGAGTACGACGAGCTGGCCAAGATCGAGGTGCAGCGCGCCTTCGTCTACTCGTTCGAGGAGATGGCGCGCACCATCTGCAACAACTACCTCGACAACGTCGAGGCGTACTGCAACAAGGAGAAGATCAAAGACCCCATCACCGAGGAGGAGATGGAGCCCGACGAGCAGCTGATGCGCTCCATCGAGGAGCAGATCGGCATCTCCGAGAACGCCAAGAACACCTTCCGCCAGGAGATACTCATCCGCATCTCCTCCTACGCGCGCAAGGGGCGCTCGTTCGAGTACAACTCGCACGAGCGCCTGAAGGAGGCCATCGAGAAGAAGATTTTCGCCGACCTGAAGGACGTGGTGAAGATCACGACCTCCGCCAAGACGCCCGACCCCGACCAGCTCCGCCGCATCAACGAGGTCGTCGACCGCCTCGTCCGCGACGGCGGCTACTGCCCCGTCTGCGCCAACGAGCTGCTGACCTACGTCGGCACGCTCCTCTCGCGCTGACCGAGGGCGCGGGCCGGGACGAGTGCCCCTCCGAGACGCCCGCGCTTCTGACCGAGGCGCGGGCGTTCTGCTTAACGAAGTTCGTGACGTGAGATTGATGACGAACGACTCGCACATCTCGGGGACGGTTCAGCGCAACGACTGGTCTTTGCAGCGCAAGGGCATCATCGACCAGGAGCGGCACAAGGAGCGCGTGAAGGAGGCCGTGCGCAAGAACCTCGGCTCCATTGTCTCGAACGAGGCCATCATCCTCTCGGACGGCAAGCGCACCGTCAAAGTCCCCATCCGCTCGCTCGACGAGTACAAGTTCCGCTTCGACCACCGCAAGAAGAAGCACGTCGGCACCGGCGACGGCAAGACGCGCGTCGGCGACGTGATCGCGCGCGAGGGGCAGGGGCAGGGGCCGGGGCGCGGCGCGGGCCCCGCCGGCCAGGACGCCGGGGCCGAGTACTACGAGGCCGAGGTGGACATCGACGAGCTGGCTGCGCTCATCTTCGAGGACCTCCAGCTCCCCTTCCTCGAAGACAAGGCGAAGAAGGCCGTGCCGGCGAAGACGACGCGCTTCAACGAAATCCGCCGCACCGGCGTCTTCTCGAACCTCGACAAGCGCCGGATGATTCTGGAGAACATCAAGCGCAACGCCCGCGAGTCGAACGAGCCGCGCTTCGGCGGCGTCCGCAAGGAAGACCTCCGCTTCAAGACGTGGGAGGAGGACAAGCGCTACGAGTCGAACGCCGTCGTCCTCGCCCTGATGGACGTGTCGGGCTCGATGGGCGAGTTCAA
>DAIRFV010000130.1:9292-15299 GCA_036794905.1 Pyrinomonadaceae bacterium | reverse complement strand
GCCGTCGCCGCGGCGACGCGCCGGTGGACGCGCTCGTCCTCGACCTCGATCACCTCGTAGAGCTGGCGGAAGGCCGCCGCCTCGGCGTAGACTCCCTGCTGGTAAATGGCCCTCACCTCCCGCATCGCCAACATGACGCCACCCGACTCCTGAACACCTGATGCCACCCCGCGGCAAAGGTGTAGCGTCAGCGGGTCGAAGAAGTATCCCTTTTCCTTACTCTTCATCCGGAGGTCGAGGCCGCCCCGCGCAATCGCAGTAACGCTTCGACAGCCTCACGCGTCTCAGGTCCGAACTGTGAGAACTCCTCCTCGCTCAGCAGTCGCTCCTCCATCATTCCGGCGAGGAGGAGGGTCGCGTTGGAGCGGCGGAGATCGTCGAAGGTGCGCGCCAGCCCACGATTGCGCTCGTTGACCAGGGCGAAGACTTCCAGGAAACGACTGTGATAGTCGCCCGTGCGGTCGGACGCGGCGGCGCCGATCTCCTCGACGGCGCCGCGGCAGAAGCGCTCCAGGGCGACCCTGTGCAGCCGCCGCAGGAGTTTCCAATCGGCCTCTTTGATCTCGTACACCAGATCAGGAATATCGGCGCTTAACGCCCGACGTCACCCGCCGCCCCGTGCGATTGCATGAAGATGAAATCTATCGTGTAGGCGGTCGGGTGCATGCCTTTGTTAGATTGCGGTACGGGATGAGCGGACTTTCGTGTTCTTCGACAACTTGAACAAAGCCGACTGCGTTTGTTGCACAGGTATTTCCCGCTCCTTGAGTTGAGAGGCGAGTAACGCAAGCATCCCCGCCTTATCTTTCCCAGACCAATAACCGGGGCCTAACACCGACAGCCTTTTCTCTCCGCCGATGAATACCAGGGCTTGGCCTTGAGCATCTACCTCTATCCTCTCGATCTCATCCCACCGCATCATGTAGTTCGCCCACAGACTTTTGTATGAGATTAACTCCCGATTCATCTCCACGGACCCTGTAACCGCGAGGGTGAGGAATCCCAGGCCGACGAAAATCAAAAACCATGGCGCCACCTCACCCTGACTCGCACGCCACGACATAACACTACAAAAGGTGAAGAAGGTGATACACAGCCATGCGATGATTCTGGACGAAGTAGGCTTCGCAACAAACATTCCGTCGTCATTAACTGGCCGCAACATTGTTCCCCAGCTAAAAGCGAGCAACCTAACGCCTGACATCACCCGCTGCCCCGAGCCTGTGAAGGAATTTGAAAGCCGTCGGGTCGGCGGTCTGGTGCAGGCCGTTGTTATGCCGCGCCTGGCCCTTCAGGTGGGTCGGGCATTGGCAAGCGGCTTTCCGTCTCCCGACCATGAATCCATTCGATGGCATCCGCCGCCTCTTCTGAGACCCGCCACCATCGGGGGCAGATCGTAGAGTCGCTGCGCGACAACTCGTCCAGTAGGGGCAAGGCCCGTTTCATCCGCAGCGTCCCCGCCGCGTAGCAAGCCCAAAACCGAACTTCGACGGCGACATCTGTCAGTCCGGCGAGAACGGCCCGTTCGACCTCGGCCCACAACTTATGTCTCCCCGTCGGCCTTTGCACCCCGAGACCTTCGAGCGCCTGAGCCCTGACTGCCGGGTGCTCACTCTCGTCACCGATGATGTTCAGCAGCGCCCGCAGACACTTGTCCCGGTCTTTTAGCCATGACAGGGCGTAGGCTGCCGCCTCCCGATTGTGAACACACTTCGCCTCCGACAATACTTCAACTATGCGTTCGGCTGGCAGGCGAGGCAGGTGGGATAATGCTTTCGCCGCCTCGAAGGCGTCATAGATATTTCCGCCCCGTAAATTTTCCAGCGCCAGATTCACTTCCATGATTATGTTATACGACCATTGCACGAAGCGGCATAACTTTCTAATTATACCCAAGGGTCTTCCGTCTAATTCGGTTATAGCAGTAAAGGCCGCACGGCGTCCCGCGCCGGGGTGCTCCCGCTAATCGCCGAGAGCGAAGCGCTCCGGCTGAACGAGTTCAACCGCGCCTTCGTGCTGATGGAGTTCTACGGCTACCTCCGACGCAACCCGGACCACGCGCCGGACGCGGACTTCCGCGGCTGGCGGTTCTGGCTCGACAAGCTCAACGAGTTCAACGGAAACTATGTCAACGCCGAGATGGTCAAAGCATTCCTCAGCTCCGACGAATACAGGAAGAGGTTCGGGCAGTAGGCGCAGACAGGCAAAGTTAGGGTAGGTAAGCTTCTATCTATCAACTAACGCTTCTTCCCGGCCGTCACGCGCGGTGCGGCGCGGCGCGGGTTACGCACACGCCGCGCCGTGCGCCTGCGCGACGTGTTGGGAACGGCGGCCTTGACGGTGCGCCGGGCCGGACGGCGCCGTGTAGTCTTCGGCGATTCTTGTTTGCGCGCGCCGCGGCTGTCGAGAATGCCTGCGTTGGGGTTGAAGGGCGGCGTCGGCAGGGGGATTCTGCCGACTCTGCGTCCCTGCCGGCCGCGGTAAACACCGACCCCCTGTGCGTGGGCAGGGACGGCCGGCTCCAGCATGCAGACGCAGAGCAGGACGGCGGCCGCTGCCGCTAAGGTGGTCACGTTCGTATTTCTCACGCGTACCTCAAACACGTACAAGTTAAATCTCGGTCTTACGGTGCGCGATTAAGCGCAGCAGCCCGTTGATGCCGGCGTGCACCAGCGCGTAGACGATGATCGCGATTACGATGGGCAGGGCCAGCGTGTAGCCGCCCTCGACCGTCGGGCTCGCCACGATTCCGCGAAACGGCCTGTAGAGCGGGTCGGTCACCGTGTAGATGAGCTGCACGAACCCCGCGCTCGAACGGGCCGCCATCAACGCCAGCAGGAGGCGCACCGCGAGCAGCGCGTAGATGACGTAGAAGATGTAGTCCACGACCTGCGAGACGCGCGCCAGGCCCCGCGCGCGTTCGACCTCGCGCTCCGTGACCACGACCTCTTCAATCGCCTTGCCGCGGAACTCGCCCGCGACCTGCTCCAGCTTCTGCGCCTCGGCGGGCGTCGTGCGGTCGGCGCGCGCGGCTATCTCGGCGTTCACGTCGCCCTCGACCTGCGCCTTGACGGACTCGTGCTGCACCTCGCGGCGTGCCTCGTCGGCGGCCAGTTTGTCGTCCTGCATTCATCGTCCTCCGGTCTCAAGGGGTTTATTGTCAGCCGCGTTTCTTTGCCGGCTTCGGCAGAAACCCACGACGCTGTTGGAGGTCGTTCGCAGAAGGATGCTTCTTTCCCTCATTAGCCTTTTCCCGTTCAAGATTACTCTTCTCGATGGCTTCTTTGACTCGTTTTTTAGCGCGCTTGTTCATAAAGAGATTATACAGGAGAAGCACAGAACCCGCGGGCTCTCCGCCTTCATCCAGAGCTTATTATTCCGAGAGTGAGCCCCGCCCGCCGCGCCTATTCAATCTCCAACAACCAGACGTCGGCCTCTCGCATGGAGAGCTCGTAGTAGAGCATGCGGTTGTCGGGTGAGAGGCCATAGCCGGAGACGCGGTGGGGCGAGGGCGGCAGGAGTTCGTGAAATTTTTTCGTCTCGGTGTTGACGAGGAAGATTTTGTGCTGGTGGTTGAAGATCAGCCTGCGGTTGTCTTTGAGCCAGACGGGTCTTTGGCCGAAGTCGGTGACCCACTCGAAGTCACCGGTCTCGAAATCGTAAACGACGATGCCGGGGGTCTCGCCTTCCCCGCTCGACCACCCGCCCAGTCTGCGCCCGTCGGGCGACCACGTGGTCGCCCAGAAATCCTGGGGCCGGCCGTCGGCGTTGGCAGACAGGCGGCGCGGCGTCTGCTCGCCCCAGGGCTTCGCGACTTCGATAATGGAGCACAACTCGGCGTGGCGGTTGTAGACGATGCGCGTGCCGTCGGGCGACCAGGACGGGTAGGCGACGCTCGGCCCTTCGGTGAAGGTCATCTGCCGGAGGTCGCTGCCGTCGGCGCGGATCATCCACGCCTCGAACCTGCCGCTGCGGTCGGAGTAGAAGACGATGCGCGTCCCGTCGGGCGACCAGCGGGGGCTGCGATCCTTGTACACGTCGTCGGTCAACTTGCGGGGCGACTCCGCGCCGTCCTTCCCGACGACGTAGAGGTCTTCCTGCTTCTCGCCCTGCGAGGTGTAGACGAACCACTCACCGTCGGGCGAGAGGTTCGGCTGGGAGGCGTGTTTGAACCCTTGCGTGACCGCGACCGGCTCCCCCTTGATGCTCTCCTTGTAAGGGTTGAACTCGACCTTGAAGATGTTGGTGCGGCTCAACTGGTTGACGTAGGCCGCGCGCCGGCCGTCGCGCGAGAAGGCGATTTGCAGCGCGTTAGACGACGGCGCGCCCAGAGGCTCGGGCGGCCCCGTCGCGCGCCCGGCCTGCTCCTCGAAGGGCACGCGCCAGAGGTTCATGCTGCCGCCGCGGTCGCTGGCGAAGTAGAGAAACTTTCCGTCGGGCGACCAGACCGGGTTCCAGTCGAAGGCCGCGTCGTCGGTGACCTGGACGGGGTCGCCGCCGCGCGCGGGGATCGTCCAGATGTCACGCTGCCCGCCCTTGTGTATGCCCCAGTAGGCGATGCGCGCCCCCGTTGGCGACCACGCGGGCTGCGCCGCGTCGCCGGTCTTCGCGTCCGTCAACTGGCGCTGCTCGCCGGTCGAGACGTTGACGACCCAGACCATGCTCGGGCTGAGGCGGCGGACGTTCGGGTTCGTAAAGCCCTCGGTGGAGAAGGCGACCTCGCGCCCGTCGGGCGACCACGCGGGGTAGAAGCCCGTGTCGGTCAGGCGCCTCACGGATTCGCCCGTCGCGCCCATGATGAAGAGGCCGCCCTGCTCCCTCTCGGAACGGAAGACGATGCTTTCACCGTCGGGCGAGAAGGCGGGCTGCGTGTCGTCCGCGGGCGAGTTCTCCGTCAGGTTGCGCGGGTTGCGCCCGCCGACCCTCTGCCAGTAAATGTCCCAGTCGTCCGAAGGTCGCCCGGCGTAGATCAGCACCTTACCGTCGGGCGAAAGGCTCGGGTGCAGTTCCTGCCCCGGCTGGTCTGTGAGCGGGGTGAAGTTCTGATTGGCGCGCGGCGGCGCCGATGCCGCTTCCCCCGCGGGCGGCGCGGACGGGCGCAGCGCGAGGTAGGCCCACGCCGACGCGGCGGCGAAGAGCAGTGCCGCGAGGGCGAGCACGGCCGGCCGCCTCCGAACCGCCGGGGGCCGGAACGCGCGGCGGGGCTCTTGCTCGCCGGAGACCGGCGGCGCGGAGCCGAACCCGCGTTGCAGGAGCTTCAGCTCGGCGCGCAGGTCGGACGCGGTCTGGTAACGCAGCTCGCGGTCTTTTTCGAGCGCCCTGAATAAAACTCTTTCGAGTGCGGGGGCGGCCTCCGGGTCGCGCAGGCTCGGCGGCGGCGGGTCGCGGTTGAGGATGGCGTCGAACGTGGCGGCGCTGGTGTCCCCGCGGAAGGGGTGTATCCCCGTGAGCAGCTCGTAGAGGACGAGACCGAGGTTGAAGACATCCGTGCGTCGATCCACCTCGCGGCCGAGGGCCTGCTCCGGCGACATGTATGCGACCGTGCCGACGACCGCGCCCGTCTCCGTCTGCCCTGACCCGGCGAACCCGCGCGCCGCGTCGGCGGGCGAACCGGGCTCGGTCAGCTTCGCGATGCCGAAGTCGAGCACCTTCACGTAACCGTCGGGCCTGAGCATGATGTTGTCAGGCTTGATGTCGCGGTGGATGATCCCCGCGGCGTGCGCGGCCGAGAGCGCCTCGGCCACCTGCGCGGCGACGTTCAGCGCCTCTTCGGTCTGCAAAGGCGCGCCGACGATCAGGCTCTGGAGCGTGCGGCCTTCGACGAACTCGGCGGCGATGAAGTGTGAGTCGTCTTCACGTCCGATGTCGTAGATGGTGACGATGTTCGGGTGGTTGAGGGCCGAGGCGGCCAGCGCTTCAAGCTCGAAGCGGCGCACGCGCGCGGCGTCCCGTGTGAACTCGGAGGGCAGGAGTTTGAGCGCGACGCGGCGGCCGAGCCGGGTGTCCA
>DAIRFV010000130.1:0-9192 GCA_036794905.1 Pyrinomonadaceae bacterium | reverse complement strand
ACCTGCCTGAATCGCTCAGCCCGCATCGCCGCCTTCTACCGCGTTCAGCTCGCGGTACAGCCAGGCCTTCGCCCGCGCCCACTCGCGCATCACGGTGACGCCGGAGACGTTCAGGTACTCCGCCGTCTCCTCGACCGAGAGCCCGCCGAAGAAGCGCAGCTCGACGATCTGGGCCTTGCGCGGGTCGAGCTTCGCCAGCTCTTCCAGCGCCTCGTCGAGCGCGATCAGGTCGGCGTCGCGCTCGGCCGAGACGACCAGCGCCTCGTCGAGCGCGAGGTGTCGCGGCGGTGCCCCCGCGCCGTCGCGCGGGCGGCTGCGCGCGAAGTCCACGAGGATGCGACGCATCACCTGCGCGGAGACGCCGAAGAAGTGCGCACGGTTCTGGAAGCGCGCGTCCTTCCACTTGATGAGCCTGACGTAAGCCTCGTTGACGAGCGCGGAGGTTTGCAGCGTGTGACCCGCGCGCTCGCCCCTCAGGTAGCGGCGCGCGAGCCTGTGCAGCTCGGCGTGGACGAGCGGCACGAGCCGCTCCAGCGCGGCCTCGTCGCCCTCGCCCCAGGCGGCGAGTAACTCGGTCACGTCGTGTGCGGGCGGGTCGGCCATAGGGGGAACATGCGTCGGGTCGGGGGGCACGCGTCCGGCGCCGGGAGACAAAATTTATCACACACCCGGCCGCGGCCCACATCACTTTCGTGCCCCGGAAAAATTCTCCGACGCGTTGATAGCTTTCGCGCCGCGCCTCCGCATTAGTACGACGGACAGTTAAGACGGCCGACATTTTCATCAGCCATCAAGGAGACCGACGATGAACATTGCAGCGATCAGAAAACTTCTCGCCCCCGGCGCGCGGGTCTTCGCCCTCGCGGCGCTGGCCGTGTGCGCGGCGGCGCCGTGCGCTTCGGCGCAGGATCAATCCGCCGAGAGGTCAGAGGCGAGGCGGGGCGCGCTCCCTTTGAGCGCCGCGCCCAAGCCCCCGACCGGCGCCAGATTCGACCTTGACAAGTTCGAGCAGAACATCAAAAACGCGTTCGCGGGCGACAAGGCCACGGGCTACGCTTACGCCATCAACGTGGACGGCCAGCTCAAGCGCAGCGGCAAGGGCGGAGTGGCCCAGCGCGCACGCGACCACGAGAACGAGGACGGGGTCAACGTCCCCGTCGAGCAGTCGCCGACCAAGCGCATGAACATCGCCAGCGTGACGAAGACCATCACGGCCGCCGCCGTGCTCAGGGCGATTCAGGACAACAAGGCGGTCGGCCACCCGAACCTGACCATCAACTCGAAGATAGACCCGTTCCTCCCGGCCTCCTGGGCGCGCGGCGCGGGCGTGAAGGACTTGACGTTCAAAGACCTGCTCTCGCAGTACAGCGGGATGAACGACAACGGCGGCTCGACCGACGGCAAGGCGCTCCAGAAATGGATCGCCGACGGCGCCACGCGCGAGAAGGAAGACTTCAAATACATCAACGCCAACATCGCCATCTTCCGCGTCGTCCTGCCCTACATGCTGGCGAGCGAGGCGACGCGCAAGAACTGGGACTACCTGGCGCAGCACGACAACGTGGCGCTCAACCTGGCCGTCAGCAACGAATTCCGCCGCATCCTGCGCGAGACCATCTTCGAGCCGATGGGCATCAAGGACGCGGAGTTCAAGTCGGCCGACCCCGTGCCGACGCTGCTCTACAACTCGACCAACGAGGTGAAGGGCTACGCCGTCGGCGACTGGCTCCTCGCGGGCGGCGGCGGCGGCTGGTTCCTGTCGGCGGTTGACCTCGCGCGCTTCCTCGCGCACCTGCGCTACAACGACAAGATTCTGAGCCCTTCGACGCGGCAGAAGATGAACGACTTCCGTCTCGGCTGGCGCCCGCCGAAGGAGTACGGGACGGTGCAGGGCAAGCACGGCAACTACTACGCGCACGGCGGCGGCCTCAAGTACGGCCCCGACGACGCGACTGTCGGCATGTCGAGCGGCATCATGGACTACGGCAACGGCGTCCAGGCGGCGCTGGTCATCAACTCGCTCGGCACCTACGGCGACAAGATCAGGATTCTGCGCGACGCCTTCGACAACGCGTGGGTGGTGGAAGGGATTAAAGCCAAGCCGTAAGAGGTCGGCGCGCGACCGTCCAACGCGGCCGCACCTGTTCCGCCCGACAGTTCGGACGCCGCGCCGCAGAGCCCCGTGAATGCGCGCGGCGTCCATCGTCTTTCCTGCCGCCGCTCTTACTTCAGCGCCGCGCCGGGCACGGCAGTTCGGACGCGTGCCGACCCGCACCCGGAAGGAGACACGCAACGTGAACAAAGACCCCAAAGCCCGCCCGAGCCGGTCGAGGCGTTCGCCGCCCGGCCTCCTCTTACTCGTCCTCGCCGCCGCCGTCTACTGCGTCGTCGCCGCCGCCGCACACACCCACCCCGAACTACTACCGACGCGCGCGGCGGAGGCCGTGCGGCGCGACGCGAATCAGTTCGAGGCCGAGGCGCTGGCGGCCCACGCGCGCGCCGCGCTCGAGCGCATGCCGCCCGAGATGCGGCTCGAAACCATCGAGGACGCCGGCCTGCGCCGCGCGACACAAGCGACTTACCGAATCGTCGCGGAGTTGGCCGGCAACCGCGAGGCGGGGGCCGCCCCGGCGCTCCACGCCAGGTTCCTGCGCGCCTACTCGTCCTTCGAGTCGGAGGCGCGGCGCGGTCATGCCACCTGCGCGCTCAACTGTAAAGCCTACGACGAGGCCGCGTGCCGGAAGGACTGTAAGACTTCCAACCGGAAGTTATGCGGCTGTAAGCTCATCACCTTCGGATGCGTCGTCGCCGAGTGTCTCTTTTGAGTCGCGCGCCGTCGCCTACATTACGTCGAGCGCGTCGAGGTGAAAGGCGACGCGGGTCATTTACCGAACTCCGCTTCGAACGCTTTGCGCCTTTCTTCAATCTCTTTCGCCTTCGCCACCGCAGGGTTTATCACCCTCTCATCCAGTGAAGCGAGCAAGTCATCGGTGCTCTTATACCGGTACGGAGTAAGAACCCAATGGAAATTGGTGAAGTGCTCAAACATGGCGTACTCATACTGAGAACTTAGAATTATCGGCTGCACCGGCAGCGACGGGAGTTCCGGCACGATGTGCCGCAACTCGTGCGGGATGCTCTTCGCGTCGGTAATGTCGGCGATGACGAACCGCGAGATGTGCGCCAGGATGGAAACGGTCTCCGTCAGATTCCGGCTGGAGGGCTTGTCGAAGTCGAACAGGATGGGCAGATGGTCGCGCCGCCGAAGCTCGTCCCTCAGTGCGTCAAGAACCGCCTTTCGTTCTACCGTGAAACGACCGAGTATGAGCACGGCCTTCGAAGTGATGGTATCTATCACGTCACGAATTTTTTGATTATTCAGCAGGAGGTAAATGAACTGCGCGACTTCGAGGTTGTCTACCGTCACGGTGGGCTCGCCGAAACCGCTCACCACCAGGTCGCGCTGCTCCGCCTCACCCAAATCGACCCGCCAGACGGACACCCCGTGAATGGAGCAACCGACGAGGGTCGCCCCGTGCAGGTTCGTCCCCACTAACACCGCCATACTCAGCTCCGCCTTGTAGAGGTTCGCGCCGCCGAGGTTCGCGTCGTTGAGGTTCGCCCCGGTCAGGTCGGCCTCGCCGAGGTTCGCCCCGATGAGCGATGCGCCGTGGAGGTAAGCTTCGACGAGATGCGCCCCACGAAGGTCTGCGTGGCGGAGGTCGGCCTCGTAAAGGTATGCGTGGCGGAGGTCTGCGCGACGCAGATCCGCCTTGCTGAGGTCAGCCTCCTGAAGGTCTGCGCGGCTCAGATCCGCCTCACGCAGGTCGGCCTCGCTCAGGCTCGCTTCGCGGAGGGCTGCACCGCTGAGGACTGCTTGAGTGAGATTAGCTTTGCGCAAACCCGCCCACATGAGGTTGGCGTATCCGAGATTCGCCTTGCTGAGATTCGCCTCGTGCAGATTCGCCTGGCGCAGGTCGGCCTCGCCGAAATTTGTCTCGTGGAGGTCTGCGCCGTGCAGGTCTGCATGGCGGAGTTTAGCCTGGCTCAGGCTGGCCCCGCTGAGGTCGGGTCGCACCTGCGCATTCTCTCGCCGCCAGCTATTCCAAACATCGACCCCCTGATGAAGGATGTCGAGATGTTCCTGCTTAGCCATGACATTCAGTTCCGCGCGCGTTCTCACCGGCACGTCCTGTAGACATCAGGGCGCTAATCTCGGAGCCTGACAAGGCGGTGCAGCGTTGCAGATGCGCACCCAGGTACTCACCTCGCTCCTCCGCCGGCGACCGGCTCGTAAATCTCTATCTCGATGATGCTGAGTGTGCCTCTGGCGCCGCCCTTGTCGGCGGAGGACTTCGGGTCGGGCGTCCCCGGCACCTCGATGATTTGGCCGAAGGCGTCGCGGTTGCTGGCGCTGCCCGTCAGTTCTATCTTGAGGCTGCGGCCCACGGCGGGCGGGAAGGCGAGGGTGACGTAGCCGAGGCTGCGGGGCGTGCTGCCCTCGAAGACCACTCGGTCACCGACGAGGATGCGGACGGGGTACGACTGCGTCCGCCAGCCCTTCAGCTTCAGAGTCACCTGGCCGACCGCCGCCTCCCGCTCGAAGTCGTACCTGACCCACCCGTTCGCCAGTTTGCCGTCGCTCGCCCACTCGGTCATCTCGTTATCGTCGAAGCTCGCCGACGCCTTCTCGGCGTGCGCCCCCGCCTCCGCGCGCGCCACCTTAACCGGGCTGCGCGTCGAGACGAACGACTGCCCCGCGGGCGTCGGGCCGCGCCCGAGGTATGCGGGCAGCCCTTCGCCGGGCATCTCGCGCGAAAGGCCGTCGGCGGCGGCCGCCGCGGGGCGCGAGACGATTTCGACGGACGCGGGCTTGAGACCTTCGGCGTTCGCGCGCAGAACGACCTTGCCCGCCTTCGTCGTCGAGCGGATGATGACGCGGTTGACGCCGTTCTCGACCGGCAGAGTTTGCGAGAGGATGAAGTTGTCCGGCCCCTGCGCGATGCCGCCGCGCCACTCGGCCGGCCCTTCGAGCGAGAAGTTAATCGTGTCGAGAGCGACGGGGCAGCGGTTCCCTTCCCCGTCCACGACCTCGACATCCGCCAGCGCCACGTCCGCCCCGTCGGCGCGCAACCCCCGCGGCCCGGTTCGCGCCGTCAGACGCACGGCGGCGGGACGGCCGGCGGTCTTCTTCGACGCCTCCGCGACCTTCCTGCCCTCCGAGTCTGTGCCCACGGCCGTGAGCGTGCCGGGCTGCCACTCCACGTTCCTGAAGGTGTAGAGGAAGCGGCTCGACTGTTCGCCGAAGCCGAGCGACTTGCCGTTGAGGAACAGTTCGACTTTCTCCGCGCTCGAAATGACGTAGACGTTCTTGCGCGTCCCCGGCCGGTAGTTCCAGTGGCCGACGACGTGCGCGCGCGGCCGTTCCACGTCCACCCATCCGTCCCACATCACCTGGTGCGCGAAGTATCCATCTTTGGGGAGCCGCACGGCGTCCACCTCGCCGCTGCGCCGGTAGTTCTCCGCCCCGCGGTGGTGCGTGTTCGAGTCGGAGAAGACGATGTTGACGCCGCCCGAGCTGACCCGCTCGCCCGTCCCCGGCCGCTCGCGCCAGTAGTCGTACCAGCGCACCACGTTCTCGACGGCGTGCGAGTCCTGGTTGCGGTTGTAGGCCGAGGCGTCCTGCCCGTTGTGCAGCGGGCCTTCGCCGTCCTTGTGGTAGGGCGGCGAGTGTTCGTCCCAGTACTTCCGCAGACCCTCGTCGCGCGAGTACTCCATCGCCCAGAAGGGGAGCCGCGCGCTCTTGTTGATGTAGAGCATCTCGCCGCCGTACTCGGCCACGCGGCTGTCGAGCATCTCGCGCGAGCCGGAGGCGCGCCCGCCGTGCGGGTCGAAGCGGTCGCGCAGCTCCTTTATCTGCCGCATGTGCTCTTCGCTCACGCTCTCGTTGCCGGCCTCGTAGAAGACGACGGAGGGGTTGTTGCGGTTGTAGATGACGGCGTCGCGCATCACTTCGAGGCGCTGCTCCCAGCGGCGGCCCTCCACGTCCTTCTCGGAGTCGCCCGCGGGCAGCGCCTGCATGAGCCCGACGCGGTCGCACGACTCCACGTCCTGCTTCCACGGCGTGACGTGCATCCAGCGCACGAGGTTCGCGCCCGACTCGACCATCAGGCGGTTGCTGTAGTCGCTCAGCCACGCCGGCACCGAAGGGCCGAGCGCCGGCCACTCGTTGGTCGTGCGCTGCGCGTAGCCCTTGAGCTGGACGACGCGGTCGTTGAGCTTCACCAGCCCATTACCGAACTCGGTCTTGCGAAAGCCCGTCCGCGTCGTGACGACATCGACCGGCTTCCCCTCCACTTTCAAGACGGTCGAGACGTTGTAGAGGTAGCCGTAACCCCAGCTCCAGAAGTTGAGGCCGCCCAGGCGGGCCGAAGCGGTGAGGGTCTTCGTCTCGCCGGGCGCGAGCGTGTGCCGGCCGCCGTCAAACCTCTTGACGACGCGCCCGCCCGCGTCCTCGACGAAGACCTCGAAGGTGAGAGTCCGCGCCGCGGCGTGGGCGTTCCTGACCTGCGACTCGGCGGTGACCATCGCAGACCTGCCGCGGATGTCGAACTCTTTTGCGTGGACGTAGACGCCGGTCGTGCCGAGGTTCGAGTAGAGCGGGAGCGTCTGGTGGAGGCGGTCGGCGACGTGGAGGAAGACGTTCTTGTTGATGCCGCCGTAGTTGGCGAAGAAGTTCCGGTCGTTCCACTGGAACCCGGAGCCCGTCGCCTTCTCCTTGTAGTCCCACGCGTTGTCAACGCGCACGGCGATGACGTTCTCCTCCGGGGCGGGGCGGAGCGCGTCGGTGATGTCGAAGCCGAAGGCGGTGATGCCGTTCTCGTGGCGCCCGATGTGTTTGCCGTTGAGGTAGAACTCGCCGGCCTGCTTGATGCCCTCGAACTCGATGAAGACCTTCGTGCCGGCGCTCCCGGCCGGGAGCCGGAAGCGCTTGCGGTACCAGGCGACGCCGGTCGAGAGGTCTTTGATGTCCTTCCTGAAGGCGTCGTCCTCGTTCCAGGCGCGGGGCAGTGTGACGCCCTTCCACGCGGAGTCGTCGAAGCCCGGACTCTCGGCCCCGGCCGGGTCGCCGACGAGGAGCTTCCAGCCGGGATTGAAGTTGTACTTCGCGCGCGGACTCGCGGGCGGTTTGTACGAGAAGACCACGGACGAGGCGCACAGCAGCACCAGGCAACTTTGAATGATTAGACGTTTCATCGCTCTCAACTATGTCAACGAATGGGTTCGGCTACGGTCAGGATTATAAACGCCGTCGGGACACACGTCGCCTCTGCAATTCCCGCATGGCAACTGCGAAACGCGCGCCCAACTCCTTCTCCGCGTCGGCGCTGAAATGGAGGTCGTCGCCCTTGTGACCTAATCCCCTGGAATCGGCGTAGCCCACGCCCGGCACGACGGCGGTAATGTGTTCGATGGCGCGGCGCACCTTTTCTACGTAAGGATATTTCTCGGGCGTCAGAAAGTCTCCCAACTGCCCGACCACGATGGGCAGGTCGGGCTGATTAAAATCGTCCCGCAAGTCCTTGAACATCTGAGTCAGGCGCGTCTCGTAGGTCTCCGCGTTCCCCAGCTCAGTGGTGTCCGATTCGCCCTGATGCCACAACACGCCTTTGATGACACCCGCGGGCGCAGCCGTTTTGGCCCTGCTCACAGCACGTTCGTAGAGGTCGGCCCCCTTGACCCAACGCCGCAGCGGAGTGCCGCCTACGGCGCAGGGAACCAAGCCGATGATTATCTTCGGGTCGGCTTTCAGCATCTCGAGGGCGAAGGGGATTCCCGGGCCGACGCCCGTCCCGCCGACGTGCATCGGCTCCCTCGCCAAGACCCAACGGCCGCGGCCGTCCAGCGCGAGCACGCGCGGGCTATCGACCTGCGACGCGAGCGTGCGTGTGTCGCGCCCCACCATGTTCGACTGACCCATCAAAAGGTATACGTGGAAGTTATCTCTGTCGGGCGGGGCGACGGTGCGAGGCTCAGAGCGTTGGACACCTTGCAGTGGGCTCTCGCGGTTGTGCGGGACGCGGTACTTCAAGACCAGCGACGTGACCCCGACGGAGTTCAGCCACGCCGCCACCTCAGTCCCCTCTTTGTCAAAGACCACGTAGCTGTACCCGCCGCCGGGTGCGATGACGACTGCGGGCGCGGGCGTGCCCGTCTTCGGCGCCGGGAACATAGTCAAAGACGGGCGGCTGACGTTGGCGACACGCCTGACGCCGTCGCCCTTCGACGGCCCGTCCCCCTCGGGCTCCCCTGCACCGCGCCCAGGCATCTTCCCTTCCGGCCACACGTCAACCGTCGGCGCGCTGTCGCCGGCCAGGGCGGCTTTCGTCACGTCTAACACCTTGCCCCCGCCCGCCGACGCCGGAAGCGCAGCGAAAAGAAGAGTGAACAACGCGAGCGATTTGATGGTCATTATTTTGAAACGCGACATAGGTCGAAAGTTTACGCCGACCAGACCTGTGCGACGAGGTTCGTCAGGTAGTTTCCGGCCGCTTCTTCCGCGCTGACCTCAGCGATCATCGATGAGCTGCGGCCCTCGTCCCCGGCGCGCGCCCTTCCTCCGACTGGCGAGCGCCCGGGCCGCCTGGTTCGGGACGTAGCCCGTGCGTGTGATGGCGCGCTCGACGCGCTCGCGCGTCTCGGCCGTGACGTGCTTCGAGTTGTTGACGACGTTCGAGACGGTGGCGATGGAGACCCCGGCCAGTGCCGCAACGTCACGCAGGGATGGCATGTCTTCCCTAAACACCGATCGCGAATCAGAAGGGCGGCGGACTACTATCCGTCCGCCCCTCCGGCGCTGAGCCCGACGTGGCGCGGGAGACAACCGCGATAATCTGCATCGGTCGCATAGCTCGCTCCCTCTCCGTCTATTTCACATGCGATGTCAGGCCGCCCGAGACCTCGGGCCGCGAGAAATTCCCTTACATCTTGTTAAGCGTTTTTAACGGCGGAAAGTGTGAAGCGGCATCCATTCTTTTTTGTTTCGTGGGTAAACAAAGCTTTATGATGTGTTGTGTCAGTTCTCCTTTCTTCCCCGCCCCGTGCGGAGTCTCTGATGGCCACTGCTTCGACGCAGGAAATCACCCAACTGCTTAGGGCCTGGGGCGCCGGCGACGAGGCGGCGCTCGACGA
>DAIRFV010000404.1:0-4254 GCA_036794905.1 Pyrinomonadaceae bacterium | reverse complement strand
AGCATCGCGTTTTCCCTGACGAAAGTGATGGGGACGCCGGCCAGAACGCGGGGATCAAGCCGCGCGGGTCGGCGGGGAGGCCCCGCGCATTATGGCAGCGCCCGCGCTGCCGTCGTGAGAAGAGAAAATAAAAGGCCGGCGCCAGTTCACTGGCGCCGGCCTGTCTGTGTCGGGTCGAGGCATGAGCAGGAGCTTACTCCTCGGCGTCGCCCTCGTCGGCGGCGTCGGGGGCGTCGGCGTCGGCGTCACCTTCGGCGGCAGCCGGGACGAGCTTCTCCCGGGCGGGGACGACCGCGGGCGGCTCGACGCCGCCGAGCAGGTCGGAGAGGCTCTCCATCTGCTGCTCCTCGCGCTCGCGCTCGGCCGTCGTGTCGCGCTCGACCTTGACGTTGCGGTAGAAGTCCATCCCCGTGCCCGCCGGGATGAGGCGGCCCATGATGACGTTCTCCTTGAGGCCGCGCAGGTAGTCGACGCGACCCGAGATGGCCGCCTCGGTCAGCACCCGCGTCGTCTCCTGGAAGGAGGCCGCCGAGATGAACGAGTCGGTCGAGAGCGAAGCCTTCGTGATGCCGAGCAGGAGCGGCTCGGCCTTCGCCGGCTCGCCGTCCGCGGTCACGACGCGGTCGTTCTCGTCGGTGAAGCGGAAGCGGTCTACCTGCTCGTCGAGCAGGAAGTCCGTGTCGCCCACGTCGCTGATGCGCACCCAGCGCAACATCTGGCGGACGATGACCTCGATGTGCTTGTCGTTGATGTTGACGCCCTGGAGGCGGTAGACCTCCTGAATCTCGTTGACCAGGTACTCCTGCAAACGGTTCATGCCGAGCACGCGCAGGATGTCGTGCGGGTTGAGCGGGCCGTCCATCAGCGCCTCGCCGGCGCGGACGCGGTCGCCCTCCTGCACGTTGATGTGCGTGCCGCGCGGGATGTCGTACTCGCGCTCCTCGCCGTCGTCGCCGACCACGATCAGGCGCCGCTTGCCCTTCGAGATGGCGCCGAGCTTGACCGTGCCGTCGATCTCGGACATGACGGCCGTCTCGCGCGGCTTGCGCGCCTCGAAGAGTTCCACGACGCGCGGCAGGCCGCCCGTGATGTCCTTCGTCTTCGTCGTCTCGCGCGGAATCTTCGCGATGACGTCGCCGGGGGCGACCTCGTCGCCGTCGTGCACCATCAGGTTGGCGCGCACCGGCATCTGGTAGGTCTTCAAGACCTTGTTGCCGGCGCGGATTTCGAGACGCGGCTGCCGCTTCTCGTCGGGCGAGTCCTTGACGACGACGCGGGACTGGCCCGTCACCTCGTCAACCTCCTCCTCGACCGTCACGCCCTCCTTCAGGTCCTGGTACTTCACCGTCCCGGCGACCTCGGTCAGGATGGCGAAGGTGAACGGGTCCCACGTCGCCAGCAACTGGTCTTCGGTGACGCGCGCGCCGTTCTCGACGTGGATGTGCGCGCCGTAGACGATCTGGTGGCGCGCGACCTCGCGGCCGCGCTCGTCGATGATGATGAGCGCGCCGTTGCGGTTCATCGCCGTGATCTCGCCGCGGCGGTTCTTGACGACGTTGAGGTCAACGTACTTGATGGTGCCGTCCATGCGCGCCTCGTGCTTGGACGACTCTTCGAGGCGCGCCGTGCCGCCGATGTGGAACGTGCGCATCGTGAGCTGCGTGCCGGGCTCGCCGATGGACTGCGCGGCGATGACGCCGACGGCCTCGCCGATGTCCACGGCCTTGCCCGTGGCGAGGTTGCGGCCGTAGCACTTGATGCAGACGCCGCGGCGCGACTCGCACGTCAGCACCGAGCGGATGCGGACGCGCTGCACGCCGCTGCGCTGAATCTCCTGCGCGAGGTCTTCGTTGATCTCGTCGTTCGAGGCGACGATGACCGCGCCCTCGACGGGGTCGATCACGTCTTCGAGCGCCGTGCGGCCGACGATGCGGTCGCGCAAGCTCTCGATCTCCTCGCCGCCCTCGACGATGGCCGAGGCCGAGATGCCCTTCAGCGTCCCGCAGTCGGGCTCCGAGACGATGACGTCCTGCGCCACGTCAACCAGGCGGCGCGTGAGGTAGCCCGAGTCGGCCGTCTTGAGGGCCGTATCCGCCAGACCCTTGCGCGCGCCGTGGGTCGAGATGAAGTACTGGAGGACGTTCAGGCCCTCGCGGAAGTTCGAGCGGATGGGCGTCTCGATGATCTCGCCCGAGGGCTTGGCCATCAGGCCGCGCATGCCGGCGAGCTGCCGGATCTGCTGCGCGGTGCCGCGCGCGCCGGAGTCCGACATGATGAGAATCGGGTTGGCCTCCTTCGCGCCCTTCTCGCGCTCGTCCATCGCGAGGAACATCTCCTTGGCGACCTTGTCGGTCACCTCCGACCAGATGGCGATGACCTTGTTGTAGCGCTCGCCGTTGGTGATGACGCCGTCGCGGTACTGCCGCTCGACCTCGATCACGTCCTTGTCGGCCTGACCCACCAGCGTCTTCTTGGCGTCGGGCGTGACGAGGTCGTCGATGCCGATGCTGATGCCGGCCTTGGTCGCGTAGAGGAAGCCGAGCGACTTCAGGTCGTCCAGCATCTTCACCGTCATCTCGTGGCCGAGGCGGAGGTGGCAGTAGTTGACGAGCGACTGGAGCCCCTTCTTCTTCAGGGTGCCGTTGATGTAGGAGAGCCCCTTCGGAATCTGGTCGTTGAAGATGACTCGCCCCACGGTCGTGTTGATGACGCGGCGCACGTCCTCCTGCACGACGGCGCGCATGACGTCCTGCGTGTCGTGCTCCTGCGTCAGGTCGATCAGGTTGCCGACGATGCGGAGCTTGATGGGCGTCTGCGTCTCGACCTCCTTCGCGTCGAGCGCGAGCAGCACCTCGTTGATGGAGGCGAAGACGCGCCCCTCACCCTTCGCGCCCGGCTTGTCCTTCGTCAGGTAGTAGCAGCCGAGGACGATGTCCTGCGAGGGCACCGCGATGGGCTGACCCGACGCGGGCGAGAGGATGTTGTTCGAGGCGAGCATGAGCACCGCCGCCTCGATCTGCGCCTCCGGCGAGAGCGGGATGTGGACGGCCATCTGGTCGCCGTCGAAGTCGGCGTTGAAGGCCGTGCAGACGAGCGGGTGAATCTTGATGGCCTTGCCCTCGACCAGCACCGGCTCGAACGCCTGGATGCCGAGGCGGTGGAGCGTCGGGGCGCGGTTCAGGAGCACCGGGTGCTCGCGGATGACCTCTTCGAGGATGTCCCAGACCACCGGCTCCTGCCGGTCCACCATCTCGCGCGCCTGCTTGATGGTGGCGGCGTAGCCCTGCTTTTCGAGCTGGTTGTAGATGAACGGCTTGAACAGCTCAAGCGCCATCTTCTTCGGCAGGCCGCACTGATGCAGTTTCAACTCAGGCCCGACGACGATGACCGAGCGGCCCGAGTAGTCCACGCGCTTACCCAACAGGTTCTGGCGGAAGCGCCCCTGCTTGCCCTTCAGGGTGTCGGAGAGCGACTTGAGCGGGCGGTTGTTGACGCCGCGCAGCACGCGCCCGCGGCGGCCGTTGTCGAAGAGCGCGTCCACCGCCTCCTGGAGCATGCGCTTCTCGTTGCGCACGATGACCTCGGGCGCGCGCAGCTCCATCAGCTTCTTCAGGCGGTTGTTGCGGTTGATGACGCGCCGGTAGAGGTCGTTCAAGTCCGACGTGGCGAAGCGACCGCCGTCGAGCGGCACCAGGGGGCGCAGCTCGGGCGGAATCACGGGTATCACGTCGAGGATCATCCAGTCGGGGTGGTTGCCCGACTTGAGGAAGCTGGTGACGACCTTGAGGCGCTTGGAGTACTTCAGCTTCTTCTGCTGCGAGTTCTCCTCCTTCATCCGCTGGCGCATCTCGACCGACAGCTCCTCGATGTTGACGGCCGCGAGCAGCTCCTTGATGGCCTCGGCGCCCATGCGCGCGACGAACTGGCCGGGGAAGTCGCGGGTCAGCTCGCGGAAGCGCTCGTCGGTCAGCAGCTCGCGCTCCTTGACCGGCGCGTCGCCCGGGTCGATGACGATGTAGGACTCGAAGTAGAGCACCTTCTCAAGCTCGCGCAGGGGGATGTCGAGCAGATGTCCGATGCGGCTGGGCAGCCCCTTGAAGAACCAGACGTGCGAGCAGGGGGAGGCGAGTTCAATGTGTCCCAGCCTCTCGCGGCGCACCTTGGCCTGCGTGACCTCGACGCCGCACTTGTCGCAGATGACGCCGCGGTGCTTCATCCGCTTGTACTTGCCGCAGAGGCACTCCCAGTCGGTGA
>DAIRFV010000129.1:0-15489 GCA_036794905.1 Pyrinomonadaceae bacterium | reverse complement strand
CCTCCTCGTCGAACTCGGCCGAGGCCATCGTCGCGCCGTGGATGCCGTCGCGGCCGGTCTTCGCGCCGACGTAGAGCACGGGGTTCCCGACGCCGGCGGCCTTCCCGAAAAAAATCTGGTCGTGCCGGACTAAGCCTAAGGCGAAGGCGTTGACGAGCGGGTTGAAGCCGTAGGCGTCGTCGAAGACGACCTCGCCGCCGACGGTGGGGACGCCGAAGGCGTTGCCGTAGTGCGCGATGCCGGCGACGACTCCCGCGAGCAGCGCGCGGTTGCGGCGGCCGTGCTCGGGGTGCGCGAGCGTGCCGAAGCGGATGCTGTTCATCGCGGCGACGGGGCGCGCGCCCATCGTGAAGATGTCGCGCAGGATGCCGCCGACGCCCGTGGCCGCGCCCTGGAACGGCTCGATGAAGGAGGGGTGGTTGTGCGACTCGACCTTGAAGGCCGCGCACCAGCCGTCGCCCACGTCCACGACGCCCGCGTTCTCGCCCGGCGGGACGATGACGCGCTCGCCCCCGGTCGGGAGCCTCTTGAGGTGCACGCGCGAGGACTTGTACGAGCAGTGCTCCGACCACATGACGGAGAAGACGCCCAGCTCGACGAAGGTGGGCTCGCGCCCGAGCAGTTCGCGGATGCGCTCGAATTCTTCCGGGGTGAGATTATGTGCGGCGACGACTTCCGGGGTAATGGTCTCAGGGTTCATGACGGGACACGGCGGCGACCTTGTTCGGCTGACCTTTAGGACAGCACAGGATAAAGGCTGGCGCCGTTTTCTACAAACGCGGAAAGAGTCGTAAACCGTAAACCGTGACAAGGAAAGCCGTGAACCGTGAACCGTGACAAGCAGAAAGCAAGTTCTTACTTGTCACGGTTCACGGCTCACGGTTCACGGCTCTTTTACTTCTGCGCGCCCGCTTCCTGCGGCTTGTCCTTCAGGACAAGGTCGAGCGCGGCGCGCAGCTCGGCGGGCTTGATGCGCCCCTTGTGTTTGAAGGCGACTTGACCGGAGCGGTCGTAGAGGAAGGTCGCGGGCAACTCGCCGCTCCACGTCTGGTCTACGAGGTTGATGGCGATGTTGGAGTCGGCGGCGTTCAGGAGGTAGGAGGGGAAGGCGGTGGCGCGCACCTCGGAGAGAAATTCGGGCACGGCCCCCGCGATGTCCGAGGGGTCGTCGAGCGAGACGAGGATGAAGTCGAGCTGGTCGGCGGCGTACTGCTGACGAATCTTGACGAGGTCGGGAAACTCGTCGCGGCAGGGCACGCACCACGTCGCCCAGAAGTTGACGAGCAGCGGGCGCGCCCGCGTCGCCCCCGCGCCGAGCAGAGACTTCAGAGCGTTCTCGTCAATCTCGGTCGTCTTCGGGCGCGCGGCGGAGGCGGCGGCGGCCGTCGGCTTCGCCGCGCCCGCGCCCGGCCGTTGGGCCGGACTTTGCGGCTGGGTCGTGCGTTGCGGCGGGCTCTGCGGGCCGGCGGCGGCGGCGGCGCACGAGAGGGTCGCGGCCGCGAAGACGGCCGGCAGCAGTTTTTTCAACAACATCACTTCTTAAGACCCGCCTTCTAGCTGACGCGCTTGATGGAGCAGCCGAAAGCCTTGACCTCGGTCTTCTCGACGGGCTTGCCGGCGAGCGTCGCGTCGATGGCGTCGCGCAGCTCGCTCGACGTGATGGAGTCGCCGTTGCGCGAGTTGTCGATGCGCCCGCGGTAGACGAGCTTGCCCGCGGCGTCGAGCAGGTAGGCTTCGGGCGTGACCTGCGCCTGGAGGCTGTCGGCGACGACGTTGCCGGCGTCCTTCAGGATGGTGAAGGTGAGCCCGTTGGCGGCCGCGTGCTGCTTGACCTCGGGGGCCAGCTCCTTCACGTTCGAGTTGATGCCGACGACGTTGACGCCTTTGGCGCGGTACTCTTCCGCGAGCTTCTGCATGCGCTCGTTGTAGGCGTTCGAGACGGGGCACTGCGTCGCGACGAAGAGGATGAGCGTGCCCGACTTGCCCTTCAGAGAGGCGAGCGAGTGCTCCTTGCCGTCGGCGTCGGGCAGCTTGAAGTCGGGGACGACGGCGCCGATGCCGGGCGCCGCGTCGGGCGCGGGTCTGGTCGCGCGCGCGGACTGCGCGGCGAACGCGAACGAGAGCGCGAGGAGGAGTGCGACCGCAGAGAGCTTCTTCATATTCTTGCCTGAACTCCTTATTTGGGAAGTGACCGGGGAGCGCTGACAGCTTAACGAAACCGTAGGTAAAGTTCAAAGAGAGTAGGCAGTAGTCAGTAGAAAAGAGAGGCGGTGTGTCTCAACCTTCAGGCCGGGCGCACCGCTGTGTCTTCCCACTGGCTACTCTCTTCAGCGTGAAGCGCCAGAGCATGCGTTGCTCTCGTTCGTCGAAGCGGTGTTCGGCGGCGGCGACGCGCCAGTGGCCGGCGAGCTGCCAGCGCCCCGTGCCGAGCTTGTTGAAGAGGGGGACGGCGTGGCCCGACTCGACGGCGGCGAGCAGCGCGCGGTTGCCGGGCGAGAGGTGCTGGTCGCCGCGGCGGCCCTCGCCGGTGTAGAAGATTGATCCACCGTCGTCGGAGAGCGCGTCCGGGTAGCAGGGGTTGATGCGGCCGAAGTCCGTGAGCAGCGAGACGAGCCGCCCGCCCCGGTGGTAGACGCCGTTGCGGACGCGGTGCGTGCGGTTGACCTCCTCCCAGGTGAGGACGGGGGCGCCGCGGTCGGGCTCGTGAGGTTCCGCGCTTACTTGCGCCTGCCGCCTTCTGACTTGCGCCTTCACTTCGCGGCCAGCGTCGCGGCGAGCGAGCGGAAGACGCCGCTGCCGTCCGAGGAGCCGAGCATGTCTTCGCACGCGCGCTCGGGGTGCGGCATCAGGCCGAGCACGTTGCGCTCGCGCGAGCAGATGCCCGCGATGTGGTCGCGCGAGCCGTTGAGGTTCGAGCCCTCGCCGAGTTCGCCCGCCGGGTCGCAGTAGCGGAAGACGACGCGGTCTTCGCGCACGAGCTCCTCGTACGTCTCGTCGTCGCAGACGTAGTTGCCCTCGGCGTGCGCGACGGGGAGGGTCAGCACCTGTCCGCCGCGCAGCTCGTGCGTGAAGGGCGTCTCCGTCGTCTCGACGCGCACGTTGACGTGCTGGCAGATGAAGTGCAGCTCGCGGTTGCGGATGAGCGCGCCGGGCAGCAGCCCCGACTCGCACAGGATTTGAAACCCGTTGCAGATGCCCAAGACGAACCCGCCGCGCGCGGCGAACTCCTTGACCGAGGCCATCACGGGCGAGAACGAGGCGAGCGCGCCCGCGCGCAGGTAGTCGCCGTAGGAGAAGCCGCCCGGGATGATGACGGCGTCGTAGGTCGAGAGGTCTGTCTCGCGGTGCCAGACGAAATCGACCGGCTGCCCGACGTGCTTCGAGATGACGTGGTAAGCGTCGTGGTCGCAGTTCGAGCCGGGGAAGACGATCACGCCGAATTTCATCACTCGACCTCCACGCGGTAGTCCTCGATGACCGGGTTCGAGAGTACGTCGCGCGCCATGCGCTCGGCCGTCTCGCGGGCGCGCGAGAGGTCGAGCGCCGGGTCGAGCGCGATCTCGAAGTACTTGCCCTGGCGCACGTCGGCGACGCCGTCGTAGCCGAGCAGCCCGACCGAGTGTTGGATGGCCTTGCCCTGCGGGTCGAGCACGCCCGGCTTGAGTGTGACGTAGACTTTTGCTTTCACGGTCCCCCCCGTAAGTTCCAAAGTGCGAAGCGCCAACTTAAACGAGACGCGCCCGGTGTTCAAGCGCCCGGCCGGCACGGGGCTCAAAGCTCCATCGTCATCTCGTGCTGGCGCATGGTCTCGCTGAAGCCGTGTTCGAGGAGCGGCGCGACGTAGGGGCTGCGCTCCGGCTCGTTGATGACCTTCAGGAGGCCGGCCACGCGGTCGAGCACGGCGCACATCTCTCCGGCGGCGTCGGCGTCGGCGGCCGCGAGGTCGGAGAGGTAGGCGCTGGCGTCGATGGGGTTGTGGCCGAAGAGGGCGTAGGCGCGCGGCCGGCGGCGTCCGCCGACGCAGAAGCCGCGCAGGTCTGCGGCCAGCAGGCACGACAACTCGCGCTGCCACGCGGCCGGCTCCGGGTGCAGGCGCCAGAAGTGTTTGAGCAGTTCGCCGGCCGGCGCCTCCCGCGGCGCGCCCCCGCGGCGCGCCGCGGGAGGCGCGTAGTCGGCCGGGCGTTCGAGGATGAGCAGGTCGCGCGTGACGTGCATCCCCGCGCCCTCGTAGAGGCGCCGCGCCGCGTCGTTGCCCGACAGCACTTCGAGCGAGAGTTGCCGGAGCCCGTACCCGCGCGCCCTCTCCGACAGGGCCGACATGAGGCGGCGCCCGAGCCCGCGCCGCCGCCACGCCGGCACGACGCCGAACCCGGAGACCCAGCCGCGCCCCCCGCGGATGGCGAGCCCCGCCATGCCGACGGCCTCGCCGCCGTCGAGCGCGACGAGCGAGCGTTCGAGGTCGTGCTGCTCGAACCTGACCCGGCGCGCCAGCAGCGCCGCGGAGTCGGCGATGCGGACGGGGTAGCCCTCGAAAGAAGAACTAATCGCCGCGGCGTACGCTTCGAGCGACACCGACGCGGCCGAAACGAATCTCACTCCGTCTACAGTCAAGGCTTCACCCGGTCAAGTGGGAGTGAAAGAGCTAAACCACCGCAGACGCGGAGGCCCGGCTTGAAGACTGCAAGAGATAAATCCGGGCCTCCGCGTCTGCGGTGGTTAATTCTCACGAGTTTCGCCGAAGACGCGCGCGAAGACGGCCCCGACGTTGCGCAGGTAGGGCTCGGGCGAGAGCACCCGCGTGACCTCTTCGGCCTTGAGGCGCGCGGCGATGTCGGGGTCGGCGAGGACGTGCTCGCGGAACTCGCCGCCCTCGTCCCACGTCTTCATCGCGTTGCGCTGCACCCACTCGTAAGCCTCCTCGCGCGAGACGCCCGCGCGCGCGAGCGCCAGCAGCAACTGGCCGCTGTAGACGAGCCCGCGCGTCGCCGCGAGGTTCAAGAGCATCCGCTCGGGGTAGACGACGAGCGTGTCGAGGAGCGAGGCGCACTTGTGGAGCATGTAGTCGAGCGCGATTGACGCGTCGGGCAGGACGACGCGCTCGGCCGAAGAGTGCGAGATGTCGCGCTCGTGCCAGAGCGCGACGTTCTCCAACCCCACCAGCGCGTAGCCGCGCACGACCCGCGCCATCCCGCACAGGCGCTCGGACAGGATGGGGTTGCGCTTGTGCGGCATCGCCGAAGAGCCCTTCTGACCCTTCTTGAAGCGCTCCTCCGCCTCGCGCACCTCGGTGCGCTGCCAGTGGCGAACCTGGAGCGCGAACTTCTCGATGGAGGCGGCGCAGATGGCGAGCGTCGTCAGGTACTCGGCGTACACGTCGCGCTGGACGACCTGCGTCGAGACGGGCGCGGGCCGCAGACCCAGCCGCGCGCAGACACTCTCCTCCACCTCGGGGTCGAGGTGCGCGAAGGCGCCGACGGCGCCGCTGATCTTGCCGACCGCGACCGCCTCCCGCGCCCGCTCAAGTCTGACACGGTTGCGCCGCGTCTCGTCGTACCAGAGCGCGAAGGTGAGCCCGAACGAGGTCGGCTCGGCGTGGACGCCGTGCGTGCGCCCGACCTGCGGCGTCTCTTTGAACTCGAAGGCGCGCCGCCTGAGGATTTCGAGCAGCGCGTCCGTCTTCGCCAGCAGCAGGTCGCAGGCGTCGCGCAGCAGCAGGGCGTTGGCCGTGTCCACCACGTCCGAGGAGGTCAGGCCGTAGTGGACGAAGCGCGCGGCCTCGCCGATGCGCTCGGCGAGCGCGGTGGTGAAGGCGATCACGTCGTGGTCGGTCGTCTTCTCGATCTCGCGGATGCGCTCGACGGTGAAGGCGGCCTTGCGCCTGATCTCCTCGACGGCCGCCGCGGGGATCGTCCCCATCTCCGCGTGCACCTCGCAGACGGCGATCTCCACCTCCAGCCACTTCCGGAACTTGTTCTGCTCCGACCAGAGCGCGCCCATCTCGGGCAGCGTGTAGCGTGAAATCATTGTGGTTGCGTCAGTCCCTTCGTCATCCCCTCGCCGGCCGCCAGCCCGAGCGCCCCGCCGTCGCGCCCGGCCTCGAACCGGCGCCCGGCCGCGTCGTACTTTTCGACCCACTTGTCGATGTAGCGCGTGACCTCATCGCTGCCATCGCCGCAGACCCTGGAGAACTCTTTGGCCGCCTCGTAATTCCGTCTCATTCTTTCCGGTCTGTTGGACCCGCCGCGGAACGCGTCGTACAAACGCGCCCTCATCTCGTCACACGGCACGGCGGGCGCGGGCGCGTCCCGCTGCCGCGCGCGCGGCGAGGGCGCGAGCGCGAGGCCGAGGGCGGCGAGGCAGAGGAGCTTCTTCATCTCACCTGAGCACGTCCGAGCTGACCGTGTAGCCGGCGAGCAGCCACTCGCCGCCGCGCTCCAGCAGCGTGAAGCGCTCGGTGGCGCTGCCGCGCTCGAAGCGGGTCGCGTAGAAGAGTTCGAGGCTGTGTCCCGAGAGCGGCGCCGAGGCGCTCTGCTGCTCTTTGCCCTGGCTCAGCGCGCGGCTCTCGACGCGCCCGAGGCGCTCGCGCACGCGCCCGAGGATGCGCGCGTTCTCCTCGGCCGAGACCTGCGCGCGCCACTCGGGCGCGGCCTCCTGATAGATTTTCTCGTCGCGCCCGGCGGCGATGTCCTCGGTCACGCGCTCGACCGTGGAGCGCGCCCCGGCCGGGATGTCGCGCCGCTCGTCCACGGCGCAGGAGGGGAGAAGCAGTAGACAGGAGACAGTAGTCAGTAGACAGTAGAAAACCCTTCGTCGTTCGAACCGTGCGGTCGTCATCTTCAACATTCTCAAGCGGAGCCTATTGACTACTGACTACTTCTCCCCTCACAGCTCGATCCACGGCGTCGGTTCCTTGTGGTGCGAGAGGGTGATGCGGGTCGCGGGCTGGAAGAGGCCGCCGCGCTCGCGCAGCGCCGACTCGGCGGTGAATTTGGCGAGGTCGGGGTTGTTGGCGCGCTGCGAGAGGTGCGCGAGCACGACGTGCGCCGCCGCGCCGTCGAAGCCGTCGCGCAGCCAGACGGCCACGTCCTCGTTCGAGAGGTGGCCGGTGCGCGAAAGTATCCGCTGCTTCAACTCCCACGGGTACACGTCGCACGCCTTGAGCATGTCGCGGCTGTGGTTCGACTCGATGACGATGGCCGAGCAGCCCTTCAACTGCTCCGAGACGAGCGTCGTGACGCAGCCGAAGTCCATCAGGGTCGCGACGCGCACGCCGTCGTGCGCGGCGACGAAGCCGAAGTTGTCGGCGGCGTCGTGCGGGACGGTGAAGGGGTGGAAGTCTATCTCGCCGATCTGGAAGTCGTGGCTCGAAGAGATTTCGACCGTGCGGTCGCGCAGGGCCTCGGCCCGCTTCTTCGGCTCGTCGTTGCTGCGCGACTTCTCGCGGATGTAGGCGTCGCGCGTCGCGCCCGAGATGTAGACCGGGCACGACATGGATTTCAGGAGCACGCGCAGGCCGCCCGCGTGGTCGGAGTGCTCGTGCGTGATGACGACGCCGTCGAGCCGCGTCGCGTCCTCGCCGACGAGCGCGAGCCGCCTGACGGTCTCCTTCGCCGAGAGCCCCGCGTCCACCAGCACGCGCGTCCGCCCCGCGCAGATGAGCACGGCGTTCCCCGTCGAGCCGCTTCCTAAAACAGTGAGTCTCATTCGGGAGTTTTCAGCACCCGGCTTTCGACTTTCGGCCCGAAGAAAGCGAGGCGATGAGTTCAATTATTAAGTCTATCGCGTTCGATGGCAAATGGCGCCGGCTGAAAGCAGAGTGCCGACGGCCTACTTGTTCAGGACGAGCTTCGAGACCTTGTGACCGCCGGCGACGTAGAGGTCGTTCTGCGCGTCGAAGGCGAGGGCGTTGACGGCGTGCGGGGCCTTGAGCGTGCGCAGGTAGCGGCCGTCCGCCTCGTAGACGTGAACCCGGTCGAACGTCTCGCAGACGTAGACGCGCCCGTGCGCGTCGGCGGCGATGGCCGACGGCGGGCCGTACTGCCCCGGCTCGCGCCCCTGCCCGCCGAAGCGCGCGAGGTACTTGCCCTCGGGCGAGAAGCGGAAGACGGCGATGTCCTCGTCGTCGTACCAGTGCTCGCCCGCGACGCCGCCGATACAGTAGAGCGAGTAAAGCTCCCCGCCCGGCCCGGCGGCGACCCGCAGCGCCTCGACTTCGAGCTTCTTGTCGAGCTGCGAGCTGACGAAGCGGTGCGTGCGCCAGGCCGCGCGCTTGTCGCCGCCGATGAGGACGAGCTCGTCGTCCTCGCCCTTCTGCGAGACGACGAGCAGGCCGCGCCCCGGCGCGAGCGCCGCGTCGTGGATGTAGTCCGAGCCGTGCGCCGCGCCCAGAACCTCGCCCGTCTCGCCCGCGAGCTTGAGGATGACGCCGGCCAGGACCGCGTAGATTTCGTCGCGCTCGTTGACGATGATCTTCAGCGGGCCGCCGCGGAGCTTCCGGTACCACTTCGTCTCGGTGGGGATGTTCCAGGTGTTGAGGAACTGCCCCGACGGGTCGAAACGCTGCACGCGCCGCGTGTCGTCGGAGACGTAGACGCGCCCCGCGCCGTCCACGGTGACGCCCAGCTCGTCTTTGAAGAGGCCGGGGCCGGTGCCCTCGCCGCCGAAGGTGTAGGCGACGGTGTAGCCGTCGGGGTGCGGCGTGGGCGTGGGCGTCGGCGTGGTGCGTGGGGGGACGGACGTTGGGCCGGACGTGCTCTGCTCCGTCTTCGACGAACGGTTCGAGGCGACGAGCAGGACGATGCTGCCGACGGCGAAGAGGACGATGGCGGCGACGACCAGCGCGTTTCTCTTCGGCTGAGGGCCGTGGCCGAAGGTGGTCTGCGGCGCGGGCGGCGGTTGGGCGGGCGGCGGGAGCAGCTCGGGGGGCACGACCACCAGCGAGTTGCAGAACTGGCACCTGACCCAGGACTTGTCCAGCCGCTCGAATTCGAGCGTCGCGGCGCACTGTGGGCAGTTGAAGACTTTCAAACGCGTCCCCCGCCTTAAGGTTTACGCCCGTCCGGCCCGTCGGCCTTCCAGTCGCCGCCGCCCTCGAACTCGACGCGCGTGATTTGAACTCTCTGCCGGCCGGTGGTGAGGTGGCGCGTGCTCTCGTCGGGTTTGATGAAGACCGGCCGGTTGAGCGTCAGCGCCTCGCCCGCCGCGACGCGTTGCTTGAGTTGGAGGCGGTAGCGCTTCAGCTCCTTCCCCGTCGCGGGGTCGTAGAAGACGTGCGCCCACTCGATTGACTTCAACGCCCGCCCGCCGGAGTTCGTGACCGTGAGGCGCGACTCGTACTTGAAGACGTAGTCGGTGCCGCGCTTGACCTTCAGCTCGACGCCCGACTTGCTGCTCCGCACCGCCTCGACCGGCGCGTAGCCCTCGTACTTCCAGTCGAACCCCGTCACCTCGACCCCCGGCGCGCCCCGGCGGTCGTCCGGCCCTTGCGCCGCGGCGAGCGCCGCCAGCGCGCAGAGGAGGAGCATTGCTTTCAGCGTGGCCTTCGTCTTCATGGCGAGCGACGAGTCAGGATAGGTTCTTAGAGCCCGTTTAAGAAGTTGCCGCTCCGTCAGGGGCGGGATGTTTATAGCTCAGGTGGGTATACGTCGCGCAAGCTCCGGAGGCGCGACATGTCGCATGCCGCCCCCGACGGGGCTCGGGGTTGATAAAACGACCGGGGCTATAAACATGAAGCCCCTCCGGGGCTTTCAGACTTCGAGCCGGGCGCGGTCGACCTTGAAGCCGTTGAGGTCGCCGAGGGCGCCGAGGGCGAGCCGGTCGGTCTTGAAGTGCTCGGTGGCGATGCGGAGCAGGTCTTCGGGCGTGACGGCCTCGATGCGCGCGATGACCTGCTCGGTCGGGATGCGGCGGCCGTGAACGATCTCCTGGCGCGCGAGCGTCCCGGCGCGCGCGCTCGTCGATTCCAGCCCGAGCAGGATGGACGAGACGGCCTGGTCTTTGACCAGTTGCAGCTCGTCCTCGCCCACCGACTCGCGCAGGGCCCGGCGCAGCTCTGCGAGGGAGATGTCGAGCACTTCGTCCAACTGCTCGGGCGAGGTGCCCGCGTAAATCTGGAAGATGCCCGCGTCGGTGAAGTGGCTGCCCGCGGCGCCGACCGAGTAGGCCAGTCCCCGCTCCTCGCGCACCCGCTGCCAGAGGCGCGAGCTGGTGCCGCCGCCGATGACGGAACTCAGAAGGCTCGCGGCGTAACGATCCTCGTGGCGCGCCGAGGGGAAGGGCGCGGCGATGATGAGGTGCGCCTGCTCCAGCTCCTTCTTGCGCTGAATCAGAATCGGCGCGGCCGGGCTCGGCGAGACTTCTTCGACGCTTTTGACTTCGCCGTCTCCCGCGGTCCCGCTCTCGAAGGCGCGGGCGGCCAGCTCGACCAGTTGTTCGTGCTCGACGTTGCCGGCGGCGGCGACGACGAGGTTCGGCGGGGCGTAGGTTGCGGCGTGGAACGCGGCGGTGCGCTCGTGGCCGAAGGTCGAGACGGTCTCTTCAGTCCCCTCGATGGGGCGACCCAGCGGGTGCCCGGGGAAGTATGCGGCGTTGAAGATTTCGGCGAGGAACTCGTCGGGCGTGTCCTCGACCATCTTCATCTCTTCGATGATGACCTTCTGCTCGCGCCGCAGCTCCTCCTCGTCGAAGCGGGGGCGGGCGAGCATGTCGGCGAGCAGGTCGAAGGCCGCGGGGACGGACGTGTCCACGACCTTCAGGGCGAAGCCGGTCATCTCGTGCGACGTGTAGGCGTCGAAGTGGCCGCCGAGGCGGTCTGATTCGACCGCGATGTCGAGCGCGGTGCGGCGACCCGTCCCCTTGAAGACGGCGTGCTCGATGAAATGGCAGACGCCGTTCCAGTCGGCGGGCTCGTGGCGCGAGCCGCGCCGCACCCAGATGCCGACCGTGGCGGAGCGCAAACCGGGCATCCGCTCCGTGAGCACGGTCAGCCCGTTGGGAAGTCTGGTCAACTGAACTTGTTCGGTCATTACTTCGGAAAGCTTTAAGGAAAACCCCTCGGCCGGGACTCTGTAACTGTTGAGCCTTTGACGTTTTGAGCGGGCATCGTAGCACGCGCGCCGGGGGCGGGCAAACCAACCCCCGGCCCGCGCGCATCTCACGGCGCGAAGGCTCTGGAATTTAGAGGCCGACCTGCTTGACACCCCCCTCGAAGTTGGCGGAAAATGCTGACTCCGCCTATTACGGGTCGGACACACAGAAGGGTTACGCCTGAAAAAGTGTCGCTCGTCGTGACGCCGGGATCGGAGCCGCGCACCCAGACAGCTCCCAACCCTCGCCCGGACGCCGCCCTGGACACAGTCAAAGCTAGGGGTCAGCTCGGGAAGGATTTGAAGTGAAGTCCCGGCCGGGCAGTCCCGGAGGTTTTGCTGCGATGAGAAAATTCAACTGGCGCATCTTCCCCGTGCTGCTCGCGACCCTGTCGGTCGTGGCGGCCGGCGGGGGGACGCAGCGGGCGCGGGGGGCCGAGCCCTCGGGTGGGGAGCGCCGCAGCAGTCTGGGTACCATCAGCGGCGCCGTCCTCGACCGCGCGGGCAACCCCGTCGCGGGCGCGCTCGTAAAGATTCTGCGCGACGGCTTCAACGAGGTCGTCAAGGAGACGAAGAGCGCCGCGGACGGCACCTTCGCCGCGCGCGTCACGCCCGGCCGTTACCTGATTCGCGCGCTGGCCGACGGCTTCACGCCGGCGACCTTCTCGTCCGTCGAGGTCTCGCCCGCCACCGAACTCGTCTACCGCTTCAACCTCCAGCCCGCGGGCTCCGGCAACACCACGCCCGAGCGCCGCGCCGACCGCAACGACCCCAAGTTCCGCATCCGCGCCGCTCACGCGCGCCGCTCCGTCTTTAACGCGGGCGACGCCGAGGACGAGACCGTCCGCCGCGTGCTCGAAGAGATGGAGGAGGCCGAGCGCGTCCAGGCCGCGGAAGAGGAGCTGGCCCTTTCGGACGCGCCGGAGGAGGAGCAGCGGGACGGCCGCACGCGCACGCAAGGCTACGTCGAGACCTACTTCGGCTCGTCGGGCGTGCCCGGCGCCGGCGCTTACGCGGGGCTCAACTTCGCCGTGGCGACGCCGGTCAACCGGCAGGTTCAACTCATCTTCACCGGACAGGCCGGAGAGTTCGAGCGCCTGGAGGCGACCGCGCGCGTCCGCGCCCACTCGCGCCACCTCATCAGCGCGACCTTCGGCGGCGCGCGCCTGCCCGCGCTCCCCGCGCGCGACGAGGAGCCGATAGGCGCCAAGCTCGGCTTCAACGCACCGCGCGGCGAGAAGCTGGAACAGATTTCCGTGCGCGCCGTGGACGAGTGGGTCGTGCGCGACGGCGTGGTCGTCGTGCTCGGGCTCGACTATTCGCGCTTCGTCGGCGGCGAGGGCGCATTTTCGCCGCGGCTCGGCGTCGCCTTCGACGCCAACGCGCGGACGCGCCTGCACGCCTCGCTCGCGCCCGGCACCGACTCGGGCGCGCGCGCCGACGGCGTCGAGTTCGAGGACGGCGAGATCGTCTTCAAGGAGAATCCCGGCCAGGCCGTCGCCGTCATCGACGGACAGGCCATCCTGGAGCGCAGTCAACGCCTTGAATTCGGCGTCGAGCGCATTCTCGACGAGAACTCCACGGTCGAGGCCACGGCCTTTTTCGACACCATCAGCGGGCGCGGCGTCGGACTCCTCAGCACCCCGTTCGAAGGCTTGACGAGCGAGGGCGGCGCGGCGCTCCTGGACATCGCGAACCAGCAGGGCGGGGCCAGGGGCCTGCGCGTCGTCTACACGCGGCGCATGAGCAGCCGCCTGAAGGCGTCCGCGGCTTACGCCTTCGGGCAAGGCCAGCAGCTCTCGCCCGAAGGTATCGGGAGCCCCGACCAGCTCTTCCAGAACACCTTCTTCCAGACCGCCGCCGCGCAGCTCGACGCGAGCCTCGCGGACGGGATGAACGTCCGCACCGTGCTGCGCTTCTCGCCGCGCGCCGCGGTCTTCGCCATCGACCCGTTCGCCGGACGCCTCGCCGTCTACGACCCCAGCTTGAGCATCCTCGTCACGAAGGAGCTGCCGAACTTCGGCCTGCCCGTCCGCGCGCAGGCGACCGTGGACGCCCGCAACATCCTCGACGTGACGACGGGCGCCGACGACGGCGAGACGCAGCTCTCGCTCGGCGCGCTCCGCCGCTCTTTGCGCGGAGGGATTTCGGTCAGGTTCTAAAGCCCCCGGCGGCCCGCCGCGGCCGCCGGTCAAGAACAGAGTCCCGCGCCCACGCTCACCGAGTAAAAAGGCGCGGGGCTTTTGTGTATCAACGGTTTATCCGAATTTTCGGAGGCGATACGAAATTCTGAATCAGGGGCGGGGTGTGCCCGAGACTGCGGGTTTATGTCAGAGAAGTTGCCCGCGCGGTTAACATTGCGGCAGCACAGGGATTGGCGGGGCGCGCGGACGGGGCGTAAGCATGACGGAGGGAGTAAGGCGGGCGGCGTGTAAGCTGGAATACATCTTGCTTCAAAACTTTTGATTTATCAGGGCTCGAAGCCCGCCGGGATTTGAACCCCCGTGCCGGGCGCGTTCCTCAAGTTCGAACAAAAATGTCGCGTGTGAGACGATGAAGGATTCCGTGCTGACGACGAAGGGCTGGGCGCTGCTGATCGTGGCGGCGGTGCTCGTCGCGGCCGGCACGATCAACTTCGCGCAGCGGCTCACGCACAAGGCGCCGCCGACCGACGGCATCGACTGGGTGAAGACGGACGAGGGCGTCGTCGCGCGCTCCGTCAAGCGGGACTCGCCCGCGGGCCGCAAGGGCGTCTTCGGCGTGATGCCCGGCGACCGATTGAAGGGCGTCGTCGTCGGCGACAGCGAGCAGCGCGACGAGGTCACGACGACCTACGACGTGCAGCTCTACCTCGAAGAGGCGGGCGTCGGCGGGCGCGTCGGCTACCTCGTCGAGCGCCCCTCGAATCCCGAGGACACGCGCTTCTACTGGGTCTACCTCGACGACCTGACGCAGCAGCGGACGCTGACCTCGCGCGACCTCTACATCAACCTCATCGGCGTCGTCTACCTCCTGGTCGGGCTCTTCGTCTTCTTCAAGCAGGGCGGGCGCGCGCCCTTCGCGCTCCACTTCGCGACGCTCTGCCTCGTCGCCTTCGTCTTCCACTTCTACAAGCCCTACGGCGGGCTGGAAGACCTCGACCTCGCCGTCGAGTTTCTCGACAACGCGGCCTTCGCGCTCTTCGCGCCGGTGCTCCTGCACTTCTGCGCGGTCTACCCCGTCCGCTATCAGCTCTCCGAGAAGAGGCCGCGGCTCGTCTACCTGCTCTACGCGCCCGCGGCGATGCTCATCGCGCTGGCGGCGTTCTACGACTTCGCGCCCGCGCTGCACACGCGCTGGCCGGGCTCGGCGCTCTTCTCGCTCATGTTCGCGGCCTACGAGGCGCTGCCCGAAGACTTCCCCGCGCGCATGGCGTGGGCCGAGACGGCCTTCCTGACGGCGGCGCTCGTGGCGGGCTCGTTCGTCCTCGTGCGGCGCTTCGTGAAGAACGAGTCGGCCATCGTCCGCCAGCAGTTGAAGTGGGTCGTGTGGGGCTCGGCGCTGGCGGTGACGCCGTTCGCGCTGCTCTACGCGGCCGGCTACCTGTTCGGCGTCGGCGAAGGGTTTTTGAGCGAGACGACGCGCAAGTGGATGACGGACGCGGCCGTGCTGCCGCTCGTGCTCATCCCGCTCACGTTCGGCAACTCGGTGGTGCGCTACCGCCTGATGGACGTGGACATGGTCGTGCGGCGCACGGCCGTCTACGCGCTGACGACGCTGACCATCGCGCTGATGATCGGGTCGGTCGTCTACGTCGCCGGGCTCTACGCCTTCGGCGGCGAGGTCATCACGCCGGGCGTCGTCACGATGCGGGTCATCATCTCGGTGGCGGCGATGGCCGTGATCGTGATGACGGCCGCGCCGCTGAAGAACTTCCTGCAGGAGCGCACCGACCGCTTCTTCTACGGCGAGCGCTACGACCTGCGCGCCGGCCTGCTCGACTTCGGCCGGACGCTCTCGGCGACGACCTCGCTCGAACCGCTGCTCGACGCGCTGGTCGGGCGGCTGCAACAAGTCCTCGGCGTCGAGCGGGTCGCCATCTTCATCGAGAACGCGCGCGGGGGCGGCCACTACCGCGTCGTGCGCGCCGCGGGGCTCTCTGCGGACATCCTCGTCCCGCCCGACTTCCGCGAGATGATCCGCACGCGCGCGGCCGAGGACGGCATCGTGCGCGCCGACGGCATCGACATGCCGCCCGAGACGAACGGCTTCGTGCGCCGCACGCTCCACTACTACGTGCCGTGCGTCGTGCGCGGGCGGATGGTGGCGGTCATCGGGTTGGGGCGCTCGACGGGCGGCGCGCTGCTCTCTTCGGAAGACCTCGAAATCCTGCGCACCGTCTCGGGCTACGTCGCCGTCGCCATCG
>DAIRFV010000128.1:3683-15535 GCA_036794905.1 Pyrinomonadaceae bacterium | reverse complement strand
GGGCGCGCGTCGGCTCGACCAACCTCAACGTCGCGAGCTGGATGGGCAACTGGGAACTGGACGTGACGATTGAGAACGAGGGCTTCGCGCAGGAGATGCAGGAGATGTACTGCCGCGACCTCGAACACGCGACCGAGATCGTCATCAGCGACCGGAAGCGCGTGAAGCCCATCGGCCCGCCGCGGCCGCGGAAGGGTCGGCGCCAGCGGACGAGCCGGAAGGGGAGCACCAGCCGCGCGGCCGCGGGCGTCATCGGCGTGGGCAGCGCCGTCGGCGCGGCCATCACCAACCGGCGCGTGCTCGGGCCGGCCGAGGCGCGGCTGATGGCGATGGCGGGGGGCGTCCTGCTCGGGCTCTCGATCATCGCCGTCAAGTGGCCGCGCGGCATCACGTACCCGCTGGCCTTCATCGGCACGTGGGTCGCGCTCGCGCTCTTCATACGCGCCTACAAACTCCACAAGGGCGAGACCCTCTCGCGCGAAAAGGAGATGTGCGAGCCGCCCCCGCGCAGTCAGCAGGATGAAGGATGAAGGGGTGTTGGGTGTTGGGTGTTGGGTGTTGGGGAGGAACAGGCTTTCAACCAACACCCGGCACCCAGCACCCAACACCCTTCCCAAACAGAGGAGAGCTTAAAGAGATGAGACTAGGTGGCGCACGCGAGAGTGGGAACGTTGAAGACCGGCGCGGGTTCGGGATTCCCGGCGGCGGGAAGGCCATCGGGGGCGGGTGCGGGACGCTGATTATCATCATCCTCGCGCTCATCTTCGGCGTTGACATCAGCCAGTTCATAGGCGGGGGAGTGCCGCAGGAGGGCCCGCCGCCGGCCACCCGCACGGGCCCGCAGCAGCAGCAGCAGACGGACTCCGAGTCGCAGTTCATCAGGCGCGTGCTCGGCACGACCGAGGACACCTGGAAGGAGGTCTTCCAGCGCAACGGGAGCCAGTACCGCGAGCCCGCCCTCGTGCTCTTCACGGGGCAGGTGCAGTCGGCGTGCGGGCGCGCGGGCGCCTCGGTCGGGCCCTTCTACTGCCCCGCCGACGAGAAGGTCTACATCGACCTCTCGTTCTTCGAAGACCTGCGCTCGCGCTTCCGCGCGCCGGGCGACTTCGCCCAAGGGTACGTCATCGCGCACGAGGTCGGCCACCACGTCCAGCAACTCCTGGGCACGTCCGACAAGGTGACGCAACTGCAACGGCGCGCGCGCAGCGAGGCGCAGGCCAACGACCTCTCCGTCCGTCTCGAACTACAGGCCGACTGCTACGCGGGCGTCTGGGGCTTCCACGCCAAGCAGCGCGACATCCTCGACCCGGGCGACCTTGAGGAGGCGCTGGGCGCCGCCTCCGCCATCGGCGACGACCGCCTCCAGCGCGAGACGAGTGGGATGGTCGTCCCCGACTCCTTCACGCACGGCTCCTCCGCGCAGCGCATGCGCTGGTTCCGCGCCGGCTTCGACACCGGCGACCTCCGCCGCTGCGACACCTTCAGCACACGCAGCCTGTAGGCGCGAACGGTGAACCGTGAACCGTAAACCGTGACAGGAAGGAGACACGCTCTTCCTCTTGTCACGGTTTACGGTTCACGGTTCACGGTTCACGCTCTTCTATCACTTCACGAAGAGCGAGACGCTCATGGCGAGGCCGATGAGGATGACGGCGAGGCGGACGAAGCGGCGGCCGAGTCGGTAGGCGAGGCGCGCGCCGAGGTAGCCGCCCGCGACGGCCGCGAGCGTCATCACCAGCACGTCCGACCAGATGACCGCGCCCCAGACGACGAAGCAGACGGCCGCCACGCCGTTGATGCAGATGGCGAGCAGGTTCTTCAGCGCGTTCATCCGGTGGATGTCGTCGAAGCCCAAAAGCCCCAGCGCCGCCAGCATCAGGATGCCTATCCCCGCGCCGAAGTAGCCGCCGTAGACCCCGACCAGAAACTGAAAGGCCAGCGCCCCGGCCCACCACGCGCGCGTCGGCTGGTGCCCCTCTTCGCGGCCCGCGCGCAGCCGGCGCGAGATCGGCTCCTGCGCCGCCAGCAGCAGCGTCGCGAAGAGGATGAGGAAGGGGACGAGCCGCCCGAACGTCTCCGACGGCGTGCGCAGCAGCAGCAACGCCCCGAGCACGCCGCCCAGGAGCGACGGCGCCGCGAAGAGCAGGAACGTCCGCGCCCCGCCCTTCAACTCACCCCGGAAGCCGTAAGCGCCCGCCAGCGACGCCGGCCACAACGCGACCGTGCTCGTCGCGTTCGCCAGCACGGGGTCGCGCCCCACCCACAGCAGCGCCGGGAACGACACCAGCGTCCCCCCGCCCGCAATCGAGTTGATCATCCCCGCCGCGAACGCCGCCGCCGCGACCACCACTTCCTGCCAGAGGTTCACGCGGCGATGATAGCAGTAGACAGTAGGCAGTAGGCAGTAGGCAGATGGCAGTTGAAGGCCGTGTGAGGAGCCCCGGAGGGGCGTGATGTTTATAGACACCGGCAATAATAATTTCGACAAGCTCCGGAGGTGCGGCGTGTCGCATGTCGCCCCTGACGGGGCTCGGGGTTCATTCGGAATTTTCGGGCTATAAACATCCCGCCCCTCCGAGGCTCATTGGCTACTGCCTACTGCCTACTGCCTACTGCCTACTGTTATCATCGCCGCGTGCCGGCAAAGTTATTCTCAGTCTGCCTCGTCTTGCTCGCCCTCGTCTGCGCGGCGCGCGCGCAGGAGCCCGGGCCGCGGCCGGGCGCGCTGCGCGGCGTGGTCGTGGACGCGGTCGGCGCGCCGGTGGCGGGCGCGGTCGTCTCGCTGGCGGCGCGCGGGTCTGCGGGCGCGACCGCCGCGAAGACGGACGGCGAGGGGCGCTTCGAATTCACGAACCCGATGCCATACCCATTCACACTCACGGTCACGGCCGAGGGCTTCGCGCGCTTCGGGCGGAGTTGGGCGGAGGGCGAGTGGGACGGCCGGGAGGTGCGCGTCGTGCTCGTGCCGCCCGGCTTCTCGGAGCGCGTGACGGTGACGGCCGCGCGCGCCGAGACGCGTCTGGCCGAGACGGCGGCCAGCGTCGTCGTGTTGGGCGAAGAGGAGCTTGAGAGTGTTGCTGCCCTTACGTCGGACGACGTGCTGCGGCAGGTGCCGGGCTTCCAGCTCTTCCGGCGCACGTCGAGCCGCGCGGCCAACCCGACGGCACAGGGCGTCTCGCTGCGCGGCGTCGGCGCGAGCGGGGCGAGCCGCGCCGTCGTGCTCTACGACGGCGTGCCTCTGAACGACCCCTTCGGCGGCTGGGTCTACTGGGCGCGCGTGCCGCGCGAGGGGCTCATGCGCGTCGAGGTCTTGCGCGGCGCTTCGTCCTCGCTCTACGGCAGCGGCGCGCTCGGCGGCGTCGTGCAGTTCGTCCCGCGCCGGGCCGAAGAGACACAACTGCGCTTCGAGACTTCTTACGGCACGCAGCGCACGCCCGATGCTTCCGTCTACGCGGGCACGCTGCGCGCGGGGTGGGAACTCTCGCTCTCCGCGCAGACCTTCAGCACGGGCGGCTACGTGCTCGTGGATGGGCGCGAGCGTGGCAGCGTGGACACGCCCGCCGCCTCGCGCAACGCCTACGGCGAGCTGTACGCCGGCCGCCGTCTGGCGCGCGGGCTCCGAGTCTTCGCGCGCCCCTCGTACTACGGCGAGTCGCGCCGCAACGGCACGCCGCTCCAGTTCAACCGCACGCACGTGCGCCAACTCGCCGCGGGGCTGACGTGGGAGACGACGCGCGCCGGAGTCCTCGGCCTGCGCGCGCACGGCTCAACACAGGTCTTCGACCAGAGCTTCACGGCCGTCGCGGCCGGCCGCGCGGGCGAGACGCTGACGCGACTCCAACGCGTGCCCGCGCAAGGGGCGGGACTCTCCCTTCAGTGGTCGCGCGCGGCGGGAACCCGCAACGCGCTCGTCGCGGGCTTCGAATGGTCGGAGGCGCGCGGCGCGAGCGACGAGCTGATCTACGTGGCGGGGCGGCCTTCTTCTCTGGTGGGCGCGGGCGGTCGCGCGCGCGGCGCGGGCTTCTACTTCCGCGACGCCGTGCGGGTGACAGACCGACTCGTCGTCACGCCCGGGGCGCGCTTCGACCGCTGGCGCAACTACCGCGCGCAGCAGACGACGCGCCCGCTCGCGGGCACGGCCTCGACCGTCGGTTTCGGGGAGCGCACGGAGACGGCCTTCAGCCCTCAGCTCTCGGCCGTCTTCAAACTGTCGGACGCGCTCTCGCTCAACGCGACGTTTGCGCGCGCCTTCCGCGCGCCGACCCTGAACGAGCTGTATCGCTCGTTCCGCGTCGGCAACGTCGTCACGCTCGCCGACGAGAATTTGCGCGCCGAGCGTTTGACGAGCGGCGAGGCCGGACTCCTCTTCAACTCCTCACGCCGGGGGACGGCGGCGCGCGCCAATCTCTTCTGGATGGACGTGACGCGCCCCGTCGCCAACGTGACGCTCTCGGTCACGCCGGCCCTCATCACGCGCCAGCGGCGCAACCTCGGCCGCACGCGCTCGCGCGGCTTCGAGGCGGAGTTCGAGCAGCGGCTCGGGCGCGGCTGGACGGCCTCGGCCGGGTATCTTTTTGTTGACCCTCGCGTCGAGAGTTTCCCCGCCGATGTCGCTCTTGAGAACCGGCGGCTGCCGCAGGTCGCGCGCCAGCAGGTCAGTTTCCAACTGCGCCACGCCGGCCGCGGCCCTCTGACCTTCGCCGTGCAGGGGCGCGCCTCGGGCGCGCAGTTCGACGACGACCAGAACCTTCTGCGGCTTGGGCGTTACTTCGCGCTCGACGCCTTCCTCTCGCGCCGCCTCGGCCGCGGCGTCGAACTCTTCGCCGCCGCCGAGAACCTGACGGGGCAGCGCTACGACGTGGGTCGCACGCCCGTCCTCACCCTCGGCCCGCCCGCGTTCGCGCGCATCGGCCTGAGGTTTCGATTTCCTGCCAATCGTTAAATTAATCCGGGTTGAGAGCAGCGCAGGGTTGGTTAACCACCGAGACACAGAGGCACGGCTCGAAGACTAATAACTCAACCAGCCGTGCCTCTGTGTCTCGGTGGTTAACTTCAGAGTCTGCCGGTCGCCACCAGCAACTCGGCGTTGAGGATGGCGGCGCCGGCCGCGCCGCGGACGGTGTTGTGGCTGAGGGCGACGAAGCGGTAGTCGAGCACCTTGTCGGGGAGGATGCGGCCGACGGTGACGCTCATGCCGCGGCCGGCGTCGCGGTCGAGGCGCGGCTGCGGGCGGTCGGGCTCGTCGCGCACGATGACGGGGCGCTCGGGCGCCGTGTGCAGGCGCAGCTCCTGCGGCAGAGAGGTGTAGGACGAGAAGGCTTCGCGCAGCTCTTCGACCGACGCCGCGCGCGCGAGCTTGACGCGCACGGCGGCCATGTGGCCGTCGCTGACGTTGACGCGGTGCACCTGCGCGCTCACCTTGAAGGGCGCGTGCTCGACGTGGCCGCCCTCGAAGCGGCCGAGAATCTTGAGCGTCTCGCTCTCGATCTTCTCCTCCTCGCCGCCGATGTAGGGGATGACGTTGTCCACGGCGTCGAGCGAGGGCACGCCGGGGTAGCCCGCGCCCGAGAGCGCCTGCAAGGTCGTCGCCACGCACGCCTCTACGCGGAAGCGCGCGTGCAGCGGCGCGAGCGCGAGCACGAGCATGATGGTCGAGCAGTTCGGGTTCGTCACGATCATCCCGCGGTCGAGCCCGCGCGCCTGTCTTTGCGTGTCGAGCTGCGCGAGGTGTTCGTGGTTGACCTCGGGGATGAGCAGCGGCACGTCCTCGTCCATCCGGAGCGCCGACGAGTTGCTGATGACGGCGTAGCCCGCGCGCGCGAAAGACTCCTCGGTCTCGCGCGCGATGTCGCCCGGCAGACTTGAGAAGACGATCTCGCAGTCGAGCGGCGGCGCCGGCGCCTGCACGCTTATCCCGCGCACCCGCTCGGGCATCTCGCCCGGCAGCCGCCACGCGCACGCCTCGCTGTACGCCTTCCCCTGCGAGCGGTCTGACGCCGCCAGCGCGGCCACCTCGAACTGCGGGTGACCTTCCAACAACTGTATGAAGCGCTGCCCCACGGTGCCCGTCGCGCCCAGGATGCCGACCCGATACTTCCTGCTCATGGCTTTTATCGTAAACCGTAAACCGTGAGCCGTAAACCGTGAGGAGAGCGTAAACCGTGAACCGTGAACCGTGACAAGATGAAGAGCCTGTCTTTACTTGTCACGGTTCACGGTTCACGGCTTTTTACGGTTCACGGCTCAGAGCGGCTTTCATTCTCTTCACGCCTTCGGAGAGGATGGGGAGGTCGGCGCAGAAGGAGACGCGCAGGTAGCCTTCGCCCTCCGTGCCGAAGGCCGCGCCGGGGACGGTGATGACGCCGTGTTCGAGCAGGCGCTCGGCCACAGTCATCGAGTCGCCGTGCGCGCTCACGTCAACCATCACGTAGAAGGCGCCGTCGGGCTCGACGGCGCGCAAGGATAATTCGTTCGAGAGGAGGCCGAGCAGGTGGTCGCGCCTTTCGCAAAACGTCCGGCGCGCCGCGCGGCGAGCCTCCGCGGCCTCGGCCGTCCACGCGGCGAGCCCCGCCTTCTGCGAGACGGTCGAGGCGCACGTCGTCGTGTAGCCGTGCAGGACGAGCGCGCTTTTGACCACGTCGGCGTCGCCGCAGAGCCAGCCCAAACGCCACCCCGTCATGCTCATGGACTTCGACAGGCCGCCGATGACGAGCGCGCGTTCGGGCCGGAACTCCGTGACGGAAGAGGGCCGCTCTTTCGTGAAGTACAACTCCCGGTAAATCTCGTCGCTCACGACGTAAGCGCCCGAGCCCGCGAGCGCCCCGGCCATCGCCGCCAGCTCCGCGCGCGAGAGCACGCGCCCCGTCGGGTTCGACGGGCTGATGCACACCACCACCTTCGTCCGCGGCGTGAGCGCGCGCCTGAACTCGTCGGCGTCGAAGGCGAAATCATTCGACGCGGGCAAACGGTAGAACTTCGGCACCCCGCCGGCCATCTTCACAATCGTCGGGTAGGCGACGAAGCCCGGGTCGGGGATGAGCACCTCGTCGCCCTCGTCCACGAGCGTCATCAGCGCGAGGTAGAGCGCCTCCTGCGAGCCGGCGGTGATGATGACCTGTTCGGTTGAGAGGTTGAGATGCGAATAGTCGTAGGCGACGCGGTTGCGCAAGTGCGGCAGCCCCGCGTGCGTCGTGTAGCCGTTCTGCTCCTCCGTGACGACGCGCGCGGCCTCGCGCCTGACGACATCGGGCGTCGGCAGGTCGGGCTCGCCGAGGCCGAGGTTGATGCTCCCCGGCCGCGCGCGGTCGAAGACCTGCCGGATCATGCTCTTCTGTATGCCGCGCAGGCGGCGCGCCGGCTCGAAATCGCTCAACGCTGAACTCTCCTGAAGAGGGGGGTTGGGTGCTGGGTTTGAGGTGTCGGGTAAGAATCGGCTTTTACCAACACCCGGCACCCGGCACCCAACACCCGATTTAGCGCAGGTAGTCCTCCAACTGCACGGCGCGGTCTGTCTTCTCGTCGCGGTATTTGACGATGACGGGCGCGTAGAGCGACAGTCCCCACTCGCGCCCGCGCTCGGTCGTCACCGCCCGCGAGCCGGGCACGACGACCGCGCCCGCCGGAATCTCAAGCGGCGCGTCTTCAGTCCGCCGGTAGACCTCGCCGCGCACGAGGTCGTAGACGGGCGTCGCCCCCGTCAGGATCGTCCCCGGCGCGAGCACCGCGCCCGCGCGCACGATCGTCCCCTCGTAGACGCCGCAGTTGCCGCCCACCAGCACGTCGTCCTCGACGACGACCGGCACCGCGCCCACGGGCTCCAACACGCCGCCGATCTGCGCCGCGGCCGACAGGTGCACGCGCTTGCCGATTTGCGCGCACGAGCCGACGAGGGCGTGGCTGTCGATCATCGTCCCCTCGTCCACGTACGCGCCCGCGTTGACGTACATCGGCGGCATGCAGACGACGCCCGGGGCGAGGTACGCGCCGTCGCGCACCGACGAGCCGCCGGGCACGATGCGCACGCCGTCCATGATGTTCGTCGGGCGGACGGGGTACGTGTCCTTGTCGAAGAAGCGCAAGGAGGCGTGCGCGCTCATGTCGGAGAGCACGCCCATCCGGAAGCCGACGAGGATGCCGCTCTTGACCCACGAGTTGACGCGCCAGCGGCCTTCGCGGTCGCGCGCGGCGGCGCGCACCTCGCCGCGGTTGAGCGCCTGCTTGAAAGACTCGAAGACCTCGCGGTCGGTCGCGTCGAATCCCGAGCCCTTCGCGTACAACTGCTCGACCTGCTCACGCAACGACATGCGTAGACTCCCCCAAAAGCCCCAACTCGGTCAGCACCCCGCGCACGCGCACGCGCGTCTGCTCGGTGACGGGCACGAGCGGCAGGCGCAGGTTCTCTTCGAGCAGCCCCATCAGCGCCAGCGCGGCCTTCACGGGGCCGGGGCTCGACTCGACGAAGTTCACGTCCATCAAAGGAAGCAGGCGGTAGTGCAGCTCGCGCGCCTCGTCCCAGCGCCCCGCGAGCGCCGCGTCCACCATCCGCGACAGGGGCCCCGGCGCCTCGTTCGACGCGACCGAGACGAGCCCGTCCGCGCCGAGCGCCATCATGGCGAACGTCAACGCGTCGTCGCCCGACAGCACCAGAAAGCCCTCGGGCCGTTCGCGCAGAATCTCCATGATCTGCGCGAGGTTGCCGGAAGCCTCTTTGACGGCGGCGACGTTCTCGATCTCTCTCGCCAACTTCAACGTCGTCTCGGCCGCGATGTTCGAGGAGGTGCGCCCCGGCACGTTGTAGAGCACGACGGGCAGCGGCGCGACCGCCTCGGCCACCGTGCGGAAGTGCTGGTACAGGCCCTCCTGCGTCGGCTTGTTGTAATAGGGCGCGACGATGAGGACGGCGTCCGCGCCTGCGGCTTGCGCCGCGCGCGCGTTCGAGACGGCGTGCGCGGTCGAGTTGCTGCCCGCGCCCGCGATGACGCGCGCGCCGTGGGCCTTCGCCACCTCGACGGTCAGGCCGATGACGCGCCGGTTCTCCTCCTCCGACATCGTCACGCTCTCGCCCGTCGTCCCGCACGGCACGAGCAGGCGCACGCCCGCCTCGCACTGCCGCCCGACCAGCGCGCGCATCCTCTCCACGTCAACGCCCCCGTCAGCCCCGAACGGCGTGACCAGAGCCGTCGCGCACCCGCGCATCCATTCGACGTTCATCTTTCGCCTCCGGCGCGCAAACCGTAAACCGTCAACCGTGACGAGAGGAAAAGCGGTGCTTATCTGGTCACAGTTGACGGTTTACGGTTCACGGCTTTTTAGTATTTCCTCAAGCGTCTCGGAAAATTCGTAGACGCCGGTCTTGCCCTGAATCCAGCGGGCGGCGACGAGCGCCCCGGCGGCGAAGCCCTCGCGCGAGCGCGCCGTGTGGGTGAGCGTGATTGTGTCGGCCGCCGCATCGAAGCCGACGCGGTGCGTGCCGGGGATGTGGCCGGCGCGCGTCGAGGCCACGGGCACGTCGGAGCCGTAGGCTTCGGCGACAATGTCGCGCAGGCGCAGCGCCGTGCCCGAGGGCGCGTCGCGCTTGCGCGAGTGGTGCGCCTCCTCGATGAAGGCCGCGTAGTCGAACTTGTGGAAGAGTTCCGCCGCGCGCGAGACGACGCGGTAGAAGAGATTGACGCCGACCGAGAAGTTCGCGCCGTAGATGAGCGCACCATTCCCGCGCTCGAACAACTGACGCACGTCTTCGAGCCGCGCGTGCCAGCCGGTCGTGCCCTCGACTAAGGGTACGCGCGCGAGCGCGCAGGCTTCGGCGTGGCGCGGGACGGCCTCGGCGACGGTGAAGTCGATGGCCGCGTCGTGGCCGCCGAGAATCTCGGCCAGCTCCTCGGCGCCGAAGGCGGCCTCGCGCGAGCCGAGCACGGTCGCCACCTCGTCGCCCGCCTCGCGCGCCAGACGCTCGACGAGCTGACCCATCGCGCCGTGACCGAGCAGAGCCAGCCTCATAGAATTTCTGATTTTTGATTTTAGACTTTTGAATGAAGGGCCGCGTGTCGCAAATCTAAAATCAAAAACTCCTCCTGTCCTGCTTCAGAAGCGACTTCGCGAGTCGCACGTAGAGCTCGACGGCCTCTTCCAGTTCCCGCTTCGAGACGCGCTCGCCGTCCGTGTGCGCGTCGAGGATGGAGCCGGGGCCGAGCAGCAGCGGCCGGCCCCAGTGTGCGAGGTACGGGATGTCGGTCGTGAAGCGGACGACCTCGCGCTCGAAGCCTTCGACCGACAGCATCCGCACGGGCTCGGCCGCCGACATGTACTCGACGCGCGCGCGCCCTGCGACCGTCCTTTCAAGAATCTCTTTGATGGTGCCCGAAGGCTTCACGAGTCTGATCTGCAACTCGGCCTCGGCCTCGGCCGGGATGACGTTGGGGCGCGTGCCGCCCCTGATCGTCCCGACGTTGCAGGTCGTCTCGCCGAAGAACTCGTCGCGGGGCCAGCCGAGCCCGCGTATGTCCGAGAGCACGTCCAGCATCTTCTCAATCGCCGACTCGCCCCGCTCGGGGTAGGCCGAATGCGCCGCGCGCCCCTCCGTCAACAGCCTCAAACGCAGAGAGCCTTTAGACCCGACGGCGAGCCTGTTCCCGGTCGGCTCGCCGTTAATCAGGTACTCACACCCGCGCGCCCACGCGTGCGCGTCGGCCGCGCGCGCGCCGAGGCTCCCCTGCTCCTCGTCCACGGTGAAGAGCAGCCCCAACTCCTCGAAGCCTTCGGCGCGCAGACGTTCGGCGGCCGTCAACTGCGCGGCGATGATGCCCTTCGCGTCGCACGCGCCGCGCCCGTGGATGTGCGTCGCGTCCTCGCGCGACCGCGTGAAGGGCGGCACCGTGTCCATGTGCGTCGAGAGCACGACGCGCGGGCGCCCGCCCGCCCGCGCCAGCACGTTCGCGCGCCCCGGCGCCACCTCTTGCAGCTCGACTTCGTACCCGAGCCCGCCCAGGTGCGACGCGAGGAAGCGCCCGACCTCCCCCTCCTCGCCCGAGACGGAGGGGATGTCCATCAGCGCCCTTGTCAGCTCGAACAGGGTCATAAAGAAGTGGGCAGCAGGCAGATGGCAGTCGGCAGCCGCTCCGCGTTTCGACGTTGACAGGTTAAATCAAAGTTCTCGACAGCGGCCCTCTTAAACTGCCTGCTGCCATCTGCCTACTGCCCACTGTTTACTTCCTTCCCGATGTCCGCGAGCAGCTCCGAGGTGGCGCACTCGAAGAAGGCCCCGTGGAGGCGGCGGACGGTCTCGGCGACGTGCTGCTCCTCGACGACGAAGGTCAGGTTGATGTTCGACGCGCCCTGCGAGATGAGCAGGACGTTGATGTCCTTGATGGTCGAGAAGACGCGGCCGGCGATGCCCGGCGTCGAGCGCAGCCCCTCGCCGACGATGCAGACGATGGCGCGCTCGGGCTCGACCTTGACCGCGGCGATGTGCTTCAAGTCCTCCGTGATCGCGTCGAGCCGGGCCGGGTCTTCGAGCGAGAGCGAGACCGAGACTTCGGACGTGGTGACGATGTCCACGGCCGTCCGGTGGCGCTCGAAAATCTCGAAGATGGCGCGCAGGAAGCCGTAGGCGCCGAGCATCCGCGCCGAGGTGACGTGGACGATTAGAACCCCCGTCTTGTGCGCGATGGCCTTGACGGTGCGCGGCGTCATCTCGGCGTCGAAGTAGACGACGGTGTCGGGCGAGCGCGGCGCGCGCGAGTTGCAGATGCGGACGGGGACGTCGCGGACGACCGCCGGCAGGATGGTCTTCGGGTGCAGAACCTTCGCGCCGAAGTAGGCCAGCTCGGCCGCCTCGGCGTAGGAGAGGCGCGGGA
>DAIRFV010000128.1:0-3583 GCA_036794905.1 Pyrinomonadaceae bacterium | reverse complement strand
ACCTTCGCGCCGAAGTAGGCCAGCTCGGCCGCCTCGGCGTAGGAGAGGCGCGGGATGGTGCGCGCCTCCGGGACGACGCGCGGGTCTGCGGTGAGCACGCCCGACACGTCCGTCCAGATTTGAATCTCCTTCGAGCGCAAGGCCGCGCCGACGAGCCCCGCCGTGTAGTCCGAGCCGCCGCGCCCGAGCGTCGTCGTCTCGCCCGACGCCGCCGAAGACGCGATGAAGCCGCCGAGCACGGGCACGACGCCCTCCTCGATCAGGGGCACCAGGTGCTCACGCGTGTGGCGGTCGGTCTCCTCCTTGAGCGGCGTCGCGCACCCGTGCTCGTCGTCGGTGATGATGCAGCGGCGCGAGTCCACCTGCCGCGACTTCAAGCCCCGCACGTCGAGCACGCGCGCGAGCAGCCACGAAGAGAGCTGTTCGCCGAAGGAGACGACGAGGTCTTGCAGCAGGGGCCGGGGCCGCGAACCTTCCGCGGCGTCGGCGAACGCGCGGCCGATCTCTTCCCGCGCGTGGGCCAGGACGCTTTCGAGCTCCGAGAGGGCGGCGTCGGCCTCCTGCCTCTCCGGGATGCCGGAGAGGCAGGCGTGCAGCGCCGCGGCGTGTCGCGCGAAGTGTTCTTCCAGATGTTCGAGCGCGAGCGCGCCCGCGCCCTCGGCCGCGCGCTCGAAGGCCGCGAGCAGCGCGTCGGTGAAGCGGCTCATCGCCGAGACGACGACGACGGGGCGCGAGTCGCGCACGGCGCGCACCAGCCCCGCCACGCGCTCGAAGGCCGACGCGTCCTCGACGGACGTGCCGCCGAACTTCATCACAGTGGTCTGAATCGTCTCCACTCTTAAACCGTGTGTGGCTGTGCCCACGCGAAACGCGCCCGCGCGCCCGCCGCCTCGAAACTTGAAATGTGGGTGCAACCGAAGAATACAAAGGCGCATGCTAAAAGGCAAAGGCGGAAGCCCGACCGTCAGGGAGGGCGTCGGCGGAACGCGGAACGCGGCGATTTTGTTGAGGGAAGAAACAAAAGGGTTGACAGAATGCGCGCCGTGCTTAAAATAACGGACGTTCGTTTTTGATTGTATGCCGAAACTGAGCCAGGAGGCGCTGGAGGCGCGGCGCGGCCGCATCGAGGAGGCGGCGCGCGAGCTCTTCATCAAGCGCGGATTCCACGCCACCTCGATGCGCGACATCGCCGAGGGGGCGGGCACCTCGCTCGGCAACCTCTACAACTACTACCGGACGAAGGAAGACATCCTCGAATCCATCATCGGCCGCTACCAGAAGGTGATCGACGCGCGGCTGCGCACGATCTTCGAGGAGGTCGAGGAGCCCTTCCACCCCGAGAGCCTCAAGCGCTTCGGGCGCATGGTCAAGGAGCTGGTGAGCGCCCACTCGGACTTCTGGCTGCTGATGTACATCGACGTGCTGGAGTTCGAGAACCGGCACTTTCGCAAGATGTTCGAGGGGCTGGCGGCGAACCTCCGCCGCCGCTTCGCGCCCTACTTCCGGCAGTTGAAGGAGGAGGGCGCGCTCTACGAGGGCGTCGACCCGGCGGTCGGCTTTACGGCGGCCTACATGCAGTTCTTCAACTACTTCCTGGTCGAGAAGCTCTTCGGCGGCCGCCGCCACCTCGGGCTCTCGGACGACCGCGTGGTCGAGCACCTGACGGACATTTTCTGCCGGGGCGTCCTGCGCCCCGAGAAGCTGCGCGAGATGACGGGGGCGCCGCCCCGCACGAAACCTCAAGCCAACTGAGCGCGCGCCGCGGGGCGGGGAGTGCCACCGCCGGCCGCGCGGAGTCGGGAAACAAAAACGTACGTTCGTTTTTAATGTGAGCCGGGCGCCCGGCGGCCCGCCCAACAGTCAAGCCTTCGCAGGAGGTCACCCGAAGATGTTTTCCCCTAAGCGGCTGTTAGCCCTCTCCCTCTTCCTTCTCTCCCTGGCCGCCTCCGCCGCGGGCCAGGGCGCGACGGGGCAGATCACGGGCACGGTCGTGGACGCCGCGGGCGCGGTCGTCCCCGGCGCGTCCGTCACGGCCACGAACCTCGCCACCTCGCTGCGCCGCGAGGCCGCGACCGGGGGCGAGGGCGACTTCGCCCTCCCGCTGCTCCCGCCGGGGCGCTACCGGGTCGAGGTCTCGGCCCGGGGGTTCAAGCGCGTCGTCGTCGAAGACCTGGAGGTCAACGTCACGCAGACCTCGACCGTCAACCTCAGGCTTGAGCCTTCGAGCGTGGACGAGACGGTGACGGTGACGGCCGAGGGCACGCTCGTCCAGCAGGAGAGCTCGCAGGTCGGCCGCGTCATCGAGAGCCGCGCCATCAGCACGCTCCCCCTCCCCACCCGCAACTTCCAGCAACTCCTGACGCTCTCGCCGGGCACCTCCGCCAGCGTCTCGAACAACACGGAGCTGGGGCGCGGCGACTCGATCATCTCGGTCAACGGCCAGCGCACGACCTCGAACAGCGTCCGCATCAACGGCATCGACGCCAACTCGGTCGGCACCAACTCGACGCCGAACATCGCCGTCCCCTCGACCGACAGCCTCCAGGAGTTCGTCGTGCAGACCTCGCTCTACGACGCCTCGCAGGGGCGGAACGCGGGCGGCAACGTCGAGGCCGTCACGAAGTCCGGCGGGCGCGAGTTCCACGGCAACATATACGCCTTCCTGCGCGACGACTCGCTGAACGCCAACGACTTCTTCCTCAACTCGGCCGGGCGGCCGCGCCCCGTGCTTGAGCGCAAGCAGTTCGGCGGGACGCTCGGCGGCCCCGTCGTCGAGGACAAGCTCTTCTTCTTCACCTCGTACCAGGGCACGCGCGAGCGCAACGGCGCTTCGCTCAACAACAGTCTGACGTTCCCGGTCATCCCCGTGCAGCTTACGGACGGCAACCGCACGGCCGCGGGGCTGGCGGCGGCGTTCGGCCTGCCCGCGGCGAACATCAGCCCCATCGCGGTCTCGATCCTGAACGCGCGGCTCCCCTCGGGCGAGTTCGCCATCCCGTCGGCGACGACCGCGTCGGGGCTCTCGCCGCAGTCGGGCATCTCGACGTTCCGCGAGAGCCAGTTCAACGCCAACGGCGACTGGACTATCAACAGCAACCACACCTTCTCGGCCAAGAACTTCTTCGCGAGCAACCCGACGTTCCAGTCGAACTACAACTTCGCCGGCCTCGGCAACGGCCCGCAGCAGTTGCCCGGCACGGGCGGCGACCTCGACATCATCCAGGCGCTCTCGTCTCTGACGGACACGTACGTCTTCAGCCCGAACGTCATCAACCAGGCGCGCTTCGGCTTCAGCCGCCTGCGCGTGACCTCCGTCCCCGAGGAGCCCTTCACGGCGCAGCAGTTCGGCATCACGAACCCCCTGGGCAACCTCTTCCCCGGCATGCCGACCCTGTCGGTGACGGGCCTCTTCGTGCTCGGCTCGTCGCCGCTCGCCGACCAGTCTTCGCGCATCAACACGTTCGGCTTCCAGGACACGCTCTCGATTGTGAAGGGGCGCCACCGCCTGAAGGTCGGCGGCGAGTACAAGCGCTCGCAGGTCAACTTCTACTTCAACGCCTTCTCGCGCGGGCAGCTCATCTTC
>DAIRFV010000127.1:6494-15589 GCA_036794905.1 Pyrinomonadaceae bacterium | reverse complement strand
GTGTCGGTGACGGAGCGGACGCGCGAGATCGGCATCCGCATGGCCATCGGCGCGCGCTCCTCGGCCGTCCGCACCCAGTTCCTCATCGAGTCCATCGTGCTGAGTTTGACCGGCGGCGCGACGGGGATCGTGCTCGGCGTCGTCGCGTCGGTGGGCGTGCCGCTGCTCCTGGGCTGGCCGACGCTCGTCTCGACGGCCTCCATCATCGGCTCGGTCGTCTTCTCCGCCGCGGTCGGCATCTTCTTCGGCTACTACCCCGCGCGCAAGGCCGCCGCCCTCGACCCGATCGAGGCGCTGCGGTACGAGTAAGGCAGGTGTTAGGTGTTGGGTGCTGGGTGTCGGGTAAAAACTCGGTTCTTCCCCAGCACCCGGCACCCAACACCTAACACCCCACACCCCTCAAATCCTTCCCCTCGCCTTCGCCCAGGCGAGGCCGAGGTATTCGTAGACGGCGGCCTCGGCGCGGCGCAGCCCGCCGGAGCTGGGGAAGAATTCGGAGGGGGCGACGCCGCGGCCTTTCTGCGTGAGGAAGTGTGTGGGCGCGGGGATGGGGTTCGCGCCCGCCTTGCGGAAGAGCGCCAGCGAGCGCGGCATGTGCGAGGCGGAGGTGACGAGGAAGAACTCCTCCGCGCCGAGGCGGGCGCGGACGACCTCGGCCTGCGTCTCCGTGTCGGGCGAGACCGGGTCGAGGTCGAGCGTCGCGGGGTCTACGCCCAGCTCGACGGCGAGCGCGCGCATCGTCTCGGAGTCCGGGTCGGAGCCGAAGACGCTCCCGCCCGAGAGCAGCAGACGACTCCCCGGCAACTGCCGCTGGAGGCGCACGCCCTCGACGAGCCGCGCCAGGCTCCCCTCCGACAAACGCATGACGGCGGGAAAATCCGGGTCGGAGGAGCTGCCGCCGCCGAGCACCACCACCCAGCGCACGCGCCCCGCCGCCGCCGACGCGTCCGCCACGGGCGCATACCGCCGTTCGAGCGACGACAGCAGCCGGCCCGACACGAACCCGTAGCCGAGCAGCAGCAGCACGACCGCCCCCGCCGTCGCCAGATGCCGCCCCGCCCTCTGCCGCCGCGTGAACCAGAGCAGCGCCAGCCCCAACAGCACCAGCGCGAGGCAGAACGGCACGGGCATCAGAAACGGCGCGACGAGCTTCTTAAAGAGGAACATTTTGTGCAGACTCTTCCTTCACTAAAACGTCGGGCACCGGACGGAGTATAATCCGTGCGACGCAGAAACCAACCGAGAGGGATTATAGCCTTGAACCTGAAGAGACACTTGCGCGCGGCGCTGGCCGCGCTCCTGACGGCCGCGGCGCTCGCCCCCGCGGCGCTCGCCGACGAAGGCATGTGGGCCTTCAACAACCTGCCGCGCGCGGAGATCAAAAAACGCTACGGCTTCGAGGTCACCGACGACTGGGTGCGGCGCGTCCAGTCGGCCACGGTGCGCTTCCCCAACGGCACCGGCTCGTTCGTCTCTTCGGAGGGGCTCGTGCTCACCAACTACCACATCGTCGAGGACGTCGTCGGCGAGCTGTCCACCGCCGAGCGCGACCTCGCCAAGACCGGCTTCGTCGCGCACGCGCGCGCCGAGGAGCTGAAGATACCCGGACTCGCCCTCGACCAGTTAGTCCGCATCGAGGACGTGACGGCGCGCGTCAACGGCGCGGCCCGGGCCGGCATGAGCGACACCGAGGCGGGCGCCGCGCGCCAGGCCGAGATCGGCCGCGTCGAGGCCGAGGCCGCGCGAGTGTCGGGGATGCGCGCCGACGTGGTCACGCTCTACCAGGGGGGCGTCTACAACCTCTACTACTACAAGCGCCACACGGACGTGCGCCTCGTCTTCGCGCCCGAGTTCCAGTCGGCCTTCTTCGGCGGCGACCCGGACAACTTCAACTTCCCGCGCTACAACCTCGACATGGCGCTCGTGCGCGTCTACGAAGGCGACGCGCCGCTCAAGCCGGAGAACTATTTCAAGTGGTCGAAGAAGGGGCCGCAGGAGGGCGAGCTGACCTTCGTCTCGGGCAGCCCCGGCACGACGCAGCGGCTCCTCTCGGTCGCGCACCTCGAATACCTGCGCGACGTGCAAATCCCCTTCACCATCCGCCTGTTGGAGAGCCGGCGCGACTCCCTCAAGAAGTACATGGCCGGCGGCGCAGAGCAGACGCGGCGGGGGCAGAACGAGCTGAACTACGCCGAGAACTTCGTCAAGGTCTTCAAGGGCCAGGTCGAGGGTCTGGGCGACCGCGAGCTGCTCGCGCGCAAGCGCGGCGCGGAGACGGCGCTGCGCGCCTACGCCGAGTCGTCGCGCAACCGCAAGGATTACGTGGACGCGTGGGACGCCGTCGCGCAGGCGCGTAAAGCGCTCGCCGCCTACGACAACCGGCGGCGGCTGCTCGGCGGCTCGTCGCTGACGGACTCGGCCAACACGGCCTTCAACACCGTGCTCTTCGGCTACGCGCGCGCGCTCGTCCGCCTCGCGGAAGAGTCGGCGAAGCCCGACGCCGAGCGGCTGCCCGAGTACACGCAGCCGCGCCGCGCCGCGCTCGAAGCCATGCTCTACTCGGAGGCCCCCATCTACGAGGACTTCGAGCAGACGAAGCTCGCGGCCTCGCTCACGCTCCTGCGCGACACGCTCGGCGCAAGCGACCCGCTCGTCAAGAAGGTGCTCGGAAGTAAGACGCCCGAGGCGCGCGCCACCGAACTCATCTCAGGTACGAAGCTCAAGGACGCGGCATTCAGGAAGGAACTCGCGGCCGGCGGGCAGAAGGCGATTGACGCTTCGAACGACCCGCTCATCGTGCTGGCGCGCGAGGTGGACGCCGAGGCGCGGCAACTCCGGAAGCGCTACGAGGAGGAGGTCCTGGGCGTCGAGCGCACGGCCTACGGCAAGCTCGCGCGCGTGCTCTTCGAGAAGGAGGGCACGGGCATCTACCCGGACGCGACCTTCACCCCGCGCCTCTCGTACGGCGCGGTCAAGGGCTACAAGGAGAACGGCAAGACCGTCAAGCCCTTCACCTACTACTCCGGCCTCTACGAGCGCTCGGCGCAGCACGGCGGCAAGTTCCCCTACAACCTCGCGCCGCGCTGGGTCGAGAAGAAGGCGGAGGTTGACATGAAGGTGCCGTTCAACTTCATCACGACCAACGACATCATCGGCGGCAACTCCGGCTCGCCGACCTTCAACCGCGAGATGGAGCTGCTCGGCCTCATCTTCGACGGCAACATCCAGTCGCTCGTCGGCAACTTCCACTACGACGAGTCGGTCAACCGCGCCATCTCGGTGGACTCGCGCGGCATGCTCGAAGCACTCCGCAAGGTCTACGGCGCGAAGGCGGTCGCCGACGAGCTGTCGCGCACGGGCGCGGCCGCCACCGCCACTTCGTCTCGGTAATTTTTTAACCACAGAGACACAGAGGCACGGCTTCGAAGTCTATAAGTCTTCGAAGCCGTGCCTCTGTGTCTCTGTGGTTAATTCTTAGACCGAGGCGGCGAGCGCCCGCTCGAGCTCGCGCGGGAGGGCGTCGAGGCCGGGCTTGAGGACGAACCCCTGGGCGTCGCAGTCGAGCACCTTCTTCAGGCGCGAGGGGTGGTCGCCGGAGTAGAAGACGATGGGCGTCGTCTTGTCGAACTCGCGTATGCCCTCGCACAACTCCGCGCCCGAGCCGTCGGCGAAGCGGCTGTCGAGCAGGTAGAGGTCGAAGCCCCCGGCGCGCGCGAGCTGAAGTCCCTCCTCCACGGACTGCGCCGCCGCCACCTCATAACCCTGCGCGCCGAGCAGGTGCGTGATGAGATAGCGCGTGTCCTCGTGGTCGTCTACGAAAAGGATACGGGGCGCTTCGCTCAAGGGGCAACTCCTGTTACTACAATCAGTTCGCCTTCGGCGTCGGGAGGCGGGGTCGCCCGACGCTCCGGTTTTGAGAAAAATTAGCAAAACTTTTGTGAAATTTCAACCTCCTCGACCACACTTTCGCCAGAGTGTTTAACGGCGGTCAAGAATTCCTCAAGTCTGCTTTCTTATGCTGTCCCCGTCAGTCCACAAGGAGGGGGTTTTAAAGGAAGTGAGATACGAGGCGAACGACAACGTGAAGGGCAGGACGCCGCTGATGCTGGCGGCCTTCAGGGGCGACACGGCGGCCGTCATCAACTTTCTGGAGCGCGGGCAGGACGTGAACGCGCGGGACAAGGACGGCGACACGGCGCTCATGTTCGCGGCCTTCAGGGGGCACGGGCTCGTCGTCGCGCTGCTCTTGCAGTACGGCGCCAACGTCTACGCGCGCGCGCGCAACGGCTGGACGGCGAAGAAGGCCGCGCAGTCCGGCTTCCACCAGCAGATCGCCGACATGCTGCACCGCGCCGAGACCGAAGGCGCGCCGCAAATCTTGTCCTTCGTTAATTGAAGGCGGAAGCCCGACCGCGAGGGAGGGCGTCAGTCCTCCTCTGGCCGGGCCACGACGGGAGACCTACGCCCTCCCTCGCGGTCGGGCTTCCGCCTGACGGGTCAGACCCGCGCGAAGTCTATGAAGCCGCGGTCGGGGTTGGTGGAGAGCAGGCGGACGCGGACGCGGTCGCCCACGTCGAGACCGCGGTAGCCTTTGACGATGCGGCCGTCGGCGGGCGGGTGCCGGAGGCGTGCGAAGGTGCCGGTGTGCTTGGCGCCGGTGACGACGGCGTCGAACGTCTCGCCCACGCGCGCCGAGAGCAACGCGGCGGCGGCGACCTTGCGCATGCGCCGCTCGACCTTGCGCGCGGCCGACTCCATCAGGTTGCAGCGCTCGGCGATCACCTCAAGCTCCTCGCGCGTGTAGGGCGCGGGCGCGCCGTCGGCGGCCGACTTCAGGCAGCGCTGCGTGACGAGGTCTGGGAAGCGCCGGTTGGGCGCCGTCGAGTGCGTGTAATCGTTGACGGCGAGGCCGAAGTGCCCCTCCTGGTCGAGCCCGGGCGCTTCGACGAGGTAGTCGCCGGGCCCCATCATCTTCAGGACGGCCAGCGAGAGTTCGGCGTAGGCCCCGGGGTCTGCGGCGCGGCGCTTCGACATGAAGTCGGAGAGTGCGCGCGGGTCGGGCTCGGGCGGCAACGTCTCGCCGTAGGAGGCGGCCGTCTCGACCAGCAGCGGCCAGCGCTCGGGCGCGCGCACGACGCGGCGGAGCGAGGGCACGCCCTTCGACTGGAGCAGCTCGGCCATCGAGGTGTTGGCGGCGACCATCAGGCTCTCGATGATGGTCTGCGCGCGGTCGTGCGGCCGCCCTTCCAGACGCACGACCCGCCCCTCTGCGTCCAGCACCGGCACCAGCTCTTCCCTCTCAAGCTCCAAAGCGCCGCTCCGCCTCCGCAGCCCGTGCAGCGCGTGCGCCACCTCGTCCTGAAGCCTGACCTGCTCCTCCAGACCTTCGACTTTTTTGAACGCCTCGGGCGCGGGGCCGCGCCCTTCGAGCCACGCGCCCGCCGAATCGTAGTCGAGCTTCGCGCGGTTGTGGACGAGCGCGCGGTAGACCAGCTCGCAGCGAACCTCGCCGCCCTCCTCCACGCAGAGTTCCATGACGACGGCGAGGCGGTCTCCGCCCTCGACGAGCGAGGTGAGGTCGGTCGAGAGCCGCAGGGGGAGCATCGGGAAGACGTGGCCGGGCGTGTAGACCGAGACGGTGTTGGCGGCGGCGTGGCGGTCGACGGCCGAGTCCTTCAAGACGTAGGCGTCCACGTCCGCGATGCCGACGCGCACGCGGTAGCCGCCCCCTTCGCGCTCGACGTACTCCACCTGGTCGAGGTCGCGCGACTCCTTGTTGTCGATGGAAGACCAGAGCAGCCCGCGCAGGTCCCGGACTCGAGGGTCGGCCGCGGCGCGCGCGCCGACATCTTCCAGGCCTTCAAGCCCGCGCGCGGCCTCCGCGGGGAAGTCGGGCTCGAAGCCGGCCTCGCGGACGGCCGCGCGCGCGATGCGGTGCAGGTCTGGCGGTTTTCGCTTGCCCATCCTTGCCGTCTAATCCTTGAGCACGAGGACGAGTTCTCGCTGGATGGGCTGCCCCGTCACCTCGATCCGGCCGTCGCCGACGTAGAGGTCGATCTCGGAGCGGACGCCGAAGTTGCCGGGCAGGTAGATGCCGGGCTCGATGGAGAAGCAGGTGCGCGGGATGATCTTGCGCGAGTCCTTCGTTTCGAGGTTGTCGATGTGCGCGCCGTTGCCGTGGACTTCCTCGCCGATGGAGTGACCCGTGCGGTGCGTGAAGTACTCGCCGTAGCCGGCGCGCTCGATGACGCCGCGCGACACGTCGTCCACCTCCGCGCCCTTGATCTCGCGCCCGGCGGCGACCGACTCGCGGACGAACTCGATGGCGGCGTCGCGGGCGTCGCGGACTATCTGGAAGACTTTGACGTGCTCGTCAGAGGGGTCGTCGCCGACGAAGCCCGTCCACGTCTGGTCGGCGTAGACGGCGCCCGGCGCCTTCAGCTTCGCCCACACGTCTAAGAGGAGGAAGTCGCCGCGCCGGATGGGCGAGAACTTCTCCGCGCTCGGCTGGTAGTGCGGGCTGGCGGCGTTGGCGTTGACCGAGACGATGGGGTGGTCGTCGTTGCAGGTCATGTTCAGCTCCTCGAAGCGGCGCACCATGTACTGCTGGATGTCGTACTCGGTGACGGGCTCGTCCGACCTGATCTTGCGGCCGACCTCGGCGAAAGCCTCCTGGATGATGTTGTGGATGTTGTCGGCGGCCGTGACGTGCGAGTCGTACTGCTCCTCAGTCCACACGGCCTCGAAGAGCTGGACGAGGTCGGCGCTGGTGACCGGCTCGGCGCCGAGCGAGCGCACCAGCTCGATCGTGCCCGCGTCCACGCGCGAGATGTAGGGGATGGAGTTCTCGGGCGAGTACTGCATGGCGATGCGCGGGGCTCGCCCCGAAGCCTGAGCCGCCGAGAGCAGGTCGCGCAGGTGCCCGTGGAGCACGTTCCAGCCGCTGTAGATGAGCTTGCGGCCGGGCAGGCGGTCGAGCTTGCCCTGCTCGATGGCGTGGTTGATGCGCGTGGGCTCGCCCTCGGCCGGGACGAAGTAGAACCAGCGGCGCGTGGAGAACTGGTTGGGGTCGAGCTTCAGTATCCGGTAGGCGAGCGGGTCGCTCTGGCGGAAGTCGTAGAAGAGCCAGCCGTCGAGCCCGGCCTCGCGGAGCGCGGCCTGGATGTCGGCCACGCGCGCGGCGTTCGCGCCGCCTTCGGTCGTCGTCATACGTTCACGGGTTCCCTTCCGGAGTTTGTTGAGCGGGGGAATTATACAGCAGGCAGTAGGCAGATGGCAGCAGGCAGTTGAGAGTGCCGCTGTCGGAACCTGTTATTTAACCCCCAACACACTCGACGCGGAGCGTACTGCCATCTGCCTACTGCCTACTGCCTACTTTTAGCTGCAACTCGCTTGCCTTCGCCTTACATCCATGTATCATATCGGGGAAAAGCCTGACACACGCCCCCGGAAAGTTCTGCCAGACCAAGAGTCTCGGAGGAGTAAGCACATGAGCGCACCCATCGACCACACAGGCGTCTCCTATAAGGAGACCTCGGACACCTCTGGCTTCGGCGGCCACCCGCGCGGGCTCTCCACGCTCTTCTTCACGGAGATGTGGGAGCGGTTCTCCTACTACGGGCTGCGCCCGCTCCTCGTCCTCTTCATGGCGGCGGCGCTCCTGGACGGCGGCTTCGGCTTCGACCGCGGGCAGGCGTCGGCCATCGTCGGCATCTACGGCGCGTGCGTGTACCTGGCTTCGCTGCCCGGCGGCTGGATCGCGGACCGGCTGCTGGGACTGAGGCGCGCGATTCTTTACGGCGCCATCTGCATCTCGGCCGGCCACATCTCCATCGGGCTGTCGGCGTTCGCGGGCGGTAAGGTGACGTTCTTCCTCGGGCTGATCCTGATCGTCTGCGGCACGGGGCTGCTGAAGCCGAACATCTCGGCCATCGTCGGCGACCTCTACCCCGAGGGCGGGGCGCGGCGCGACGCGGGCTTCTCGATCTTCTACATGGGCATCAACCTCGGGGCGTTCTTCGGCCAGATCGTGACCGGCTACCTCGGCGAGACCATCGGGTGGCACTGGGGCTTCGGCGCGGCGGGCGTCGGCATGCTCTTCGGCCTGACGTTCTTCGCCCTGCGCGCGGGCAAGACGCTCGGCGACCTCGGCAAGCGCCCGACGCTCGACCCCGACCCCGTCGTGCAGGCGCGCAAGGAGAAGCAGATCAAGCTGGTGCTCGGCGTCGGCGTCGCCATCCTGGCGCTCCTCATCGTGCTGACGGCCCTGGGCGTCATCACCATCGACGCGCAGGCCGTCGGCCAGTACATGACCTACGTGCTGGTGGGCCTGGCCTTCCTCTTCTTCGGCTACGTCTTCATCGCGGGGGGGCTCGACGGCGACGAGAAGAAGCGGGTGCTCGTCATCGCCGTGCTCTTCGTCTTCGCGGCCATCTTCTGGTCGGCCTTCGAGCAGGCGCCGACCTCGCTCAACCTCTTCGCCGCCGACTTCACCCAGCGCACCATCGGCAGCTTCGAGGTGCCGGCGACGTGGTTCCAGTCCATCAACTCGCTCTTCATCATCGCGCTCGCGCCGGTCTTCGCGGCGCTGTGGACGAAGCTCGGCTCGCGCGGGCGCGACCTTTCGAGCCCGGTGAAGTTCGCGCTCGGGCTCGCCTTCGCGGGGGTCGGGTTCCTGCTGATGATCCCGGCCGCCAACCTCGTCGTGAACAGCGGCGGCGCCGTGAAGGTGGCCGCGTGGTGGCTGGTCGGCAGCTACTTCTTCCAGACCATCGGCGAGCTGTGCCTGAGCCCGGTCGGGCTCTCCTCGATGACGAAGCTGAGCCCGCGCCGTTACGTCGGCCAGATGATGGGCATCTGGTTCCTGGCGTCGGCGGTCGGCAACCTCATCGGCGGCCTCGTCGGCGGCCACGTCGATCCGGAGAAGCTCGAACAGATGCCCGGGCTCTTCACCATGACGACGGCCTCGCTCTTCGGGGCGGCGGTCGTGCTCGGCCTGCTGGCGATACCCATCCGCAAGATGCTGAAGAAGGTTGACCAGCACCCCGCCCGCACCGAAGACGTTGACCCCGACCTGAGCAGCGCGAGGGCGTGAG
>DAIRFV010000127.1:0-6394 GCA_036794905.1 Pyrinomonadaceae bacterium | reverse complement strand
CTACTGTCTACTCTCCCCCCACTCACAGGTTCGCGACGATGAAGTCGGTCATCATCTGGCGCATGTGCTTGACCAGCAGCGGGTCTGTGACGCCGTGGCGCGACTTGGGGTAGAGCATGAGGTCGAACTGGTGCCCCGCCTTCTGGAACTCGTAGGCGAGCTGGATGGTGTTCGCCATGTGGACGTTGTCGTCAATCGCCCCGTGGATGAGCATGATCTTGCCCGAGAGGTTCGCGGCCGCGGCCAGCGGCGAGCCCGCCTTGTAGCCCTCGGGGTTGTTCCGGGGCGTCAGCATGTAGCGCTCCGTGTAGATCGAGTCGTAGTTGGCCCAGTCGGCGACCGTCCCGCCCGCGATCCCCATCTTCCACTGCTTGCTGTGCGTCAGCGCGTAGGTCGTCATGTACCCGCCGAAGCTCCAGCCCCAGATGCCGACGCGCGACCCGTCCACGTAAGGCAGCGTCTTCAGATACGCGAGCCCGTCCTCCAGGTCGCGCAGCTCGAGCGGCCCGAAGTTCTTGTAAGAGACCCAGGCCGACTCCGCCCCCTTGCCGCTCGCCGTGCGGTTGTCGAGGTACCAGACGATGTAGCCCTTCTGCGCGAGCAGCTGGTGCCACATGTAGGTCGAGCCGCCCCACGAGTTCTTCACCTGCGGCGCGTGCGGCCCCGAGTAGGTGAACTGTAAGACCGGGTACTTCTTCGACGCATCGAAGTCCGGCGGGCGAATCATCAACGCCTCCATCTCGAACCCGTCGCGCGTCTTCACGCGCAACAGCTCGGCCCGGCCCAGTTTGTACTCCGAGAGCGCGGCCACCCTGTTCTCCTCGATGACGCGCACCTGCGCGCCGTCGGCGGCCGAGTGCAGGCGCACCTGCGTCGGCGTGTCGAGGTCGCTCCGCTTGTCTATGAAGAGCGTGGCCTGCGGGTTGAAGGAGGGGCTGTGGTGGCCCTCCACCTGCGACAGGCGCTTGAGCCCCCCGCCGTCGAGGCGCACGCGGTAGACGTGCTCGGCCGTGTGGCTGTGCTCGGTGCCGTGGAAGTAGAGCCAGCCGCCTTCCTCGTCCACGGCGTCCAGCCCCCGCACCTCCCAGGGGCCGCTCGTTATCTGTCTGACGAGCTTGCCGTCCGCCGCGTAGCCGTAGAGGTGCGACCAGCCCGTGCGCTCGCTGCGCCAGATGAAGGAGCCGTCCTTGAGCCAGCGCGGGTTGTCGTCGAAGGCTTCGACCCAGGCCTTCGTCGTCTCGCGGAAGAGGCGCGTGGTCTTGCCCGTCGAGGGGTCGGCGGCGTTCAGGTCGAGGTAGGTCTGCTCGCGGTTCTGCCCCTGCCAGACGACGCGGCGCGAGTCCGGCGACCACGAGACGCGCACGACGAGAAAGTCGGTCGGCTCGTACCCGGCCGTCTCGACCCAGCGCGCCTCCCCGCCCGCGGCCCCGACGACGCCGAGCCGGACGAGCGGGTTCGGGTCGCCCGCGAGCGGGTAGGGCGTGTCCTCCAAAACCTGCTGGCGCGGGATGTGATCCACGATGGGGAAGGTGCGGACGGGGCGCTCGTCCGTGTTGAGGAAGGCGATGCGCGCCGAGTCGGGCGACCACCAGTAGCCGCGCCGGTTGCCGCGCCCGTACAGCTCCTCCTCGTAGACCCAGTCGAGCACGCCGTTCAGAGTCTTCTCGTTGCCCGTCGAGGTCAGCCGCCGCTCGGCGCGCGTCTTCACGTCCACGACGTAGAGGTCGTTGCCGCGCACGAAACTGACCCGCAGGCCGTCGGGGCTGAAGTCCTCCTCCGTCTCCTCCGCGGGGGTCGTCGTCAGGCGCGCCGCCGTGTCCGAGTTCAGCGCGTAGTAGACGAGGTCGTTCGCGACGTTCAAGAGGACGGCCGTCTGCGCGCCGTTGAACTTGTAAGAGTCCTGGCGCGCGAGCGACTTCGCCTCCTCGGCGCTCACGCCCTGAACCTTGGCGAGCGCCGCCTCCATCCGCGCGGCGTCCAGGAAGGGCGTGGCCTCGCCCGTGCGCGCGTTGACCTTCATCAGGGCGGCCGAGCCGGTTCGCTCCATGCTCTCAAGGTAGTGCTCGCCGTCGTTCAGCCAGACGCGCTCTTTGGCCGGGACGCCCGAGAAGCTGACCTTCTTCGCGGGGTCGTAGATGTCGTCGATGGTCAGGAGTTTCTGCTGCGCCCGCGCCGCCGCCGGGCAGAGGAACAGCAGCGCGCACAGGAGTAGTCCCACGTTTTTAGGTCGCATATTCTTTTTACACTCTGAAGGAAGGTGGCTCCGTATCGCGGGCGCGCGAACCCGTGGCCCACGCGTCGCGTAAAGATGTCTGCGGTGCGAAGATGATACTCTATCCAACGTCTTTATCGAAAAGGAACAAGGGACTGAATGAAGAAGCAGGTCGTCGTCATAACGCTCGCGCTGCTGCTGCTGCCGGCCGCGCTCGCCCCGGGCTGCCGCACCTCGGAGGCGACGCGCCTGCGCGGCATCGCGGCGGAGACGCGCAAGGGCGAGGCGGGGGCGGCCGTCGCCGCGGCCACGCCGCTGCCCCTCGCGCCGGCCCAGCCCGTGCAGCTCGCCACGCTCGAAGACCGACGGGTGCGCGAGAGCAGCGGCCTCGTCGCCTCGCGCCGCACCCCCGGCGTCATGTGGACGCACAACGACTCGGGCGACGGCCCCCTCGTCTACGCCTTCGACCGCGGGGGGCGCGCGCGCGGCACCTTCCGCGTCGAGGGCGCGCAGGCCCTCGACTGGGAGGACATGGCCGCCGGCCCCGGCCCCGAGCCCGGCCAGAGCTACCTCTACGCGGGCGACATCGGCGACAACGGCCGCGAGCGCGAGTTCGTCGTCGTCTACCGCTTCCCCGAGCCCGAACTCCCCGCGGCGCCGGCCGGCGGTTCGGAGACGCCGGCGACGCGGCCGGCCGAGGCCATCCGCCTCAAGTACCCCGACCGCGCGCACAACGCCGAGGCGCTCGTCGTCCACCCCACCACGGGCGACATCTACGTCGTCACGAAGGCGAACGCCGAAGCGGGCGTCTACAGGCTGGCCGCGCCCTTCGACCCGAAGGTTGTCAACACGATGACGAAGGTCGCGACCCTGCGCGGCCCGGACTTCTTCGGCACGCTCATCACCGGCGCAGACATCTCGCCCGACGGCCGCCGCGTCGCGCTCTGCGACTACGCACAGGGGTACGAGCTGGCGCTGCCCGAAGGGTCGAGGCCCTTCGACGAGGTCTGGCGGCAGGCGCCGACGGCCCTCTCGCTCGGCGCGCGCATGCAGGGCGAGTCGGTCTGCTACCGCCTCGACGGCGCCGCGCTCCTCGCCACCAGCGAGGAGACGCCCACCCCCCTGTTTGAGGTCGTCCTGCCTAAAAGATAGGTGGTGGGGAGGAGGGGTGTTGGGTGTTAGGTGTTGGGTAAAAACCCGGTTCTTCCCCAACACCTAACACCCGGCACCCAACACCCGTTCTTCTCCCCACCACCTACTTCCTCCCCTGTAGCTCTTCGCGGATGAAGCGGATGAGGTCTTCGATCTGTTTGTCGTCGAGCGTGTGCTTGAAGGGGATCATGCCGTTGCCGCCCTCGGAGATTTGTTTGAAGAACTTCTCGTCGGTGTCGGTCAGGGCGGCGCCGGAGTTGAGCGGCGGGGTCTTCATCGTGCCGAGCTGCGTGCCCTCGCCCCGCGCGCCGTGGCAGACGGCGCAGTTGCGCTCGTAGAGCACGCGCACGGGGACGGCCCCCGCGGCGCGGGGCGCGGACTGCGGCGCGCGCGACGTGCAGCCGGCGGCCGCGAGCGCGAGCGCGAGGCAGACGATTACTGAACGGAAGAAGTTTCCTTTAACTCGCATCGCGCCCAGTCTAAACAGAACCGCTCGCCGTTGGCGAGCGGTCTGCTGTTTTAGAAGCTGAAGCGGAGTTGCAGGTCTACGCGTCGCGCGCCGCCGTTCTGGCCGCCCCCGCCGCCGAAGCCGAAGCGCCCGCCGCCGTTGACCGCCTGGCCGAAGAAGGGCGAGTTGAGGTTGCCCACCGGCTGGCCGAGGCTCGGGTGGTTCAGCAGGTTCTGCACGTTGAGCGAGAGCGTCAGGTTGTAGCGGTGCTCCGTGCTCTCGCCGCCGCCGAGGCTCTCGCCGCCGCCGCCGCGCCCGCCGCCGCCGCGTCCGCCGCCGCCGCGCCCGCCGCGCCCGCCGCCGCCCCTGCGGCCGCCGCCTGCGCCCTGACCCGCGCCCGCCGCGGCCGACTCGCCGAAGCCGAACGTCTTACTCATGCGCATGTTGACGGAGAAGAAGGTCGGCCCCCGCCCGTAGTTGCGCGGGATGATGGCGGAACCCGGCTGCGGGTCGAGGTCGAAGTCGCCGAAGGCCGTCCGCCTCACGCTCGCGCGCGAGAGGTCTGTGGCGAACGCGGGGCGCTCGGTGAAGAGCGTGTCGCCGTTCAGGTCGCGCCCGATGGTGATGTTGAAGGGGCGGCCCGAGTTGGCGACCAGCGTCGGGTTCAGACGCAGGCCCCACGGCAAGGCGTTGACGGCGCCGCCGATGAAGACGCGGTGGCGCGTGTCCTGGAACGAGTTGCCGTACTCGCCGCTCAGGTCGTACTGGTTGACGGGGAAGTTCGACGCGAAGTCCGTGTTGCTCCGGGCGAAGTTCAAGACGTAGTTGCCGAAGAGCGTGAACTTGCGGCTGAAGCGGTTGTTGACGTTGAAGACGAGCTGGTGCTGGTTGAAGACGCCGCTCGACTCGAACTGGAAGACGTTGCCGCGCGCCGGGTTGGGGCGCACGACGACGGCCCGGCCCGCCGAGTCGAGCGGCAGCCGCCCCGTGGCGTCGAGGAGCGGCGCGTTGACGTTGCGCGAGCGCAGGACGTGGAGCGTGCGCGCGCCGATGTAGCTGACCGAGAGCGTGACGCGGTAGGGCAACTGCTGCTCGACGCTGAAGGCCGTCTGCATCGTGTAGGGCGCGCGGATGTCGGGCGCGAGCTGCCGGATGGTCTGCCGCACCTGGAAGGCCGTGAGCTCGGCGGGCGTCGGCACGTCCCCCACGGTCGGCGTCAACACGCCGTCCACGGTCGCGAGGTCGAACTCGGACTGGTTGAGGAAGGCCGAGCTGGTGTCGGTGACGACGAACTGCTGCTGGTTCGTCCCGTTGAAGCGCGCGGCCTGCAAGGCGAGGTTCTCGTTGACGCGCTGGAAGAAGATGCCGAAGCCGCCGCGGACGACCATGCGCTGGTTGCGCGGGTCGGCCGCGGGCGACCACGCGAAGGCGACGCGCGGCGCGAAGTCGAGGTCGCCGTTGATGAGGTTCTGCCGCTCGTAGCGCAAGCCCGCCGACAGCGTCAGGTTCGGGCGCACGCGCCAGTCGTCCTGGATGAACGGGCTGAAGTCCCAGTAGGTGACGCCGGCCTCGGGGTTCCCGCCCGAGATGGAGAACTGCGTCGGCCCGCCGCCGCGCGCGCGCACCTCCGCGTTGCCGAGCGCGGAGAAGAGGAGCGTGCGGCGGAAGCGTTCGAGGCTCGTGATCTGCACGAGCACGGGGTTGCCCGCGGCGTCCCTGACGACGTTGCCCGAGGCGTCGAGCTGCGGCGCGTTGCCGCCCGCGAAGGTGAACGTGCCGGCGAAGTTCTGCTGCGACACGTCGCGCACGCGGTCGGCGCGCAGGCGGGCGCCGGCCTTGAGCGAGTGGCCGCCCGCCGTCCACGACGTGTAGTTCTGTAGCTCGAAACGATCCTGGTCGCTCGACGAGAGCGCGTTCTGCGCGCCGCCGCCGGTGAAGGATTCGAGCACGCGGATGACGGGCAGGCTGTTGCCGCCCTCCTGCCGCCGCCGCGAGCGCTCGAACTGGAAGCGCGTCTCGTTGATGACCTTCTGGTTGATGACGGCCGTCTCGGTCAGTTGCACGGTGTGCTGCGAGTTCTCCACGTCGTAGGCGCGCGTGGGGAGGTTGAAGTCGCTGACGCCCTCGTTGAGGCGCTCGCCCTGCTCGTAGGTGTAGCGCGCGACCAGCGTGTTCGTCGGGTTGAGCTGGTAGTCGAGGCGGGGGCTGAAGGTCGTCCGGCGGTCGGGCGTCAGGACGGACTGGTTGAAGCTCAGTTGGTTGAGCCCCTCGTCGAGGACGACGGCGCGCACGACCTCGTTGTCGTCCGTCTCGCGCCGCTCGAAGTCGAAGAAGAAGGAGGCGCGCTTCGACGCGAGCGGCCCCGAGATGTTGCCGCCGTAGCGCCGCGACTGGTAGGGCGCGCGCACGGCGGCGAAGGGCGAGCGCGCGTTCAGAGACTCGTCGTTGAAGTTGAAGAACGCCTGCCCGCGGTAGCGGTCGGTGCCGGGCTTGGTGAAGATTTCGACGCGGCCGTAGCCGAGGCGGTCGTACTCGGCCGAGAAGGGGTTGCGGTTGACGCGTATCTCGCGGATGGACTCCTT
>DAIRFV010000009.1:15556-57410 GCA_036794905.1 Pyrinomonadaceae bacterium | reverse complement strand
GGGACGAGGTTGCCGTAGGCCGGGTACTTCTCTTCGAGGAAGTACCAGCGCTCGCTCTCCGGAATCGAAGACGGCTGCCGCTTATCATTCTGCGTCTTCGGCACCCAGACGCGCCCGCCCTCGCCGCGCGCCGACTCCGACATCAGGCGCAGCTTGTCCTCGCCCGGGATGGAGGTGGGGTGCACCTGGATGAATTCGCCGTTGGCGTACTTGGCACCCTGTTGATAACAGGCGGAGACGGCCGAGCCGGTGCAGACCATCGAGTTCGTGGACTTGCCGAAGATGAGGCCGGGCCCGCCCGTCGCGATGATGACGGCGTCGGCCGGGAACGCCTTCAGCTCCAGCGTCGCGCGCTCCATCGCCACCAGGCCGCGGCAGACGCCGTGGCCGTCCTGGATGAGCGAGAGCATCTCCCAGTGCTCGTACTTCTTGACCTTGCCGGTGGCCTCGTGGCGGCGCACCTGCTCGTCGAGCGCGTAGAGCAACTGCTGACCCGTGGAGGCGCCCGCGAAGGCCGTGCGGTGGTGGAGCGTGCCGCCGAAGCGCCGGAAGTCCAGCAGCCCCTCGGGCGTGCGCGAGAAGGGGACGCCCATGCGGTCGAAGAGGTAGATGATCGAGGGCGCCATCTCGCACATCTTCTGCACGGGCGGCTGGTTGGCGAGGAAGTCGCCGCCGTAGACCGTGTCGTCGAAGTGCTTGAAGGGGCTGTCGCCCTCGCCCTTGGTGTTGACCGCGCCGTTGATGCCGCCCTGCGCGCAGACCGAGTGCGAGCGCTTGACGGGCACGACCGAGAAGAGGTCCACCGCGTGCCCGGCCTCGGCGATCTTCATCGCGGCCGCGAGCCCCGCGAGGCCGCCGCCGACGATGGCTATCCGGATGCCGTTGTTTGCCATGTTATGCGAGTCCTATCAGTCCGAGGAGTCCGCCGGGGCGGATGAAGGCCACCTGCGCGTTGATGCCGACGGCGAGCAGCAGCAGGCCGAAGGCGATGCAGGCGTAGCCGGTCAGCCGCTGCGCGCGCTCGCCGATGACGATGCCCCAGTCCACCGCGAAGAGCCACAGCCCGTTCGCCAGGTGCCACACGGTCGCGAGGATGCCGATGAGGTAGACGACGAAGATGATGGGCATCTGGAACTCGCGGCTCACGATCTCGAAGGCCCGCGACGGCTCGTGCGCCACCGAGACCTCGTTGAGGCCGGGGATGGCCCCGAAGCGGAAGTTCAGCACGTGGAACAGGATGAAGAAGAAGAGAATCATCCCCGTGATGCGCTGGATGGTGAAGAACCAGTTGCGCGGGTAGGGGTAGGCGAGGTTGTTGGGCCGCGCCTCCCACGTGATGAAGAGGCCGTAGACGGCGTGGTAGATGAGCGGGATGAAGATGCCCCCGATCTCGATGAAGATGATGTAGGGGATGGACTGGAGGTCGCTGACCGCGTTGTTGAAGTCGGCCGGCCCCGTCATCGCCTTCGAGTTGGTGTAGAAGTGCTCCAGCAGGAAGACGCCGAGCGGGATGATGCCCGTCAACTGGTGGAGCTTCCTGAAAACGAACGTGCTGCTCAGACGGACGGCCATGTCAGAAGTGCCTCTCCTTCGCGGCTCGCGCGGCGCGGCTGTGCGCCCGCAAAACGCCTTGGGTGCGGGCGCAGGCGCCGGGGTCGCAGCGCTGTTACGTGTAAGTCTGGTAGGTCGGCCATGATTATAACGACGCGACGCGGAAAAGCAATCGCCCGCCAACCCCGCTGGAGACCCGCGCGCGAACTAACGCGCGAGCCACAGCCACGACGCGGCAAGCAGCGCCAGCGCGGGGGCCAACATGACGGCTCCGGTCGCCGCGTACGTCAGGACGCTCACGCCGCCCCAGAAGGCGAACGCGGCCCGGTCGGCCCCGTCCGGCCTCGCCTCTTCTGCTCCGTCCAGCCCGAGCCCGCGCCGCACCTCGCCGACCCGCCGCTTAAGTATCGCCTCGTCCCACACGTCGCCGTAGAGATTCCGGCTGTGCCGGCCGCGCACGAACGCGCGGTACGTGGCGCGCGGGAAGAGGACGAGCCCGCAGGCGAAGCCCAGCAGGTCGAGCAGCCAGCCCTCCCAGTACCGGCGGACGCCGCCCGCCACCTCCCACGCCGCGATCTCGAACTCGCCGCGCCACGTCGTCGGGTACTCGGTCAGGACGTGGTGCAGGTCGTGGAACCTGACGGCGCGCCGGCGCCCCTCCGTGTTCGGGAAGGCGAAGGGGATGCGCCAGAGCTTCAGCCTCACCCACGCGTCGCCGTAGCCGCCGTCGGCCCCCAGCCCGCCGAGCGCGAACAGGCGCGCACGCGCCTCGCCGAGCGTGAGCCCGGGCGCGAAGCGCACGCCCCCGCCACGACCCGGCGCCGATGTCAGTTGTCGGGCCATAATCCGCCCTGCTCCGATGAGGTCTAATTTTAGTTCAGCGCGAATATAAGATAAAATGAAAAATATAGGACAATTATCTGAGAGGTTCTTATTTAGGCTGTTAGCTGTTGGCGCTTAGCTTTTAGCTAAAACCTGGACGGCCGGCCCCTTCGTATATGAGCTTGAAGCTCAGAGCCGACAGCTCACAGCTCACAGCCATGCAAATCGAAACGCTGAAAATCTTCTGCGACCTCGTCGAGACGCGCAGCTTCTCGCAGGCCGCGGAGCGCAACTTCGTCACGCAGTCGGCCGTCAGCCAGCAGGTGCGCGGGCTCGAAGGCCGGTTCAAGCGGCGGCTCCTGGAGCGCGTCCGCGGCCGGCGCGAGCTGCACCTGACGCAGGAGGGCGAGGCTTTCTACGAGGCCAGCCGCGAGGTGCTGCAAGCCTACGGACGGCTCGAAGAGAGCATGCGGCAGTTGTCGGGGACGGTCGGCGGGACGGTGCGCGTCGCCACCGTCTACAGCGTCGGGCTGCACGAGCTGCCGCCGGTCGTGCGCGAGTTCATGGCGCTCTACCCGCGCGCCAAGATAGACCTCGAATACAGCCGCACGACGCGCGTCGTGCGCGACGTGCTGGGCGGCGCGGTCGACCTCGGCGTCGTCGCCTACCCGGAGAAGCGCCGGGGCCTTGAGGTCGTGTCGCTCGGCGGCGACCGCCTGGTCTTCATCTGCCGCCCCGAACACCCGCTCGCGAAGCGCAAGAAGCTGCGCGCGGCCGACTTGCAGGGGGAGAACTTCGTACACTTCGAGCGCGACATCCCGACGCGCCGCGCCACCGACCGGATACTTCGCGCGCAGGGCGTGAGCGTCCAACGCGTCGCCGAGTTCGACAACATCGAGACGATCAAGCGCGCCGTCGAGGTCGGGCTCGGCGTGGCCGTCGTCCCGCGCCCGTCGGTGCTGGACGAGCGCCGCTCGGGTCAGCTCGCCGTCGTCCCGCTCGTCGAGCCGGAGTGGGAGCGCACCGTCGGCGTCGTCTACCGCAGCGACCGCGCGCTCTCGACGGCCGCGCGCAAGTTCGTCGAGCTGCTCCAGCGTCACGGCGCCAGGGCATGAAGAGGGTGCTGGTCATCGGCTCGGGCGGCGCGGGCAAGTCCACGTTCGCGCCACGCCTCGGGCGTCGGCTCGGGCTCCCGGTCATACACCTGGATCGGCTCTTCTGGCACGCGGGCTGGGTCGAGACGCCCAGGGACGTGTGGCGGCCCCAGGTCGAGGAGTTGTGCGCGGGCGACTCTTGGATTATTGACGGCAACTACTCGAACACGCTCGAAGTCAGGCTCGACGCCTGCGACACGGTCATCTTCCTCGACCTGCCGCGCGCCGTCTGCCTGTGGCGCGTGCTCAAGCGCGTCGTCACCTACAGGCGGTCGGCAAGGCCCGACATGGCCGAGGGTTGCCGCGAGCGAATCGATCTGAAGTTTCTCTACTGGGTCTGGTCTTACCCTTACCGCCGGAGGCCGAAGATACTCGCGCGGCTCGCAGAGCTGGCCGGCCGTAAGCGGGTCTACAGGCTCAGGACGAGCGCGGAAATCGAAAAATTTCTCGCAGAGGTCGGATGAGCACTTCCGAAGGACAAGAGTTGACGAGGATGTCGGCGGTCGAGCTCGGCCGTCTGATACGCGCGCGCGCGGTCTCGCCGGTCGAGGTGGTGGGGGCGTACCTGCGCCGAATCGGGGAAGTTAACCCGACGCTCAACGCGGTCGTGACGCTCGCGCCCGACGCGCTCGAACGTGCGCGGGAGGCGGAGGCCGCGGTCGTGAGGGGCGAGACACTGGGACTGCTGCACGGCGTGCCTTTGACGGTGAAGGATACCATTGCCGTTCGTGGGCTGCGGACGACTTACGGGTCACGCGTGCGCGCGGGCCATGTGGCGCAGGACGACGCCGCGGCGGTCGCGCGTCTGCGCGCGGCGGGGGCCATCATCCTGGGCAAGACGAACTGCCCCGAGTTCGCGCTCGACTACACGTCGGAGAATCCGGTCTTCGGGAGGACGAACAACCCGCACGACCTCGGACGAACGCCGGGCGGTTCGAGCGGCGGCTGCGCGGCGGCCGTCGCGGCGTGTTTGACGGCGGGGAGTCTGGGGAGCGACCTCGCCGGCTCTGTACGCATCCCGGCTCACTTCTGCGGCGTCGCCGCGCTGAAGCCGACGGCGGGGCGCGTGCCGGGTGGAGGCCAGATGCCGCCGGCCTCGGGGCTGCACTCGCTCGGCGCAACGGTCGGCCCGCTCGCGCGAAGTGTCGAAGACCTGCGCCGCTTGTACCGCGTGCTCTCGGGCCAGAGTGAGACGCGGGAGAGGTTGAAGGGCTTGCGCGCCGCTGTCTACACGGACGACGGCTCGACGGTGGTGACAAACGAGACGCGCGGGGCCGTGCAGGGTGCCGCGCGTGCCCTGGCGGACGCGGGGCTGGAAGTCGCGGAGCAGACTCCGCCCGGAGTCGGCGAGGCGACGGGGCTCTGGCTCTCGCTCTTCGAGTACGCGACGCAGCGGTTCGTGCGCGCGGTCTACGCGGGGAGGGAAGCGGACGCGGGGCGAGCCGCGCGCGTGATTCTGGAGCGCGCGGCGAGGTGGGGCGAGCCTCAGTTGGAGAAGGTGCTGGCGGCGTGGGAGGAGCGCGACCGCGTCCGCGAAACGCTCCTGCGTTGGATGGAGCGGACGCCGCTCGTCGTCGCGCCGGTCGGGGCGGTGCCGGCGTTTCTGCACGAAGAGTTCGGGCGCGTCGAAGTCGAGGGGCAGAGTGTCCCGACGTTCCGGGCCTTCTCACACGCGCACGCGGCGAACGTCTTCGACCTGCCCGCGGCGTGCGTGCCCGCGGGTCGCACGGCGGCGGGGCTGCCCGTCGGCGTGCAGGTCGTCGGGCGCCCGCACGAGGAGTGGCGCGTGCTCGCGGCCGCGAGGGTGATTGAAGCGGCGCTCGGCGGCTGGCTGCCGCCCGAGGCTCTTCCAAAAGTCCGAGTCAATCCGGTATAGTCGCGCCCGAACTGTCGAACCCGCCTTGAGGATTTGAAATCTGAGATTTCAAACTTGAGCTTGATACCACCCCGGAGGTCACATGGCTGAACTTGGCATACTCTTCTTCTTCCTCTTCATCGCCGTCGCGGCGCTCGTCATCGCGGCCAAGACGATCAAGATCGTGCCGCAGGCGACCGTCATGCTCATCGAGCGGCTGGGGCGCTTCAGCCGCGTCGCGACGAGCGGCCTGAACGTCATCGTCCCGTTCCTCGACAAGCCGCGCGGCGTCTACTGGACGAACGTCCGACCGGGGCTCGCCTCCATCGACTTGCGCGAGCAGTACATCGACCTCCCGCCGCAGCCGGTGATTACGCGCGACAACGTGACCATCCACGTCGATTCGGTCGTCTACTGGCAGATCACCGACCCGATCAAGGCCGTCTACGAGATCAACGACCTCATCGGCGGCCTCGTCCAGCTCACCATCACGGGCATGCGCGCCGTGATGGGCGACATGGACTTAGACCACACGCTCTCGTCGCGCGACCAGATCAACTCGAAGCTGCGGCTCATCCTCGACGAGGCGACCGACAAGTGGGGCGTCAAGGTCACGCGCGTCGATGTGAAGAACATCACGCCGCCCGAGGACGTGCGCCTCACGATGGAGAAGCAGATGACGGCCGAGCGCAACCGCCGCGCGCTCGTCCTCCAGGCCGAGGGCGACAAGCAGGCCGCCATCACCCGCGCCGAGGGCGAGAAGCAGGCGCAGGTGACGCGCGCCGAGGGCGAGAAGCAGTCGGCCATCCTCGCCGCCGAGGGCGCGGCGCAGGCCCGTCTGCGCAACGCCGAGGCCGAGGCCGAGGCCATCGCGCAGGTCGCGCGCGTGATGCTCGACCACGGCAACCCCGCGCAGTACCTCATCACGCAGCGCTACATCGAGAGCCTCAAGGAGATGTCGCGCGGCCAGAACGCCAAGGTCATCTTCATGCCGGTCGAGACCACGGCCATGCTCTCCAGCATCGGCGCCCTCAAGGAGATGTTCTCCGAGACCGGCGAGAAGCGCCGCGACGAAGGAGGGCCACAACTACCGCCCGGTCGCCCGCGGCAGTTGCCGAACGGGTAAGAACGAAGTAACCACCGCAGGCACAGAGACACGGCTGGTTGAGTTAGAACTCAACCAGCCGTGTCTCTGTGCCTGCGGTGGTTAATGTTTCTTTACTCCACGCTCAATCCTCGTCAGTCACCGAGCGCGTGGCGCGAAAGAGGCGTGTAGCGCGAGCCGCCGGGGCCGAGTTCGCTGCGGATGACGAGGAGTTCGCCGACCTCGAAGTGGTAGGGGCCGAACGTCGCGTGCCGGTGGGCTTCGGCGAGGGCGTGCGCCCCCTGCGGGGTGCGGAGGCGTGCGACCGTGAGGTGCGGTTTGAAGGCGCGCGCCTCGACGGGGAAGCCGGCGGCCGCGCACTCCCGTTCGAGACGGCTTTGCAGTTGTGCGAGCCTTCCGGACACGTCCTTCACGCCGAGCCAGAGCACGCGCACCGCGCCGCGCGGGGGGAAGGTGCCGGGCTCCTCGATTGTCAGACTGAACGGCGCGAATCCTTCGGCGGCGGCGCCCGCCGCGTGTGACAGGGCTTCGACGCGCGCCGCCTCGACCTCGCCGATAAACTTCAGAGTGATGTGAAGGCCCTCGGGTCGCGCCCAGCTCGCGCGCGCGTCGGGGAACTCCCGGCGCAGGCGCGAGGCGTGTGCGGCCGCGGCCGCGCGCACCTCGCCGGGCAGCTCCACGGCGCAGAAGACGCGGAGAGTCGCGCCGCCCGGCGAGCCCGGAGAAGCGGATGACGTTCCGACCCGATTGCTCTCGTCTTCGCTCAAAACTATTTCGGCATGAGCGTGTGCGTCAGTTGCGCGGAGCGCGCGACGGCCGCGGCGGAGAAGGGGAAGACGCGGGGCGTGGCGGCGCGCCAGTCTGAGAGCTGATCCTGCCAGTGCGGGCTGCGCGGGTCGCCCGAGACGCCGAGCGCGATGCCCTGCTGCGTCTTGTCCCAGTCCGAGGCGTCGGCGATGAGGCGCATCGAGACCGAGGCGCCGACGTTCGGCGCGGCGAAGGCGCCGCCGCCGCCCCTCTGCGGGAACGGCGCGAGCTGGAAAGTCTTCCCGACCAGCGGCACGCCGGCGAGCGGGTGCGGGAAGTTGACCGGCAGGCGCGCGCCCCAGGTCCACTTCGTCTCGTCCGCGCCCAGACTCTTCGCCAGAGACTCGCGCGTCTCGCGGTGCGCGGCGTCGAGCAGTTCGGCGTAGGTCGTAAACTCTTTCGGCAGCCACTCGCGCGGCCGCTCCTGTATGACGCGGTCGAAGAAGATGGCGCTGGCGGGCCAGCGGTACTCCTTCGCCAGGTCGGCGCCGAGCGCGCCCGCGAGTATCTTCTGGCGGAAGGCGCCGGCCATCTCGGCGGCGAGGCGCGGCGCGCGCGCGTCGGGCTCAAGCCGCCCGTCCCACGACTCGAAGAGGCGGACGGTCTCGCGCCACTTCTCGTCCTTCGCGTCCAAGCCCGCTTCGCGCGCGACCTTCGCCGCCTCGCGCGCGAAGGTCGCGCCGGAGATGGTGTAGGCGTCGCCCTGCACGGCGCGGAAGTCTTCGGCGGTCAACTTCTGCTTCGCCGTGAGCAGGTCGTAGATGCGGCGCGCGCGCGTGGGCGGCGCCCAGACGTGCGTGAGGAAGTGCGGGTAGTCGCGGCCGACGACGCGGCTGTTGGCCGTGACGATGATGCCGGAGGGCGGGTCGAAGACGTGCGGCAGCTCCGCGAACGGGATGAAGCCCTTCCACTCGCCCTCGTCCTTCGTGCCGTCGTACGGGATGCTGCCGTCGCCGCTCGAACGGACGGGGATGAGCCCCGCGCCGTAGTAGCCGATGTGCCCGTCAACGTCGGCGTAGACGAAATTCTGCGTGGCGCCGCCGTAGTCCTTGAGGGCTTCCCCGAACTCCTTCCAGTTGCGCGCGCGGTTCAGTTTGTAGAAGGCGTTGAACTCCGTGGCCGAGGGCGTGAGCGCCGTCCAGCGCAGCGCGTACGAGTCGGTGCCCTTGCGGAGGACGATTGGGCCGTGGCGCGTGACAATCACCTCGTGCGGGACGATCTCGGTCTCCGTGCCGACGTAGGACTTGCGGACTTTGATCTCTTCGCGGCGCACCTCCGCGTCGCGCCAGCCCGCGGGCGTCTGGTAGCGGCGCGGGTTCTGCGGGTCGAACTGCTCGCGGTACACGTCCTGCACGTCAGGCCCGAGGTTCGTCAAGCCCCACGCGACGCGCTCGTTGTGGCCGATGATGACGCCGGGAGCGCCGGCCGCCGTCACGCCCGCCACGCGCAGTCCCGGCGCGCTCAGGTGAATCATGTACCAGATGGAAGGGGCCGAGGGCGGGAGGTGCGGGTCGTTGGCGAGCAGAGGCTTGCCCGAAGCGGTGCGCTTACCCGACACGACCCAGTTGTTGCTCGCGGCGAGGTCTTCGGCGTTGAGGCCGACGCGCGCGCGCGTGCGCTCCTCCGTCCGTCGGATGGAGGAGAGTTCCGCCAGCAGCCCTGTCGAATCGGTCTGAAGGGGTAGGGCCGAGCTGCGCTTCGAAGGGGGCGCGGCCTTCTTGTCGGTCTTGTCCGTGCCGACGACGAGCACGTCGAGCGGGGAGACTGCGGGGAAGAGCGCGGCAACCTTGTCGGCCGGGAGGTTGGCGAAGAGGGCGCGCGCGATGTCGAGCGTCCACGTCGTCGAGAGCGCTTCGGCGAAGTTCTTGCCGACGGCCGCCGAGTCGGCCGGCGTCCAGTGGCGCGGGCGGAAGCCGAGGATTTTAAACTCCGCGGGGAGACTCTTGTCGTCGAGCGAGTCGATGTACGCGTTGACGCCCGCCGCGTAAGCCTCCATCACGGCGCGCGAGCGCGGGTCGGCCTGCGCGGCGGTGGCCTCGGCCACCCGCGCGAAGCCGTACGTGCGCCGTCGCTTGTCCTCTTCGAGCGCCGCCTTCCCGAAAATCTCCGCCAGTTCGCCGCGCGCCGTGCGGCGGAACAGGTCCATCTGCCAGAGGCGGTCGCTCGCCGTCACGTACCCCTGCGCGAAGTAGAGGTCTGACTCGTCCTCGGCCTCGACGTAAGCGATGCCGCGCTCGTCGCGCCTGACCTTCACGACCTTCTTCAGACCCGCCAGACGCACGACCGCCGGCTCCGCCTTCGGCGCGGCCGTCTGCGCCGTGGCGGGGGGCGGGAACGCGTTCAAGAGAAAAGTGAGAGAGAGGGCGAGACAAACGACGGGGCGCATTGCTTTCATCGGGTGAAACCTCAAGGCGGAAGGTGTCAAAGGCACGGGCATCTTACGCGAAACGTGAAGAGCCGTAAAACCTACTTCGGGAATAACACATCAGTTGTCACTCCCCCGGGTCGATGACGATGAGGCGCGGCTCGGTCATCTCCTCCATCGCGTAGCGGACGCCTTCGCGGCCGGCGCCGGAGAGCTTGACGCCGCCGTAGGGCATGTTGTCCACGCGGAAGGCGGGCGAGTCGTTGACGATGACGCCGCCGAAGTCGAGCGCGCGGAAGGCGCGCAGGGCGCGCGCCGTCTCGCGCGTGAAGACGCCGGCCTGAAGCCCGTAGCGCGTGTTGTTCGCCTCCGAGAGCGCCTCCCCGAAGTCGCCGAAGGTCTGGAGCGTGGCGACGGGCGCGAAGACCTCTTCGGAGCAGACGCGCATCTCCGCGTGCACGTCCGTCAAAACGGTCGCCTCCAGCAGAGAGCCCTCGCGCCGCCCGCCGCACAACAGTCGCGCGCCCGCGCCGACGGCCTCGTTAACCCAGCCTTCGGCGCGGCGGGCGGCCGCCTCGTCGATCATGTTGGAAAGCTCCGTGGCCTCGTCGAGCGGGTCGCCCGCGCGGAGCGATGTGGCGAGACGGACGAAGCGTTCGGTGAACTCTTCCGCGACCTGTTCGTGCACGAGCACGCGCTGCGCGGAGATGCAGACCTGGCCGGCGTAGGCGAAGGCGGAGGCGGCCGTGCGCTCGGCGGCTACGCCTACGTCGGCCGTCTCGTCCACGATGACCGGCGCGTTGCCGCCCAGTTCGAGCGCGAGGGCCCAGCGCGCCGCGCGGCGCCGCAGGAGCCAGCCGACCTCCGCGCTCCCCGTGAAAGAGACCATCCCGACGCGCTCGTCTTCGAGTACGGCGTCGAGGGTCTCGATCTCCATCGGCACGACCTGCAAGGCCGCGCGCGGCAGACCCGATTCGAGGAAGACTTCGCCGAGCAGGAGCGACGTGAGCGGCGTGCGCGGGCTCGGCTTGACGACGATGGCGTTGCGCGAGGCGAGCGCGGGCGCGACCTTGTGCGCGACGAGGTTGAGAGGGAAGTTGAAGGGCGTGATGCCGAAGACGACGCCGCGCGGGAAGCGCTCCGTCCAGCCCGTGCGCCCGGCGCCCGTCGTCTGCCCGTCGAGCGGGACGACCTCGCCCGCGAAGCGGCGCGCCTCTTCGGACGCGTAGGTGAAGGTCATCGCGCCGCGCTCGACCTCCGCGCGCGCGGTCTTGATGGGCTTGCCCGCCTCCGCGGCGATGGCGCGCGCGAACTCTTCGGCGCGCGCGCGTATCCGGTCGGCGATGGCGCGCAGGGACTCGGCGACGCGGTGGCGCGGCAGGTCGCGCATCTCGGCGGCCGCGCTCGACGCGGCGGACAGAGCCTCTTCGACCTCGGCCCGCGCCGCGACCGAGAAGTTCGCGAGCAGTTCGCCGTTGTAGGGCGAGCGCACCTCGCGCGTCGTCGCAGTCGTGCGCCACTCGCCGCCGAGAAGTAAAGGTTTGTCCGTCATCGCCTGATGACAGATGTTAGCACAGAGCTTCGTTCCCTCAGTCGGCGGCCGCGAGCCGTCGCTGCTCTTCGTTGGCCCAGGCGCAGAGCGTCTTCACGTCGGCGGGCGCGAGTCGCGCGCCGCGGTGGACGAGCGTGTAGGAGTCGAGCGGCATCACGCCGCCCTTCGCCGTGTCGCAGATTCCTTCCAGAAGGTGTCCCGCCTCGCGGCGTTCGTACTCGCCCCACTTCGAGAAGTTGAGGTGGCGGCGCCCCTGGTTCACGTGATCGACGACGAACCAGGAGGCGGGCGCGACGTTCGAATACCAGGGCCAGTCAGTCCTGTTCGAGTGGCAGTCCATGCACGAGCGTTCCAGCACGCCCGCGACCTCGGCCGGCACGCGCGCCTGCTCTGCGAGCGACTGCCCGTCGGAGGCCGGCGGGTTGACGCGCGCGGGTCTGACGAGCTGCGCCCCGGCGAACAGCAGCAAGATGAAGACGGCAGTGGCCTTCAAGACCTTACGCATGACCCGTCCTCCGCGCGAATCCTCGGAGCCCGGCGACCGCGCCGATGGCGACGACCCCGAGCCCGAAGTAGAGGCTGAGCGCGCGCTCGACGTTGTTCTGGCACTCGTCGGCGGAATCAGGCGCGGCCCCGGCGTCACACGACGAAGTGAGTCGGGCCGCGGCGTTCTCCCTCAGACCCACGGTCGCGAGCACCTTCGAGCGCCCGTCGGGCAAAAGCTCGCGGACGCGCGGGCCGCTGGAGACGTTGGGCGGCGCGAATCCGACTTCGAGGACGAAGACTCGGCCGTCCTTCGACACGGCGACGCCCGTCGGAGACCACGGCGCTTCGGCGCGCGCCGCGCGCGAGACTTTCCCATCGGCCGCGACCTTCAACACGCGACGACGGCCGTAGTCTGAGGAGTACACGTTGCCGCCCGCATCCACGGCGAGCCCCATCAGTCCGCCGTAGCCGGTCTGCGTGTCTTCGGGGAAAAGTCCTTCGAGCCCCTTCGCCAGCGTCCGCACTTCGCCGTCCGTCGAGACGCGGCGCACGTCTCCGGCGTCGGTGAGGTAGATCGAGCCGTCCGGGCCGAAGGTCAGGCCGCCGATGCTTCGGAAGCGCGCCGCCGTGCCGCGACCGTCGGCGTGCCCGTAGGCGCCGCCCGCGAGCGTCGTCAACACGCCGCGGGGCGTGCGCTTCAGGAGCAGCGTCTCGCGGTTGGCGTGTCTGTCCTGCTCGGCGTAGTAGGTGTTGCCTGCGGCGTCGCGCCAGACGGAGACGCCGCGCGGCGGGTCTGCCGTGGGCGCGACGAGGTACGTCTCCTCGCGCCCGTCGGGCGTGCGCCGCCAGACGGCTTCGATCCACTTACCAATCGAAGCCTCGTAGGTAACGTCGCCGCCGCAGACGTTGCCCCCGCCGTCAATCGAAAGCTCGTGGACGTGTCGGCCGCGTACGGCGGGGCGGAAGACCGCGAGCCGCCCGCCCGCGTCGAGCCGCCACACGGTTTCGAGGTCGCTGAAGTGGATGCGACCCTGCGCGTCAACGACGATGCCCGTCGCGGGGTGAGCCGCCGCCGCCGCCGGCAGGAGTGCGACCAGTGCGAGTATGGCGGCATAAAATAAGCGTCCGGTTCGTGGCATCACTACTCCTATTCGACAGGCCGGTTTCAGGCAACACTCCGCCGAGCCCGTTGACGGCGGCCACACAGTTGACCGACTTCAACGGCTTTTAAGCGTCGAGTCTTGCTTATGGAAGTTGAGCTGTTAAGTCTTCTCTAACCTGATGTCGCGCACGCACGCGAAGACGCCGTCGCCGCCGCGCTTCGCGGAGACGACGGGAGAGAAGGCGCCGAGATGCGCGTAGCGCGCGCTCATGGCGTTGGTGATGAGCGGGTCGTCGTCGAACCAGTACTCGGGAATCCAGCGCTCGGCGTAGCCCGCGCCGAAGACCTTGGCGTGGATGTGCTGCGGGTTGTTCGTGCCGGGGTACGACGCGGGGCGGATCGAGCGGAACTCGTAACGGCCGTCTTTGCCCGTCTTCATCGAGCCCTTGATGCGCGGGTCGTTCGAGCCGCCGCCGGGCTTGTCCGAGTAGAGGCCGCGCGCGTCTGTATGATAGACGTGGAGCGTGATGCCCTCGATTGGCGTCCTGCCGTCCGCGGCTAAGATTCTCCCGGTCACGATCATCGGCGCGCCCGGCTCGCCCGCGGCCGTGAGCACGGTGCTCCACGAAAGCTCCGCCGTCTCTTTCTCGGCCGGCGCAGAGCCCGCGAGCGCGCCCGGACTTTTGGCACAGCCGGCGGCGCTGAGACTCAGGGCCGGGAGTCCGAAGAGGGCCGCGCCCGCGCCGCGCAGGAACAGACGGCGGTCGAAGAATCTGACTTCACCTTCCGACATAAACGCCTCCTTCATTTCATTGCCAGAGCTTCCGCCAGACGCGGCGGACGGCCGGCATACTCTCGTTATGCCAGTTGCTTTCGAGGCTGGTCTTCCACTCGTCGAGCATCGCGCGGTCGAGCCCGTCGATGCCTTCGCGCGTCACGCCCTCGGGCGGCGGCGCGAGAGCCGCGAGCCGTTCGTAGACGCGCGCGCGGTCTTCCGCGCCGACGCGCGAGAGCAGGTGCCACAGCGTCAGCGTGTCGCGCGGGCGCGTACCGCTGAGCACCGCGTCGAGCGAGCCGCGGTCGTTCTCGAAGTCGAACTTGGCGAGCGACTCGACAAAACCTTCGGGCGCGTCCTCGAAGAAGGGCGTGCCCGGCCCCGCGCCCGGCTGAGTCAGGCAGGCGGCGCCCGCGGGGACGATTGACTCACGCGACTCCGTTTCGAGCGCGACGTAGCCCGAAGTGACGCGGAGGAGCCCGCGCCCCTTGTCGTCAACTTCGAGCGTGTAGGCGCAGCCGAGGTCGGCGGCGACGGCCGAGGGCGTGTTGACGAAGAAGAGGCGCGGCGGCGCCCAGATGCGCGCGTGCAGCGTGCCGCGCTCAAGCTCAAGGCGGTGCTCGGTGAGGCGCGTCTCCACGAGTTTGACGCGCGTGTTCGGTTCGACCTCGACCTGCCCGATGTTGGCGACGGCGATCTCTGCGCGCGAGGCGCCGTCGGTCTCAAGCCACTCGCCGACGCGGAGCCGCCCGCGCTCGTTGATGCGACCCGAGGCGATGCGCGGCGCGCCCTCGACCCGCGCCACCTCCCACCCCGAACGCTGCGCGCGCAGGTAGAGCCAGACGCCGCCGGCCGCGAGCGCGAGCAGCACCGTGGCGAACGTCAGGGCGAAGGCGCGCCGGCGGGAAGGGAAGAGGGCTTGAGTTTGAGAGGCGCGCTGACGTTCACGGCCCGCCTCTTTGACGAGCGCGGCCTCGATGCCGTCCCAGAGGTGGGCGGGCGCGGCGACCGAGGGCAGCGACTCGGCGAGGCGGATGCCGAGCTTGATCTCTTCGAACTCCGAGCGGCACGCGGCGCAGTGCTGGAGATGCGCGGCGACCCGCGCGGCCTCCTCAGGCTGTAGCTCGCCGTGCGCGTAGGCGGAGAGGTGTCTCTTGTAATGACCGAAGAACATCATCCCTCCCGCTCGTCCCGCACCAGCTCGCCGCGCAGGTGGCCGAGCTTGCGCGCGAGCACCTTGTGGCCGCGGTTGAGCCTCGACGCGACCGTCCCCTTCGACAGGCCGAGCACGCCCGCGATCTCCTCGTAGCTCATCTCCTCGAAATACTTCAAAAGCATCACCACCCTCAGCTTCGGCTTCAACGCGGCCACCGCGTGTTTGACGGAACGCGCGACCTCGGCCTTCGCCAAACTGTCTTCCTGCGTCCTGCTCTCGCGCGGCTCGGGCAGCTCGACGCCCTCGCCGAACTGCTGCACGCGGCGGCGCTTGCGCTGCTCGTCCACGCACGCGTTCGTCGTCAGGCGGTAGAGCCAGGTCGTGAATTCGGCCTCGCCGTGGAACTGCTGGATGCGCGTGAAGAGCTTGAGAAAGACCTGCTGGGTCACGTCGGCGGCTGTCGCTTCGTCGCCGCCGAAGAAGTAGAGGGCGACGGAGTAGACGCGGTCTTTGTGGCGCTCGAACAGGCGGCGGAAGGCGTCACGGTCGCCCTGCTTACAGGCTTCGATGACCGCCTCGCCCCGCGCTTCTTCGACCGTCAAGACGACGCTCTCCATCCTCTCCTCCGCTCGAACTCTCGCCCAATAGACGCGCGCCGGCCGCATCTTCTTCCAAATTTTTCCCGGCGGGAAGAGATTTGTGACGAACGGGTCGTGCGACGTTCTTAAAAGGCAAAGGCTTATTGTTGACGCCCGGCCGGGCGGCCTTTACAATCCGGCCGTCGTCCTAAGTTTCTTTCCGCAAACGAGAATAAAGCAGACATGCCTTCTTACCTCTCGAAAGCCGCCCGCGCCCTCTGCGCGCTCGCGTGCGCGCTCGTGCTCTTCAGCGCGGCGCAGGCGCAGCAGCGTCCGCTCATCACGGAGGACGTGGACGTGCTGGAGCCCGGGTCGCTGCGCGTCGAGGTCGGCATCGACTTCATGCAGGACGCGAAGTTCCCGGTCACGGGGCTGACGGGCGACCTGACGCGCGTCGGCGTCATCGGCGTCCACGTCGGGCTCTCGCCCAACGTCGAGTTCTCGATTGAGGGCGTGGCTCAGAATTTTTTGAGCATCAACACGCGCGGCGCGTCGGCCGTCCCGCTCGGCTTCGGGCCGGGCGAAAACTCGACCAACGACACGGGCGACTTCCGTCTGGCGACGAAGATTAAACTCCGCAACGAGACGCGGCGCGGCCCCAGCCTCGGCTTCAGGTTCGGGGTCGAGCTGCCGAACTCGAACGAGACGCGCGGCATCGGCATCAACCAGACGAACGCGTTCGGGATGGTGCTCGTGGGCAAAAAGTTCGGGCACGAGGGGCGTCTGAACACGTTCGCCAACCTCGGGCTCGGCATCTACACCGCGCCGACGCGGCTCTTCACGCAGAACGACATGCTGCTCTACGGACTCGGCGGCCTCTTCCGCGTCAACAAGACTGTCAACCTCGCGGCCGAGGTCAACGGGCGGGCCAACACGCGCGGCAGCGCGGCCCCGCTCGGCACCGAGTCGCAGGGCGAGTTCCGGCTGGGCCTCCAGGTCAAGGCCGCCGGCCTGCGCTTCGACGCCGCGGGCATCAAGGGGCTCACGGAGTTCAGCCCGCGCTCCGGCGTCACCTTCGGCGTCACCTACGACACGCCTTCAGTCTTTACCCCCGTCAAGTAACAGCCGTCAGCCGTCAGCCGTCAACCGTGACAAGAAAGAACAGGCTTTAATCTTGTCACGGTTTACGGTTTACGGTTGACGGCTTTATCCTTGTCACGGTTGACGGTTTACTCATCACGACAATGTCTGAGTGGCTGGCCGAACTGGTCCGTTGGCTGCACGACTTCATCAGCGGGGTTCCGATCTACGTCGCCGCGCCGGCGATGGTTCTGATCGGCGCGCTCGACTCGTCGCTCCTGAGCCTGCCCGAGATTAACGACTACCTCGTCGTCGCGCGCTGCTACAGCGACCCGAAGTCCGTCTTCTACTTCCCGCTCTTCGCCGCCGCGGGCTCGGTCATCGGCTGCAACGTGCTCTACTACATCATGCGGCGCGGCGGGCAGGCCGTGATGCGGCGGCGCTTCAGCGCCGAGAACATCGCGAAGGTCGAGCGCGCCTACGCGCGCTTCGGGTTTTTGGCGCTGGCGGTGCCGGCGCTTCTGCCGCCGCCGATGCCGTTCAAGATTTTCGTCGCCACGGCGGGCGCGCTCGAATACCCGCGCTGGAAGTTCATGACGACCATCATGATCGCGCGCAGCGTCCGCTACTTCGTCGAGGGCGCGCTCGCGGTCTTCTACGGCGAGCAGGTCATCGACTTCATGCGCGTCAACGGCCTCTACGTCGTGAGCGGCGTCGCGGCGCTGGTCGTCCTCGGCGTCGCCGGCTACGTCGTCGTCAAGCGCATCCGCGCGCCGCGCCAGACCGCGGTCGAGCTGGTCGAAGAGGGTCAAGCCGAAGGCGAGGCCGGCGGGGGGGCGGCGGAGTAGATCGTGAAGTGGCTGCTTCGTAAAATCACGAACGGGCTGACGAGCGTCACCAATTTTCTCATCCCGTTCGGCGCCTTCGGGCTCTTCGCCGTCGCGCTGCTCGACTCGGCGCTCATCCCCCTGCCCGGCGGGCCGGACGCGGTGATGCTGCTGCTCTCGACGCGGAACCCGGCGCGGATGCCGCTCTACGCGCTCGGCGCGACGGCCGGGTCGGTGGTGGGCTGCGTCATCCTCTACTACATCTCAAGGCGCGCGGGGCGGCGCGCGCTGGAAAAATTCCCGCCGCAGAAGCGGGCGCGCGTCAAGGAGCTGGTTGACCGCTACGACGTGCTCTCCGTGCTGGTCGCGTCGGTGCTGCCGCCGCCGTTCCCGTTCAAGCTCTTCGTCATCACGGCCGGGGTCTTCCGCCTGAGCCTCGTGCGCTTCGCCGCGGCCGTCGCCGTCGGGCGCGCCTTCCGCTTCTTCCTCGAAGGCTTCCTCGCCGTGCGCTACGGCGAGCAGGCCAAGGAGGTGCTCGCGCAGAACTACCCGGCGGTCGGCCTCGGCGTGGCCGCGCTCGTCATCCTGATCTTCGTCGTGCGCGGCCTGTTGAAGCGGAGGAGGTCGGGCGAGCGTCGGGCGGAAGTCGAAGAGGGCGGGGAGCCGACGGCGGACTGAGTGTCAGGCGCTGCCGGCCTTCCGGGCCTGACCGTTGCCGTTGCCGTGGTCGTCGGCGGGCAGTGACTTCTGGAAGCGGCGGGCGCCGTTGAGGTCGCGGACGCCGTTCTCTTCGAGGTGTTCGAGCAGCCGCAGGAAGACGCGCGCCGTCGCGTGCGCGTCGTCGCCCGCGCGGTGGCGCGTGCGGTGCGGGACGGAGAAGTACTCGGCCAGCGCGGCGAGGCGGAAGCTCCTCAGCTCGGGCAGGAGCTGGCGCGCGAGCGAGACCGTGCAGATGTGCGAGTTCATCATCCGCCGGCCGGGGAAGATGTTCGAGACCTCGTGGTTGATGAAGCGCACGTCGAAGATGGCGTTGTGCGCGACGAGGACGGAAGTGCCCGCGAAGTCGAGCCAGCGGCCGGCGACCTCGTCGAAGGTCGGCGCGTCGGCGACCATCTCGTCGCGGATGCCGGTGAGCCCCGCGATGAAGGGCGGGATGGGCATGAGCGGGTTGACGAGCGTCTGAAACTCGTCGACGATGCGACCGTCGCGGACGCGCGTCGCGCCGATCTCCATGACGCGCGACGGCGGCATCTTCGGCCCCGTCGTCTCGATGTCGAAGACGACGAAGTCGGTCTCGGAGAGGGCGCGGCACTCGTCGTCCTCGCAGAGCACCTCGACGCACGAGCCGTCGTCGGCGACGCGCAGCCGCCAGTCCTCGCCGATCAGTTCGAGGACGAGCGAGGCGGCGGCGGCCTCGTCGAGGTCGGGCAGTTCGAGGATGTTGGCGCAGACTTCCGAGGCGGGCGCGCGCCCGCCGCTGGAGTGCAAAAGCCTGATGGTCTCTTCGACGAGTGCCGAGTCCGGCACGAGGTTGCGGAAGGTCAGCATCGGCCCGCAGTTTAGCGGAGCCGCGCGGGAAAGGGAAGGAAATCGCGGATGAACCGGGAGGAAGTCGTCGAGAGGTTCCGCCGAACGGGCGCGCTGCTGGAAGGCCATTTCGTGCTGACCAGCGGCCTGCACAGCCCCCAATACCTGCAATGCGCGCTCGTGCTTCAGCACCCGGCCGAGGCCGAGGCTTTCGGCCGCGCCATCGCCGAGCAGTTCGGAGCGCGCGAGGTGGAGACGGTGGCCGCCCCGGCCATCGGCGGCATCATCATCGGCTGGGAGGTGGCGCGCGCGCTCAACGTGCGCTCGATCTGGACGGAGCGCGAGGAGGGGAGGATGACGCTGCGCCGCGGCTTCACGGTGCGCCCCGGCGAGCGCGTGCTCGTGGTCGAAGACGTCATCACGACCGGCGGCTCGACGCGCGAGACGTGCGACGCGCTGCGCGCGGCGGGCGCGCTCGTCGTCGGCGCCGCCTCCATCATCGACCGCTCGGGCGGTCGCTCGGACGTGGGCGTCCCGCGCGTCGCCCTCGCCACGCTCGAAGTCCCCGCCGTCTCGCCCGCCGACTGCCCCCTCTGCGCCGCGGGCGTCCCCGTGGTCAAACCGGGGAGCCGGAAGCAGTGACGGAGACAGGATAGACGCGGGCGTGGGTGCCGCGTGTCTGAACGTTGAGGGGAGAAGATTCGGGGGTGATCCCGTTCCGCGCCGCGCCACGCGTTAGGGGTTTGAGATAAGTCTCGGCGGGCGAAACGGGGGGGCGTGATGAGCAAGCCAGGGCGGGCGACTGAGGACGTGCGGCAGGGGCGTGCGCGCATCGAGGTCAACTATGTGGTGCTGTCATATCTGTGCGTCGTGCATGTCATCGCGGCGTCGGCGTTCTTTCTCCCGATGCGGCCGGGGCTCGTCGCGCTCGCCGTCGTCACGTACTTCACAATCGGGTTCAGCACGACCATCGGGCTGCACCGCCTGCTGAGCCACAGGTCTTTCGAGTGCCCGCGCTGGCTCGAATACACGCTCGTGACCGTGGCGATGCTGACGGGCCAGGGGAGCCCTCTGCTCTGGGTCGCCAACCACCGGATTCACCACGGCCGCAGCGACCGCGAGGGCGACGTACACTCGCCGCGGAGGGGTTTCTGGTACGGGCACATCCTCTGGATTATCGACGACGCCTCGACCGACCCGCACGCCTACCGCAAATACTGTAAAGACCTCGCGGGCGACCGCTACTACCACTGGCTCGTCCGGTTCCGCCTGGCCCCGCAGGCGGCGGCGGTCACGCTCGTCGGGCTGACGCTGGGGTGGGCGGCCGTCCCCGTCGTCTTCTTCCTGCCGGTCGTCTGCTGGATGCACAGCACCTACATGGTCAACTCCGTCTGCCACGACCCGCGATTCGGGTCCCGCCTCTTCGAGACGCGGGAGGGCAGCCGCAACGTCTGGTGGGTCGGCCTGCTCGCGCTCGGCGAGGGCTGGCACAACAACCACCACGCCTACCCGCGCTCGGCCCGCCACGGCCTCGGCGCGCGCCAGTTAGACCTTTCATACCTGGTCATCCGCTTCTTCGGCGTGTTAGGGCTGGCGCGTAACCTCAAGGAGTTCCCCGAAACCCCGCGCCGACACACACCCCTCGACACGCACGCCGCCGACGCAAATAACGAACAAACGTTCGTGGAAGCGGCGGCGCCCCGCGCGGCGTGATCCCATTCGCCGACGAATCACGCGTTAACGTGTAGAGCAGCCATCCCACGTGCTGCCCTCATTGATTCGTCAACGTTGGCCGACAGTCAAACGGGTCAGCGTCGAAACGCCGGAGCGAGGGGGATTCATGAGTCAAGCAAGGCAGACCAGGCGCGAGCGCAATCAGCAGGTAGACAGGTTCCAGCTCTACAAGCCCTACATCTTTTACATCGCCGTCCTCTTCTTCATGCAGTTCGCCGTGGTCAGGAGCGGCGAGTCGTCGCTGGCCTCGGCCGCGGGTCTCTTCGTCGCGGGTCTCCTGACGTGGGGGCTCTACGAGTACGCGACCCACCGCTGGGTCCTGCACCGCGAGCCCAAGTCCGAGGGCTTCAACCTGCCCGGCAACCTGACGCACCTGCGCCACCACGCCGACCCGAACTCGCTCCAGAGGCTCAACGTGCAGTTGAGCGAGAGCATCCCGGTCTGCGTCGTCTACGTCCTCGCGGCCTGGGCGCTGACGGGGAGCTGGCAGGCGGCGACGCACCTCTTCACGGGGCTCATCGCCGGCTACTTCTTCTACGAGTACCTCGACTTTCAGGCGCACCACGGCACTTCGCGCGGGCGGCTCACGCGCTACTTCCGCAAGTACCACCTGCAACACCACCATTACGACGCGACCGTCCGCTTCGGCGTCACCTCGCCGCTCTTCGACTACCTCTTCGGCACCTTCCACATCGAGAAGAGAACCGACGCGGGCAGGACACACGCGACCGGGCGCAGCCTTTCATAAACACTCGCGGGACGAACAGAAGGAAGAGGGAGTCATGAGAATCGCAGTCATCAGCACGTACACGCACCCGACGAGGCTGGCGCAGAAGGAGCGCGGCATCATGCAGTCGTCGGTGCCGGAACTGATCGCCTCTCTGTGCCCGGACCACGCGGAGGTCGAGGTCTACAACGAGAAGGAGCTTGACATCCCGCTCGACCGCGACTGGGATCTGGTCTTCTTCTCCTACCTCCACTCTTACTACGAGCACACGAAGGTGCTCTCGACGCTCCTGCGCCGCCGCGGCATCAAGACCGTCGCGGGCGGCCGCCACGCCGTCCACTTCGCCGACGACTGCGAGAAGTACTTCGACGCCGTCGTCACCGGCGAGCCGGAGGCGAACGTCCCCGCGCTCATTGGCGACTTCGAGCGCGGGCTGCTGAAGAAGCGTTACAACCTCCGCTCGAACGGCCCCGCGGAGATAAAGCCCTACCGCTACGACCTCGTTGACTTCAAGACCAACAAGATACGCTTGCCCGGCATCGAGGCTTCGCGCGGCTGCCCCTTCACCTGCAACTTCTGCGTGCTGACGGGTCACGAGAAGTATCGGTACCGGCCCGTCCAGCACGTCGTGGACGAGATCAAGTTCAAGATGAGCTGGAACAAGAACTACTTCGGCCTGCTCGACAACTCGTTCTCGTTCCTCGACAACAACCTCGGCGGCAACCCGCGCTACCTGCGCGAGCTGTGCGAGGCGCTGATACCGCTGAAGAAGACGTGGGGCTGCGCGCTCACCTTCAACGTGCTGAAGGACGAGGAGACGGTGAGGCTGATGGCCGAGGCCGGATGCCGCTACGTCTACACCGGGCTCGAATCGCTCAACCCCGATTCGATCAAGGCGATGAACAAGGGGCAGAACAAAATCTCGGAGGTCGATCGCGTCATCCGCCGCTGCTTCGAGAACGGCATCATGCTCTCGTTCGGCCTGCTCGTCGGCTCGGACGGCGACACGACGGAGTACCTCGAACGTCTGCCCGACTACCTGTCTGACCTGCGCTACTTCAACATCACGTTCCTCGGCATCGTCTGCCCGTACCCCGAGACGCCCTTCTACCGCCAGCTCGCGAGCGAGGGGCGCATCCTGCCCGGCACCGTGAGCCGCGACTACGACGGCTACACGCTTTGCCACCGCCCCGTCGGGATGGAGCCGGCCGAGGTCATCGAGCACTTTCAAAGGCTCTGCCGCCAGCTGGGGAGCCTGACCAACGTCGCGCGCCACTACCGCTCGAAGCTCTGGCAGAGCAGCATGCCGAACTACAAGAAAGTGATTCTCGCCTCCGGCCCCGAAATCCTGAGCGTGCGCAACCCCATCCGCAACGAAGCGCGCAAATACATCGCCGGGCTCGACCCCATCGAGGAGTGGGACGCCCGGATGATGGCGGAGCTCAACATCCCGCTTCAATCCTTGAGCCCGGCCGAGCCGGCGGACGGTCAGAACGTCATCAGCTTCCCCGCCAAGCCGGCGCGAACGGAGCCGAACATCGGTGCCGTCCGCGAGCGACTGCTCGCCGCGCAGGGCTGAGTCTTCTTAAATGTTAAGATCGTCGGCCGGGCTCTCTTCTAAAGGCCCGGCCGACGCATATGAACTATCGCCTTACAATCCAGTACGACGGCACCGAGTTCAGCGGCTGGCAGATGCAGGACGGCCGGCGGACTGTGCAGGGCGAGCTGGCGCGCGCCCTCGCTCTGCTTGAGGGCGCGGAGGTCTCCGTCCACGGCGCGGGGCGGACGGACGCGGGCGTCCACGCGGAGGCGCAGGTGGCGAGCGCGCGCCTCCGACGCGAGATGGAGCCGCGGCGTCTGGCCGCGGCCCTCAACGGCAACCTCGCGCGCGACGTGCGCGTCACCTCCGCGACAATCGAACACGACGACTTTCACGCGCGCTACGACGCGAAGGGCAAGACGTACTGTTACCGCGTCTTCAACGAGAACTTCTCGTCGCCCTTCTGGACGCGCTACGCGCTGCACGAGTCGCGCACGCTCGACCTCGGGCGGATGCGCGCGGCGGCGCGCCTCTTCGTCGGCGAGCACGACTGGACGGCCTTCTCCGCCGCGCAGTCGGACGTGAAGACGCGCGTGCGTAGAGTGACCGCGCTCGAAGTCTGCGAACGGCAGAGCGCGCGCGGCCGCGGCCGCCTCGTCGAGATACGCGCGAGCGCCGAAGGCTTCCTGCGCTACATGGTGCGCTCCATCGCCGGCACGCTCCTGGCCGCCGGGCGCGGCGAACTGGACGACGACCTGATCCGCCGCGCCATCGAGACCGGCCAGCGCCCCCACGCCGTCGTCACGGCACCCGCGCACGGGCTCACGCTTTTAGAGGTGCTTTACTGAACGTTCCAGGTTAGAGGCTTATGTTAAGAGTCGTCGCCTTTAACCTGGAGCCTCGAACTTGGGCCGGGAACGTACAGTAATCGAGTTTCCACTTTGCAATTAAGAGTGGTTTGCGATTAAGATGCGCGGCGGGGCTTTGGTTCCCGCCCCACATCCCTATGCTCGCAAACTTCGCCGACGTGGTCGAGAGGGGTTCGCGCGAGGAGTCTTTGCTCGCCGGGCTCGACTGGTCGCGCCTGCCGCGCCACGTCGCGGTCATCATGGACGGCAACGGCCGCTGGGCCGCGCGGCGGGGGCAGCCGCGCGTGGTCGGCCACCGCGCGGGCGTCGAGGCCGTGCGCTCGACCGTTGACACCGGGGCACGCCTGGGCCTGGGCGCGCTCACGCTCTACGCCTTCTCGACCGAGAACTGGAAGCGCCCCCGCCTCGAAGTGGACGCGCTGATGCGCATGCTCAAGCGCTACCTGCGGATCGAACTCGAAGAGATCGACCGCCAGAACATACGCTTCCAGCCCATCGGCCGCATCGAGGGGTTGCGCGACAGCGTGCGGCGCGAGCTTGAGCGCGCCGTCGAGCGCACCGCGCACAACACGGGGATGGTCTTGAGCGTCGCGCTCAACTACGGCGGGCGCGCAGAGATCGTGGACGCCGTGCGCGCCGCCGCGCTCGCGCTCGCGGCCGAGGGGCGCTCGGCCGCGGAGATGACCGAGGAGGAGGTCGGCCGCCACCTCTACACGGCGGGGCTGCCCGAACTCGACCTGCTCGTGCGCACGAGCGGCGAACTGCGCATCTCGAACTTCCTCCTGTGGCAGGCCGCCTACAGCGAGATTTACGTGACCGAAACGCTCTGGCCCGACTTCCGCCGCGCCGACCTGCTCGAAGCCGTCGCGGACTTCCAGCGCCGCGACCGCCGCTTCGGCGGCCTGAAGCTGGTGGCGAATGCGAAGTAGTCAGTAGCCAGTAGTCAGTAGCCAGTAGGCTCCGCTCTGCTGACGTTGAGGATGAGAGCCGTAGGGTTCGAACGAACAAGGGTTTTTCTACTGACTACTGACTACTGTCTACTTCATGAATTCCCGACTCATCACCGCCGCCATCGCGCTCCCCGTCCTGATCGCCTCCATCGTCGTCCCGCAGTTGAAGTTTCTGTTCGTCGCGATAGCGATGGCCGGCATCGTGATCGCGCTGTACGAGTTCTGGTTTCTGTGTCGGCGCGTGGGGGCGAAGCCCGACATCGTGGTCGGGTACGCGGCGGTCGCGGCGCTCTTCGTCGTCTTCTTCTTCAACTGGATCGAACTGCTCTACCTGATCGTGCCGCTCTTCATCGTCGCGGCGCTCGTGGCCGAGATGCTGCGCGGGGCCCCTTTCGACAAGATGGTGTTGTCGGTCGGCTCGACCGTGCTCGGCGTCTTCTACGTCGCCTTCCTCGGCGCGCACCTCATCGGCGTGCGGACGGGGTTCACGAACCTCTTCGGCCAGCCGGAGACGTACCTCGTCTCAGACACGTTCGTCAGCCACACGCTCTCGACGCACATGCTCTCGTTCTTCTTCCTCGTCCTGATGGGGTCGGACACGGGCGCCTACTACACTGGGCGCGCGCTGGGCAGGCACAAGCTGGCGCCGTCAGTAAGTCCGGGCAAGACCTGGGAGGGCGCCGCGGGCGGGATGTTGGCGAGCCTGTTGATGGCGGCGCTGGCGCACTACTGGTTCTTCCCCGAGCTGGCACTGCCGGCGGCGCTCGGGCTCGCCGCGCTGATGAACGTGCTCGGCGTGGTCGGCGACCTGACGGAGAGCGCCTTGAAGCGCGGCGCCAACGCCAAGGACGCGGCGCAAATCCTCCCCGGCCACGGCGGCTTTTTCGACCGGCTCGACAGCTTGCTCTTCAACGCGCCGCTCCTCTACTATTTCGCATTGTATTACTGGCGATAAATCTTTAATGGACACACAGGGCATAGCGATACTCGGCTCGACCGGCTCAATCGGTTGCAACACGATGAGTGTGGTCGAGTCTTTTGGTGACGGGCGGTTCCGCGTCGTGGCGCTCGCGGCGGGGCGCAACGTCGCGCGGCTGGCGGCGCAGGTCGAGCGGCACGCGCCGGAGCTGGTCGCCGTCGAGAACGAAGAGGGCGCCGAGCGCCTGAGGGAAGAGCTGGCCGGGCGCGGGGTGCGCGTCCCGCGGCTCGCGGTCGGCGAGGCCGGGATGATCGAGGTGGCGACGCACGGCGCGGCGCGGACGGTCGTGAGCGCGACCGTGGGCGCGGTCGGCTTCGTGCCCACCCTGCGCGCGCTCGAAGCGGGCAAGCGCGTGGCGCTCGCCAACAAGGAGACGCTGGTCATCGCGGGCGAGCTGATGACGCGCGCGGCCGCGGCTTCGGGGGCGGAACTCCTGCCCGTGGATTCCGAGCACAACGCGCTCCACCAATGCCTGCGCGGCGAGCGGCGCGAGGAGGTGCGGCGGCTGATCCTGACGGCGTCGGGGGGGCCGTTCCGCGAGCAGAGCCTGAGCACGATGGCCGGGGCGACGGTCGAGGAGGCGATGCGCCACCCGACCTGGAACATGGGCGCGAAGATCACCATCGACTGCGCCACGCTGATGAACAAGGGGCTCGAAGTCATCGAGGCGCGCTGGCTCTTCGGCTTCGGCGCGGACGAGATTGATGTCGTCGTCCACCCGGAGTCGGTCGTCCACTCGATGATCGAGCTGGTGGACGGCTCGGTCATCGCGCAGCTCGGCGTCACCGACATGCGCCACGCGATTCAGTACGCGCTCACCTACCCCGAGCGCCACCCGTCGGCGGCGCTCCCGCCGCTCGACCTGACGCGACTCGGCGCGCTCCGCTTCGAGCCGCCCGACATGGAGCGCTTCCCGTGCCTGCGTCTGGCCTACCGTGCGCTGCGCGCGGGCGGCACGCTCCCGGCGGCACTCAACGCCGCGAACGAGGAGGCGGTCAAGGCGTTCCTCGGCGGACGCATACGCCTCACCGACATCGCCCGCGTCATCGAGCGCGTGATGGACGCGCACGAGACGCGCCCGGTGTCGAGCCTCGACGTGGTGCTCGAAGTGGACACAGAGGCGCGCGCCGCCGCGGCGGGCGAGATAACGCTTTTGACGGAGGGCACGAAGGCCGTGGCCTGACGGGTGCTTGTTTGACGGTTGCGTGCGCGGCACGTAAACTTTTTCAGTGCAACCGGGCGGGGAGACTCCGCCTCTAATTTTTTTGTGCGGCTTGGGTTCAAACCTGAAGAGAATTAACTAAAATGCTCGGTTACCTTGCTTTCGTCTTCATCCTCGGCTCCGCGGTCATCCTGCACGAGTTCGGGCACTTCATCGTCGCGAAGATGCTCGGCATCCGCGTCGAGACCTTCTCGGTCGGCTTCGGCAAGCGCCTCTGGGGGCGCAAGTGGGGCACGACCGACTACCGCCTCTCGCTGATCCCGCTGGGCGGCTACGTCAAACTCGGCGGCGACGACTCGAACGCGGGGATCGAAGAGGGCGGCGCGGAGGAGATTCCCGTCAAGGAGCGCTTCGACCTGCGGCCGCGCTACCAGAAGTTCATGGTCGGCGTGGCCGGGCCCGTGATGAACATTCTGACGGCGCTGGCCATCCCGTTCGTGGCTGCGATGACGGTGGGCGTGCCGGCGCTGACGCCCGTGGTCAGCGCGGTCGAGCAGGGCGGCGCGGCCGAGGCGGCGGGGCTCAAGCCCGGCGACCGCATCATCTCCTTCGACGGCGAGACCGAGCCGACGTGGCGCTGGATGAACGTCGCCGCGACGATGAAGCGGACGCAGTCGCTGCCCATCGTCATCGACCGCAACGGCGAGCGCCAGACGCTCTCCATCAGCCCGAAGGTGATTCAGGAGGACGGGCACGAGATCGGCGACCTCGGCTTCCAGCCCGACCTCGGCGTGCAGCCGGTCGTAGTCGATAGGACGGTCGAAGGGTCGCCCGCGGAGGAGACGGGGCTCAAGAAGGGCGACCGCGTCGTCGCGGTCAACGGCGAGCCGGCGCGCAACACGGGGCAGATACGCGAGTACATCGGCAAGAACCCCGGTCGCATCAACCTCACGGTCGAGCGCGGGGGCGAGCGCGTCGAGCTGACCACGCCCGAGCGGCGCATGGACGGCGGCAAGACGCTCGGCCTCTACTTCCAGCAGCCGCCGCTTGAGAAGGTCGGGCCGGTCGAGGCGGCCTCGGTCGCCGTCAACACCAACGTCGAGATCATACGGCTGACGGGGATGGCTTTGGGTCAGGTCTTCACGGGGCAGATGCCCGTCGGCGAGGCCGTGGGCGGCCCCATCGCCATCGCGGCGGCGTCGTACGAGGCGGCGACCAACTACGGCTGGGACGGCATCTTCAACATGCTCGGCTTCCTGAGCCTCAACCTCGGCATCTTCAACCTGCTCCCCATCCCCGTGCTCGACGGCGGCATGCTCTTCATGCTCCTCGTCGAGGGCGCGCTGGCCATCTTCGGGATGAAAATCAGCCTGCGCGTGCGCGAGCGCATCCAGCAGGTCGGCTTCGTCTTCCTGCTCCTCCTGATGGGCTTCGTCATCATCAACGACGTGACCAAGTTCGCCCCCGGCCTCTTCCGCTCGAAGGAGAAGCCGGCGGCCGTCGAGCAGAAATGAGAAGAACGTGAACCGCGAACCGTAAACCGTGACGGGATGAGAGCAGTTCTTCACTCGTCACGGTTTACGGTTCGCGGCTTACGGCTCTAACAGCAACTTTGAAGTCGGGGCGGGCGTAGTAAAAGGCATGAGGCAAACGAGAGCGGTCAAGGTGAAGGGCGTGCAGATCGGCGGCGGCGCGCCGGTCGTCGTCCAGTCGATGACGAAGACGGACACGGCGGACGTGGCGGGCACCGTCCATCAAATCGAGGAGATGGTGCGGCAGGGCTGCGAGGTCGTCCGCGTCGCCGTCCCGAACGCCGAGGCCGCCGTCGCGCTCAAGGAGATTCGCCGCCGCGTCCCCGACGTGCCGCTCGTCGCCGACATACACTTCCACTACCGGCTCGCGCTGATGGCGCTCGACGCCGGCATCGATAAGCTCCGGCTGAACCCCGGCAACATCGGCTCCATCGAGCGCGTCCGCGAGGTGGTGAACGCGACCAAGGCGCGCGGCATCCCCATCCGCATCGGCGTCAACGGCGGCTCGCTCGAAAAAGACCTCCTCAAGAGGTACGGCACGGCCACGCCCGAGGCGATGGTCGAGTCCGCGCTCCGCCACATACGCATCCTCGAAGACCTCGACTTCCACGACATCGTCGTCTCCCTGAAGGCTTCGGACGTGCGCCGCACGGTCGCCGCCTACCGTCTGCTGGCCGAGCAGGTCGATTACCCGCTCCACCTCGGCGTGACCGAGGCGGGCACGCCCTTCGGCGGCACCATCAAGTCCTCCATCGGCCTCGGCGTCCTGCTCCACGAAGGCATCGGCGACACCATCCGCGTCAGTCTGGCGGCCGAGCCGTGGGAGGAGGTGCGCGTCGCGTGGGAGATTCTGAAGTCGCTGGAGCTGCGCAAGCGCGGCGTGACGGTCGTCGCCTGCCCGACGTGCGGGCGTCTGGACGTGGAGAACTTCGTCGAGATCGTCACCGAAATCGAGCGCCGCCTCGCGCACATCGAGGAGCCGCTCCACCTCTCCATCATGGGCTGCGAGGTCAACGGCCCCGGCGAGGCGCACGACTCGCAGCTCGGCGTCACCTTCGGCAAGGGCGTCGGCATGATCTTCAAAGACGGCCGCCCCATGCGTAAGGTCTCCGGCGCCGACATCGTCGAGGCGTTCGTCGCCGAGGCCGAGAAGCTGGTCAAAGAGGGCGCCTCGTCGCAGGCGGAAATCCTGCCGGAGCTGGTGCAGATCAGGTAAGGGGTTTTCAACTTTGACGGTCGGAGAAGGCGGGCCTTGCGTCCCGCCTTTTTCATTTAGTCGGCGGACATCGAGAGGAAGAGGGCGTCGGTGGCGGCGCGGCGGTTGACGTTGAAGGCGAGCTGGCCGCGCAGCCCTTCGATGCGCGCGAGCCAGTTGGCGGCGCGCGCGGGTCGGACGCCGGAGGCTAAGCGCGCGAGCCGTTCGAGCAAGTCCTGGTTGACGGGCGTCCCGCCCCCGCCGAGCGAGAGCAGCCAGAGGTCGCGCACCAGTATCTCAAGGGCGTCGAGCCGCGGCTCGTACTCGTCCTTGTTCTTCGCGTCGCCCAACTCCTCGGCCGCGCGCAGGAGGCGCACGCGGTCGCCGCCGCCGCCGGAGGCCAGAGCCTCGACGACGCCGAGCATCGCCTCGCGGCGCGCGCGGTAGGTGTCGAGGTTGAGCCCCAACGCGACGCCCGGCCGCCCCGACGCGAGCTGCGCGGCGAGTCGCGCCTCCTCGCCGGCGCGCTTGCCTTCGCGGACGAGGAAGCTCTCAAGCTCTTCGGCCGTGAGGGGGGCGAAGCGGACGGTCTGACAGCGCGAGCGGATGGTCGGGAGCAATCCCGAAGGGCGCGGGGTGATGAGGATGATGTGCGTGGTCGGTGAGGGCTCTTCGAGAGTCTTGAGCAGGGCGTTGGACGCCGACTCGTTCATGCTCTCCGCGCCCTCGATGAGGAAGACTCGCCTTTCACCCTCGGCCGGGCGGAAGTTGCTCTCGCGCTCAAGGTCGCGCACGGCGTCGACCAGAATGTTCCGGTTGTAAGGGCGGACGAGCCCAACGTCCCTGTGCTCGCTCCAGATGACCTTCTTGTGCTCGTCTTTGTCGTCCGACGCCGGGTATTGAAACTTACCGATGCGGACGCACGCGGGGCAGACGCCGCAGCCCTCGACGCCCTGCCAGTTCCGGCAATTCATCGCCCGCGCCAGTTCCAGCGCGAACGACATCTTGCCCAGCCCCGCTTCGCCCGCGAACAGCAGCGCGCCCGGCACGCGCCCCTGCCCCAGCATCCTGCGCAAAGTCTCCTTCGCGCGCTCATTCCCGACGAGTGAATCGAACATAGAAAACAGTAGACAGTAGACAGTAGACAGTAGTCAGTAGGAAAGCAAAGACGACTTTCATCGTGTTGTCTTTCCTACTGACTACTGACTACTGTCTACTGTCTATTCTCCAGAAACGGCATGACGACGCGCATGACCTGCGACTGTGTCTCCTGGACGGAGCCGGCGGCGTCGATGACGCGGACGCGTTCGGGCTCGGCGTGGGCGATGCGCTGGTAGGCGTCGCGGACGCGCGTGTGGAAGGCCGCGTCCTCGGCGTCGAGGCGGTCGCGCTGGTGCCCCTTGTCGGAACGGCGGTGCGCGCGGCGCTGGCTCTCGTCCACCGGCAGGTCGAAGATGAGCGTCAGGTCGGGCATGAGCCCGCCCGTCGCCAGCGCGACCAGCTCCGAGATGATCTCGTCGGGGAAGCCGCGCCCCGCCCCCTGGTAGGCGACGGTCGCGTCGGCGTAGCGGTCGGAGAGGACGACGTGGCCGGAGTCCAGCGCGGGCCGGACGAGCGTGCGCACGTGCTGCGCGCGGTCGGCGGCGTAGAGGAGGAGTTCGGCGAGCGGGTCAACCTGCTCCTCCGTGTCGAGCACGAGCTGCCGGATGCGCGTGCCGAGCGGCGTCCCACCCGGCTCGCGCGTGGCGACGACCTCGCGGCCGCGCAGGCGCAGCTCGCTCGCGAGCATGCGCAACTGCGTCGATTTGCCACACCCGTCGATGCCCTCGAAGGTGATAAAAGCTGGGAGCAAGACTTGTTAAATTTCTCCGTTCTGGGTCGCGCCGGGAGGGCGGGGCGTTTCAGCCTTCGGAGCGGCCCGCCGGCTCGCCGCCCGTTTCGGAGGCGTGTTCGGTGTGGTGCGGGGGGCGATGCTCGCCCGTCGAGCGGCGCGCGTGCTGTATGGTCGAGATGGCGTGCTTAAAGATCAGCTGCTCCTGCGACGCCGATTCGAGCAGCACGGAGTATTTGTCGAAACTGCGGATACGCCCCGAGAGCTTGGCGCCGTTCATCAGGTAGATCGTGACGGTCTCCTTCTCGCGGCGCACGGTGTTCAGGAACGCGTCCTGTATGTTCTGGGGAGTTGATTTTGTGTCCACAGACGGCCCCCGCTTGAATTTGTGTGATCTCAGGGTTCAGACAGATTACACCGTACCAGATTAAAGTTCAAAGTTTAACAATCAAACTTGACAGAAATGAGACATTCGCCCGTCCGCGCTCAGATTCCCAGCCGACGCGCGACCTCATCCTGCACGGCCGTGTCTTCGCCGAAGCCCTCGACCCACTCGACCCCGGGCTCGCGTCGGAACCAGGTAAGCTGCCGCTTGGCGTAATGGCGCACGTCGAGCTGCGTCTGTTCGACGGCGCTCTCAAGCGTGCGCGCGCCCCGCAGGAATTCGACGACGCGGCGGTAGCCGTGCGCGCCGAGCGCGCTCCCCCCGGCCGGCACGCCGCGTTTCAGCAGGCCGCGCACCTCTTCGACGAGGCCGGCGCGGAAGTGCGCCTCGGCGCGCAGGTCTATGCGGCGGTAAAGCTCCGCGCGCGGCGGGTTGAGGGCGAAGACGCGCAGGCGCGCGGCCTGCGGCGGCGGGGCGGGGCGCAGGCTCATGCGCGCCGAAAGCCTCTCGCCGGTTTGCAGGCGGAGTTCGAGCGCGCGCTGTACGCGCGACCAGTCGCGTGGCGCGAGGCGCGCGGCCCGTTCGGGGTCGAGTCTTGTTAAGAGCCTGTGCAGGTGCTCGGCGCCGCGGCGTTCGCGCAAAAGCACGAGTCGGCGGCGCAGGGTCGCGTCGGTGGGCGGGGCCTCGAAGAAGGGCTCGCGCAGGGCGCGCAGGTAGAAGCCCGTGCCGCCGACGAGGAGCGCCGTGCGGCCGCGCGCCTCAATCTCGTCAATCGCGGCGAGCGCGTCGCGCGCCCAGTCGGCGGCGGTGTAGGCGCGCTCGGGCGGGACGAAATCTATGAGGTGGTGCGGGACGCCGCGCCGCTCGTGCGGCGGGACTTTCGCCGTGGCGATCTCGACCTCTCTGTAGACCTGTACCGAGTCGCAGTTGATGATCTCGCCGCCCGCGCGCAGCGCGAGCGCGATGCCGAGGTCGCTCTTGCCCGAGGCGGTCGGGCCGACGACGGCGACGATGGGTCTCTCGGTTTTTACTTCTGCGCTCAAAGGGAAGGGGGGAAGAGGCGGAAGGCGACGACGAGCCAGATGAGTATCAGCACCGCCAGCGCGCCCAGGAGTTGTGCTCGGGAGAATCGCATTGTCGAACTGCCACCGGAGAACATTTGATTAACCACAGAGACACAGAGGCACAGCTAAAACCAAAAGCTGTATGCTTAGCTGTGCCTCTGTGTCTCTGTGGTTAAAAAATCCGTTCATCAGCTTCAACTTTCAGTAGAGCCTCGTCACACCGACGCCCGTGTAGAAGTGCTTCAGAATCTTTTCGTACGAAAGCCCCGCGCGCGCGAGCCCGTAGGCGCCGACCTGGCACATGCCGACGCCGTGCCCCCAGCCGCGCCCCGTGAAGGTGAACGTCGCAACCCTGCCACTCTCGTCGAACGTGCGGTCGATGACGAAGAGTTGCTCGCGCAGGCCGAGCGCCGTGCGTATGCGACCGCCGCGGACGTGCGCCGTCCCCGCCGTCCCGACGACTTCGAGGTCGAGCACGCGCCCCGAGACGCCGCGCCTGCGCACGCGCAAATCAAGGAGCGTCCCCACCCCCGGGACCGAGCGCGACAGGCGCGACATCGCGCCCGACGGCGTCAAAGTCTCCGCCCAGTGCGTGTACTTCGACGCGCGGTCTGTGGAGGCGCCGCCGGCCGCGGGGCGGACTTCGAGGTAGTCGATCTCGCCGCCCGCGCCCGCGTGATAGACGACCGCCTCGCCGCCGACAATCTGTAGCTCGCGCACGGCGAAGAGCATTTCGCCGAAGGCGCGGAAGAGGTAAGCGTCCGTCCCCAAAGTCGCGCCCAGGTCCTTGCCCGAGGACGGGCGCAACGCGAGCGCGTTGTTCGTGCCGACGCGCGCCGTCGCCTGCTGTAGACGCAGCAGGCCGCGCGCCTCCAACGCGTGCGCGATTGAGTGCAGGGCGCGTGCGCGCGTCAGCGGCTGTCGCGGGCGGAGCGTGCCGTCGGGCATGAGCGGGAGGTGGCCTTCGCGCAGCATCGCGGCCACGTCGGCGCGGTTCGGCGCGGGCACGTCCGAAGCGTCGCGGAAGGCGAGCAGGTACTCGACATCCGCGCTGTTGAGGAGCGTCGCGCCGCGGCTCTCGCCGTCGAGCGCGGAGGCGAGCGCCGAGGCGAAGCCCGCGGGGCGCGTGGCGTCCGTCCCGACGGGCGGGGGCGTCTGGCGCGCGTGCGCGGCGACGCGAGAGAGAAAGTCTCGCGTCTCTTCGGCCGAGATGTTTGCCGCGAGCCATTCGTCGTTCAGTCGCGCGGGCAGGTTGAAGCCGTGGACGGCGAGCAGCGCCGCGTCGCGCGGGCTCGACAGGTGCTCGGCCGACTTGACGCCGGCGGGCTCGCGCGTCGTGCGCAGGGAGAGGGAGGCGAAGCGGTGCGCCGCTTCGAGCGCGCACTCGCGGCCGCGCAGGTAGGCGACCGCGCCGCCGCCGAAGATGTTCTCGCCGTCCTCTGTGCGCCCGCCGCAGGTCGAGGTGTAGAGCGCGTTCACGGGCGCGCCCTTGTAGGTCAGGATGCGCCCGCGCGTCTCGTGGACGGCGCGGTCTGAGAGCGGGTGCTCGGTCGAGCGCCCGCCGTAGACCTGCGAGCGCGTGTCGGGCGTGAGGTCGTAGCCCTGCGCGGCGAAGCGCCCGAGGTTGCTGACGGCGTAGGTGCGCGCCGCGACGGCCTGCGCCTTGAGCGCTTCGAGTTCGGGCCAGCCGCCGGGCGAAAGCTCGTTCGGCACGACGCCGCGCACGTAGTCTTCGAGCGAAACGACGTTGACGACCGTCAGCGTCCCCTTCGTGTTGGCGAAGACTTCGAGGCGGCCGCGGTAGGGCTTGTCGTTGTAGCGGACGGGGTGAAGTTCCGCGTCTTCGGGCGCGAAGACGACCGGCGCGCGCAGGTCGAGCAGGGGCGTGGCCGAGCCCGGCGCGTACAGCGCCTCGCCGCGCACGGGGGCGGCGGCGCGCGAAGTCAGGCGCACGCCGCCGCCCCCGTGCGTCTCGGTCTGCGCGCGCGCGGACGCGGCCGCCGGGGCGGGCCTCTTCGTTGAAGTTGTTGCTGTCTGGGCTCCGCCTGCTTCTTCCGGCGCGAGAGTCGGCAGCGCGGGGTAGGAGCGCGGCTCGATGCGGACGCGGGCGAGTTCGAGCGGGAGCGGCTGTGCGGCCGAGTCCGTGGCGTTGAGCACGCGCCCCGTGGTCGAGACGTTGACGCTGCGCGCGCCGGTCGCGAGCCCGATGCGGATGACGGGCTCTTTCGACAGTTGGGATACCTCGGGCTCGATCTCGGGGACGGGCACGGGCTCGCTGGTCGTAGCCGCCGGCCAGCCGGTCGCGCGCCGCGGCCTCGTCGCCGGCTGCCCGTCCTGCGCGTTGAGAATGAGGGTCGGCGAGACGAGGGCACAGGTGAGTAGTGCCGCGGTCAAAATTCTCTTGAAGGAGGAACGCATCGGGGTCTTTGTGCTCTCGGTTGACCGCGCCGTATTTGGAGGGGAGCGCGCGTCGGAATTCTACAACACTTCGCGCCCGCCGGGTGAATAAACCCCGACGGCCTCAACCGAAGAGGTAAGTCTTGAGGAGGCCGAGCAGCCCGCCGGCGAGGACGACCCAGAGCACGTCGAGCTTAAAACGGTAGAGCGCGAGGAAGGCGGCGGCGCCGAGTGCGGCGGCGAACCAGTTGACGCCGCCCGCGAGCCCCTGCGGCCAGATGACGGCCGCGCCGAAGAGGAGCGCGAGGTTGAGGATGACGCCGACGACGGCCGCCGTCACGCCCGCGAGCGCGCCCGCGAGCGCGCGTTTGCCGCGGATGACTTCGATGTAGGGCGCGCCGACGAAGATGAAGACGAAGCACGGGAGGAACGTGGCGTAGGTCGTCACGAGCGCGCCGACGACGCCGCTCGCCGCGGGGCTCAAGGATGCGGGCGGGTGGTTCCAGGCCGCCATGAAGCCGACGAACTGCAAGACCATAATGAGCGGCCCGGGCGTCGTCTCGGCCAGCGCGAGCCCGTCCACGGCCTGCGCGGGCGAGAGCCAGTTGTAGGGCTCGACCGTCACGGCCTGCGTCACGTAGGCGAGCACGGCGTAGGCGCCGCCGAAGGTGACGAACGCGGCCTTCGTGAAATAGAGGTACTCCTGCGCGTGGATGCCGCGCGCCCCGAGCCACCACGCGAGCAGCACGAGCGGCGCAAGCCACAGCACGACGCCCACCGCCAACACCTTCAACGCGCGCGCGCGCGAAGGGAGCGTGTGCGGCGGCGGCGGCTCGCGGTCGTCGATGACGAGCGGCAGTCCTTCGGCCTCCTTCGTCTCGACAGCGGCCCTGTCCACATCCTTCTGCGGCTCGGCGACGAAGGCGCGGGGCCAGAAGCGCGTGCCGGCGTAGCCGGCGAGCCCCGCCAGCAGCACGATGACGGGGAAGGGCACGCGCAGGAAGTAGATGGACGCGAACGAGGCCGCGGCGATGACGAGGTGCGCGCGACGTTTGAGCGCGCGGCCCCCGATCTTGATGACGGCCTCGACGACGATGGCGACGACGACCGGCTTGAAGCCCGTGAGCAGCCCCGTGACGACGGCGGTGTTGCCGTGCGCCGCGTAGACGTAGGAGAGCAGGAGCAGGACGAGTATCGAGGGGATGACGAAGAACGCGCCCGCGACGATGCCGCCCGGTGTCTTGTGGATGAGCCAGCCGACGTAGATGGCGAGCTGCGTCGCCTCGGGGCCGGGCAGCATCATGCAGTAGTTGAGCGCGTGCAGGAAGCGCTCCTCGGAGAGCCAGCGGCGGCGCTCGACCAGCTCGCGGTGCATGATGGCGATCTGCCCCGCGGGGCCGCCGAAGGATATCCAGCCGAGCTTCACCCAGAAGCGCAGCGCCTCGGCGAAGGTGACGCTGCGGCTAGCTCCCGCTTCCCGCGTCATGCCCCTCCAACGCTTCGACGGCGAGGGTGTGAAAGCGCCGGCGGACGCCGTTGATGTTGACGAAGGGGAGCGCGCGCGCGTGCGTGCGGTTGGTGAGAAGTATAAGGACGCGCTCGGCCGTCGGGTCTATCCAGCAGCTCGTGCCGGTGAAGCCGAGGTGGCCGAAGGCTTCCGGGGGGAGTCGCGCGCCGGCCGTGGACTCGGGCGTCGCCGCGAGCTGCCACGCGAAGGAGCGCGCCTCGTCGAGCCCTTCGGTCATGTTCTGACTGAAGAGACGGCAGGTGTCGGGTTCGAGCAGCTCGGTCGTGCGCGGAAGGAACTGCGAGGCCAGCCGCAGCGTCTCGCGCGCGTCCGAGAAGAGCCCCGCGTGCCCGGCCGCGCCGCCGAGAAAGTACGCGTTGCCGTCGTGCACCTCGCCCCAGATCGTCAGCTCGCGCCAGAGCTTTGCATCGCCCGCGCCCGGCCGCGCCTCGCACATGCCGCGCTCGTAAGAGTTGCCGCCCGACTCGCACGCGGCCACTTCCGTCTGGAGCGAGCGCTCGGGGTTGAAGAAGGTGCGCGAGAGTTTGAGCGGGTCGAAGATTTCACGCCGGGCGAGGTCTGCGAGCCGGGTGCCGGTGACGCGCTGCGCGAGGAGCCCGAGCGTGATGAAGCCGAGGTCGCTGTAGACGACGCGGCTGCCCGGCGCCTGTTCGAGCGGCTGCCCGACAATCACGTCCAACACGCGGTCGCGGTCGCCGCCCGTCAGCAGGTAGAGCGGCTGCCACGCCGGCAGACCCGACGTGTGCGTCAGCAGGTGGCGGACTGTGACCGTGCGCTTGTCTGCGACGGCGAACGCTTTGAGGTATTCGGCGACGGGCTCGTCGAGTCCGACCGCGCCGCGCTCGACGAGTCGCGCCAGCAGCATCCCCGTCACCAAAGGCTTCGTCAGCGAGGCGAGGTCGAAGACGGTGCCGAGCGTCGCCGCTCGAACCTCGGGCTCGCGCACGGCGTCGCCCAGCGCGTCCGCGAAACGCACGCGCCCCCGTTCGGCGACGACGTAGACGGCCGAAGGGAAGTCGCCCGCCTCGATGCGCTCGGCGAGCATTGGGGTGATGGCGTCTGCGCGTCTGGCGTCCAGTGACATTTGACCTTAGGCAGCGTGCGAAGACGGCGCTCCGCGGCGCAATAAAAAGCACCTCATTAACTAAAACTGCATCTTCATGCCGGCGATGATGGGGTGCTCGTGGATGCGCGCGAGGAGTCGTTCGGCGAGCGCGAGCGCGCGGCGCCCCTCCTCGCCGGTGACGGGCGCGGGGGCCCGGTCGCGCGCGGCTTCGAGGAAGAGTTCGACCTCCGTGCGCAGGGGCTCAACGTCAACGATGTCGAGGTTCCTGACCCGGACGCCGGGCCACGACCCCGTCGAGCTGGGCGGCGCGAGGCTGCTGATGGAGGCGTGGCGCGTGGCGTAATCCACGGCGACGTAGTCGTGCGGCTGGAAGAAGCGCATCTTGCGAATCTTCTCGGTGCCGACGCGCGAGGCGGTGATGTTGGCGACGGCGCCGGTGGCGAACTCGATGCGCGCGTTGGCGGCGTCCACGCGGTTGGTGAGGACGGGCAAGCCCACGCCGCGCACGTCCGTCACCTCGACTTCGTGGCCGACGAGCCAGAGCACGATGTCGAGGTCGTGGATCATGAGGTCGAGCACCACGTCGATGTCGAGCGAGCGCGCGGTGAACTGGCCGACGCGGTGAATCTCGAAGTAGACGGGCTGGCGCACGTGCGGCTTCAAGGCGACGAGCGCGGGGTTGAAGCGTTCGAGGTGGCCGACCATCAGCGTCGCGCCGCCGCGCGCGGCCGCCGCGATCATCCGGTCGGCCTCTTCGAGCGTGCGCGAGATGGGCTTCTCGACGAGGACGTGGACGCCCGCTTCGAGGAGCGCGCAGGCGATCTCGGCGTGCGACTCGGTCGGCGTCGCGAGGCTCACCGCGTCCACCTCGCCGACGAGTGTGCGCCAGTCCGGCGTCCAACGCGTTTCGCGCTCCTCGGCGACCGCGCGCGCCGTCGCCTCGTTCGTGTCGCAGACGGCGGCGAACCTGGACTTACCCTCGGCGGCCAGCGCCGCATGGACCCGCGCGTGCTGTCGCCCGAGGTGGCCGACGCCGACGACGGCTGTTCGAATGGTCACGTATCTCCTCCGGGGAGCCGCTCCGGTAGCCAGTATTTGTCGAACATAACTCTGTCGAAGATGACGTAAAGCAGGAACGCCACCAGGAAACTGTACGACATGGCCCAACCCAACAGCCCCAGCCAGGGGAGACTGGTCAGGAACCTTTTGAGGCGCGGCCTCCACCTGCCCGCCGGTCGCATAAAGCCACCTCCGACCTGCACACCAACTTCCGAACCCCGCTGCGGCCCCTGCGCGTTTGAAGACGGGGCGTGATTAGCCGATACTCCTGGGGACAAATATCGCCGAAATCATTTTTCCGGAGACTATACTTGCAACGTTTCCTGCTTGCAAAGCGCGCGTGGGTCATGCTGTTGGGGGCGGTCTGTGTGGCCTACTTCTACGGGCTCGGGGCGGTGCCGCTGCTGGGGCCGGACGAGCCGCGGTACGCGCAGGTGGCGCGCGAGATGTACGCGCGCGGCGACTGGGTGACGCCGTGGCTCGGCGGTCACACGTGGTTCGAGAAGCCGGCGCTGCTCTACTGGCTGATGAAGGTCGCCTACGGGCTGTTCGGCGTCTCGGAGTTCTCGGCGCGTTGGGGCTCCGCACTGTCGGGCGTGATGACGGTGTGGCTGGCGGGGTGGGCCGCGCGGCGCGCGGAGTTCGAGTCGAGAGAAGACCTGCGCGGGCTCGGGGTGACGTGCGCGGCGGTCGCGGCCTCGACGCTGGGGCTGCTGGTCTTCGCGCGCGCGTCGAGCTTCGACACGCTTTTGACGACGACGGTGACGGGCGCGCTCGCGTGCTTCTACTGCTCGGAGGTCGAGCGCGGCGCGGGGCGTAAGACGTGGCTCGTGGGTTTCTACCTCTTCGTCGGCGCGTCGCTGCTGGCGAAGGGGCTGGTGGGAGTCGTCGTCCCGGGCGCGGTCGTCGTCGTCTACTACGCCATGCGCAGGCGTTGGCCGGGGCTGTTGAGGCTCGGCGTGCCGTGGGGGACTTTGCTCGTTCTGATGGTGGCGGCGACGTGGTACGGGCCGGTCATCGCGCGCCACGGTCAGGCGTTCGTTGACGAGTTCTTCGTGCAGCACCACTTCGCGCGCTACGTCTCGAACAAGTATCACCACCCGCAGCCCTTCTGGTTCTACCTGCCGGTGACGCTCGGGCTGGCGCTGCCGTGGACGGCGTTTCTGGTGAGCGGGATGGCGGGGGCCGTGGGGACGAACGCGCGCGCGGAGGACGCGGCGAGTAAGTTGCGTGTGCTGGCGCTGGCGTGGCTGGTGGTGCCGGTGCTGTTCTTCTCTGTGTCGGGGTCGAAGCTGCCGGGCTACGTGCTGCCGGCGCTGCCGGGCGCGGCGCTGCTGGCGGGCGACGCTCTGCACCGATATCTGCGCGGCCACGGCGGGCTCGTGGCGATGAGGCTGACGGGGCTGCTCGCGCTCGCGGCCTTCGCGGCGGGCGTCGCGTTTCTCGTGTTCCACGTCGGCGAGTTCGGTGAAGTCCTGCGCGGGCTCTCGCCCGTCTACGTGGCCGCGCTGTTGTTGCCGTCGGGGCTGACGGCCGTCGTCACACTCCTCGCGCCGGGGAGGAGGGAGTTGTGCGCCGTCGCGGTCGTCGGGGCGACGCTGTTGACGGTCGTGCTGGTCGTCGCCAGCGGCGTGCTCGGGCGCGCGACGCAGAAGGAGACGGCGGGCCACCTGTTGGCCGAGGCCGGCGCGCAGGGATTCGGGGAACTGCCCGTCGTGAATTTGCACACGGTCGAGCGCACGTCCGAGTTCTACGCCGCCGGCCGCCTCGCCTACGACGCGAACGGGGAGCCGCTGAAGCTGGAGGGCGCGTGGCAGGTCGCCGAGTTCGCACGCGGCCGAGGCGGCGCCGCCCTCGTCATCGTCCCACACGACGAAGAACATCAACTCTTCAACGAGCCGACGTTGGAGTCGAAACGGGTCGCCTTCAACGGTCAACAGGCGCTCGTGTATGTGAAGGTTAAGCAGTAGCCAGTAGTCAGTAGCCAGTAGGAAAAAAACAGAAGCGGCGCGTTCGGTTTAAATCCGGGCGCGCCGCTTCGTCTTCCTACTGGCTACTGACTACTGGCTACTGTCTACTCCCAATCAACGCAGCGCCCGGTCGAAGAAGTCGATCAGGCGGCGGTCGTAGGCTTCGTCCTGTTCGGGGGAGGCGGAGGCGAGGGCGAGGCCGGTGAGCGGGAGGTCTGTGTGCGTCTCGACGTTGGCGCGGACGGGGAAGCAGTTGGCGAGCGTCTCGGTGGTCTGCTTCAGGCGCCCCGCGCTCTCGCCCGAGAGCAGGAGCACCTGCCGGTCGCCGAGCCCCTCGGCGAGGGTGCAGGCCGCCTCAGACTTGTAGCGCCCCGCGAAGTAGACGCGCGTGCCGAGTCGCGCGAACGCTTGCAGCAGACGGTTGTCTATCCCCGTGCGGTCGCGGACGGCCGCGGCCAGCACGTCGTCCGGGCTGTCAGGCACCGAGTCGAGCACGACGGCGCGGACGGCCGCGTCCCTCTGCGCCGCCGCGAGCGCCGCGTAAGCCCCCGCCTCCACCCCGTAGACGCCGACGGCGCCGGTCAGCGCGCGCCCCTGCGGCGACTTGAGCCCGCGCAGGTATGCGAGCGCGTCGAGCGCGTCGTCCGCCTCGGCCGAGCCGAAGGAGGTGGCCGAGACGGGCGGCTCCTGCCCGTGTCCGCGCAGGTCGGGCAGCAGCACCGTCATGTTCGTCGTTTCGTTCATCTTGACGCCGAGGTTGAGGAGCCAGGAGCGGTCGGCGCCGTAGCCGTGGAGGAGGAGGACAGCCGGGGCGCCTTCGGCGCCGCGCACGAGCCAGCCGCGCGCGGTCGTGCCGTCGCGGTTCTGCCACGTCTCTTCGGTGGCGCGCAGTCCGCGGTCGCTCAGGCGCAGGAACTGCTCGGGGGTGACGAGGTATGCGCGCCGCGGCGGGCGCGCCGCGGCGTAGACCAGCCACACCGTCACGCCAACCACGGCGAGCACGAGCAACAGGAGGATGGGGAGCAGCGCCGTTAAAGCTTTCCGGCCTGTTCGGCGTCGAGGAGACATGGCTCCACCATTGTACAGAGGCCAGAGGCTAGAGGCTAGAGGCTGGGTGCTGGGTG
>DAIRFV010000009.1:0-15456 GCA_036794905.1 Pyrinomonadaceae bacterium | reverse complement strand
GCTCCACCATTGTACAGAGGCCAGAGGCTAGAGGCTAGAGGCTGGGTGCTGGGTGTTGGGTGTTAGGTGCCGGGTGTTGGGTGTTGGTTAAACCCTTTACAGTCAGAGTACGTCGTTTCCATCAGACGCAACCCACCCGGCACCTAACACCCAGCACCCAGCACCCTCTTTGCCTCCTCGTATTCGGCCGGGCTGTTGACGTTGTGGAAGAAGAGTCGGGAGCCGTCGAGGTCGGAGAGTTCTTCGAATCGAACCCAGCGCGTGCGGACGGTGCGGAGCAGGGCGCGCGGTCGCAGCTCACCCGCGCGGATGAGTTCTTCGGCCGCGTCGTAACAGCGCGCGGCGGCGTAGAGGGCGCAGAGCGGTTGGGGGCGTCCGTCCTCCTGCAAGGGCGCGACCGCGTCCGCGTCTTCGCCGCGCAGAGAGGCGAGGCGCCCGAACAGTTCGGCCGTGACGAAGGGCAGGTCGCAGGAGACGACGGCCGCCCACGGCGCCTCGCAGGCGGCCAGCGCCGCGTGCAGCCCGCCCAACGCGCCGAGCCCTTCGTGTATGTCGCGCACGACCGCCAGCCCGTGCGACTCGACCCCGGGACGCGAGCCGACGACGCGCACGCCGCTCGAAACGGTCGAGAGGGCGCGGGCGGCAATCTCGACGAACGTCCGGCCGCCGAGTCGCAGGCGAGATTTATCCTCGCCCATCCGGCTCGAAAAACCGCCGGCCAGAATGAAACCTTCGGTGTCTAACATTTTGTCGCCGCCCCGAGTCGGGAGGCGGAAGGTATCACGCGCCCCGGAGGCGCGGCAAGAACCGGGGGCGATGCGGGAAACGTGCGGTCATTAAGCTTTTAAACTCAAGCAACCCGGGAGGTTTTGGTTTCATCCTTGTTTGGACAAGATGTAGCTTGACCCTTTGAGAAAGGCACGGTTATAGTCGGCAGGCGCGGGGCTCCTTTCTCGTTCCCCCTTCGTCATGAGTTCGGACCAAATGAACCCCCGAACCGCTGCTTCGTTAAACCAGTGCGCCCTCCCTTTGAGGTAATTTGATGAGAAGAAACGCCGTCGTCCTGTTCGTCCTCTTCCTCGCCCTACAGCTCACGGGGCTGGCGCAGGTGCCCACGCCGGGCGCCGCGCGCAAGGCCACGGAGTTCTACCCGCTCGAAGAAGTCCGCGCGGGTCAGAAGGGCGTCGCGCGGACGGTCTTCGCGGGGGCGGAGCCGGAGGAGTTCAACCTCGAAATCCTCGGCGTGATGCCGGGCTTCCCCGCGCCCCGCAAGTCGGTCATCATCGCGAAGCTCTCCGGCGCGCAGGTCGAGCGCACCAGCGTCTTCGCCGGCATGTCCGGCTCGCCCGTCTTCATCGACGGCAAACTCGTCGGCGCCATCGCCTACGCCTTCCCCTTCTCGAAGGAGCCCATCGCCGGCATCACGCCCATCAAGCAGATGATCGAGATGTTCGAGCAGGGCCGGCAAACGAGCGGCGAGGGGCGCGACCAGATGGGCTTCCTGCGCGAGCCCCGCGCCGTCTCCTACGCGCAGCTTTCGGGCATCGACTGGAAGTCGCAGTTCCCGCAGGGACAGATGGCGGGCGTCTCCTTCGTCGCGCCGGTGGCGACGGGTTCGCCGCTGGCCTCGCTCCTCGGGCAGCAGTTCGCGCCGATTGCGACGCCGCTCGTCTTCAACGGCTTCTCGCCGCAGGCGGTCGCGCAGTTCACGCCGCAGCTACAGGCGCAGGGCCTCATGGCGGTCGCGGGGATGGGCGGGGCCTCGGCCATCACGCCGCTCGGCAAGGTGACGGAGCAGACGCTCGCGCCGGGCACCTCCGTCAGCGTCGAGCTGGTGCGCGGCGACTACTCCATCGCGGCCGCGGGGACTGTGACCTACCGCGACGGCGAGCGCATCTACGCCTTCGGCCACCCGTTCCTGAGCCTCGGCTCGGCCGACATGCCGATGTCGGAGTCGAGGGTCGTGACGGTCATCCCGAACACGCTCAACTCCTTCAAGCTCTCGGTGGCGGGGCAGATGGTCGGCGCCATCTCGCAGGATCGCTCGACCGGCATCTACGGCCGGCTCGGCCACGCGCCGAAGATGGTGCCCGTCCAGATCAACCTCCACACGAGCCGCGACCACGTCGAGACCTTCCGCTACGAGGTCGCCAACGACGAGTTCCTGACGCCGCTCCTGCTGAACATGACGATCTACAGCACGCTCACTTCGAGCGAGCGCAGCTTGGGCGACTCGACCGTGAGCGTCCGCGGGAAGATCGAAGTGAAGGGGCAGGAGCCGATTCTGCTTGAGCGCCGCTTCTCGATGATGGGCGCGGGCATCTCGGCCGCGGGCTCGGTGGCGGCGCCCGTGCAGGCGCTTTTGTCGAGCGGCTTCGAGAACGTCGAGCTGGGGCCGATTACGCTCGACCTCGCCGCGACGGACGTGCGCCGGGTGGCGACGCTCGACCGCATCGCGCTCGACCGCAGCGAGGTGCGCCGCGGCGAGACCGTCGAGGTGCAGGCTTACGTCCGCACCGAGTCGGGCAAGCAGTTCGTCCAGCGCATCCCCGTCCAGATTCCGGCCGACGTGCCGCCCGGCCAGCTCGTCCTCTTCGTCGGCGACGGCGGCACCCTGCAACAGGCTTCGGCCTCGCAGAGCTTCGTCCCGCAGGATTTGGGCCAGCTCGTCGGCGCCATCAACAAGATGAAGAAGAACGACCGCCTCTACGTGAAGCTCTTCCGCATCACGACGGGCGCGGTCATCGGCACGGACGAGATGCCGAACCTGCCGCCCTCCTTCGTCGCCACGCTCAACAGCGACCGCGCCTCGGGCGGCTACACGCCCACCGTGCTCTCGCCGCTCAACGAGAAGGAACTGCCCGCCGCCGACTACGTCATCAACGGCCAGCAGCTCATCGGCATCACCGTCATTCGCTAGAGCGCTCGCGCAGTTAAGAAGAGAGGCGGGGCTTTAACGAGCCCCGCCTTTTTTTGTAGCCGTGACCGCAGCCGGGTCAGCACCGTCCGCGGTAGCGGGTGGGTTGTTGTAACTCGGCGGCATCGTGTCACCAAGGCCCACCCGCTACCGCGGGTGGTTCTGACCTGATTCATCACCTCGTGCAATAAAGAGAAACCGCCGCTCCGACTCCGGCACGCGAACACTTTCAAAGGTTAACCTTTCAAGCTCAAGACGCTCGCGTAAACTCTCGCCGCCAAACAGCAGCAAGGTCGGCACGCGCGCAGACCATTTGAGGAGCGCGGGCAGGATTTCGGTGAAGCGCTCGATGGCGCGGCAGGTGAGGCAGTCGGCGGCGGGCGGGTCAACCTTCTCGAACCTCTCGGCGACGACGCGCGCGCGGTCTGACAGTTTGAGTCTCGACAGCGCCTCGCGCAGGAAGACGGACTTCTTCTGCGAGGCTTCTACCAGCACGGCCTTCACATCCCGGCGCACGACGAGGCAGGGGATTGCGGGCAGCCCCGCGCCCGAGCCCACGTCGAGCAGCGTGGCGTCTTCGTTGATGAACGGGAGCGCCGTGAGCGATTCGAGCACGTGGCGCGCGGCGAACTCCGCGGGCGGGCACGGCGCGACGAGGTGCAGGCGCGGGTTCCACGCCGCGACCAGCTCGAAGTAGTCGCCGAGCCGCGCGCGCGCCTCCCCGTCCAACCCGACGCCGAAGCGCGCGGCGCGCTCCGCCAGCGCTTTGTCAAACTCGCCGCGTGGTGTAAGTTTTCGTTCGGCCATCTCCCAACCCAGCCCGAAGCTTAGCGGATGTCAGAAACAAAAAACAGCCGAGTCCCCGACACGCGCACGCTCGCCGAAGAGCACGAGCGCCTGGGCCGCGCCGCCGTCCTGCTCGTCACGGACTACGCGCGCGCGCTCGACGCCGCGCCCGTCTGCTCGAAGGCCACGCCCGCCGAACTGTTCGAACTCTTCGACGAGCCGCTCCCGCAGGAGGGCGTCCGGCTGGGGGAGATTTTCGAGAAGATCGGGCGCGACCTCATCCCGCACGCGATGAACATCCCGAGCCCGCGCTACTTCGGGCTCTTCAACCCGACGCCCCTGCCCGTCGCCGTCTGGGCCGACGCCATCGCCTCGGCCATCAACCAGAACGGCGCGGCGTGGCGCAACTCGCCCTCCCTGAGCGTCGTCGAGGCGCGCGTGCTGCGCTGGCTCTGCCAACTCGTCGGCTACGGCCCCGACGCGTTCGGGACGCTGACGAGCGGCGGCTCGGAGGCGAACCTCGTCGGCCTCAAGTGCGCGCGCGACCGCGCCGTCGAGGGCGCGCGCGACCGCGGCCTGCGCGCGCAAGGGTCGTCGGGCCGCCTCGTCGTCTACGCCTCGGAGCAGTGCCACTACTCCTTCATCAAGAGCGTTGACATCCTCGGCCTCGGCCGCGAGAACCTGCGCAGGATTGAGACGGACTCGCGCTTTCACATCCGCACCGACCGCCTGCGCGACCAGTTAGCGCGCGACATCAGTGAAGGCCACACGCCCGTCTGCGTCGCGGGCGCGGCGGGCGCGACCTCGACCGGCGTCGTGGACCCGCTGGACGAGCTGGCCGACATCGCGCGCGAGAACGGTCTCTGGTTCCACGTGGACGCGGCCTACGGCGGCGCGCTCGCGTTCTCGGAGAAACACAAGTGGAGATTACGCGGCATCGAGCGCGCCGACTCGGTCGCCTTCGACCCGCACAAATGGATGTTCGTGCCCTTCGAGTGCGGCGCGCTGCTCGCGCGCGGAGGCCCCCGCGTGCTGCGCGACGCCTTCGACATCACGCCCGAGTACCTGAGCGAGGAGCGCGGCGGCGCGGACGTCGAGTACGACTTCTTCCGCTACGGCCAGTTGGGGACGCGCCGCGGGATGGCGCTCAAGGTCTGGGCCGCGCTCAAGTCGCTCGGCGTGCGCGGCTACGCCGAGGTGGTTGACAGGCAGATCGAGCTGGTCGAATACCTTGCCTCACGTTTTGATGAACTGGAAGAGTTCGAGCGCGTGGGCGAGGTGGAGACGGCGCTCTGCTGCGCGCGATACCTCCCCCCGTGGGCGCGGGCGATGTCGCCCGCCGAGCAGGACGATGTACAGCGCGCCTTGCAGCAGCGGGTCGAGCGCTCGGGCGGGGCGTGGCTGGCGACGACCGTGCTGCACGGGCGCCGCGCGCTGCGCATCAACGTCAACAGCTTCCTCACCGAACGCCGACACATAGACTATCTGGTAGAATTGCTCCGCCACGAAGGCACGAAGCTGACGCAGGGAAGGGAAGAAGTATGAAGTCGAACGTTACGCGCCCCGCATTGCTCTGTCTCGCCGGCCTGCTGCTCGCGCTCGCGCCCGCGGCGGCGCACGGCCAGTCGTCGCCGCGGGGCGCGCAGCCGCCGGCCGCGCCCTCGACCCTTCGCCTGCCGGGAGTGCCGCGACACGGCCGCGGCGAGCAGCGGAAGCCCGCCGCCGCCGAGCGCTGGCTCGAACGGCTGAAGTCGCGCGCCGACTTCGAGCGGCTGGCGCGCGTCTACACCGACCAGCCGTACGCGCTGCCGCACGTCATCTTCGTCATCGACCGCAAGCACGGCGATAAAATCTACTACGTCAACTCGCAGCGCTTCCGCTTCCACAAGGACTTCGTCAACGGCACCTACCTCTCGCTCGAACGCGGCGACGAGTTCTTCCGAAACAACTACCTCAAGGCCAACCGCCGCTTCATCCTCGGCACGCTCGCGTGGCAGGCGCCCGTCAAGCGCTACACGTTCGAGTTCTGGGAGGGCGACCTCATCACGGCCGAGCTGATGAAGCTCACGGCCGACGCCATCCGGAAGACCTTCTTCGACACGGTCGCCTACAAGCCGAACTCGCTTCGGCAGGAGCAGGAGTCGGCGCAGCTCGCCGGGCTGGAGCGCGTCACGCAGAGCGACATCGCGCGCGAGCAGGAGTACCAGGCGCTCAACGTCGCGAAGGGCTTGGGGCGCATCCACGTCATCGACAAGCTCGACGAGCACGTCGAGATCGGCTTCAACGAGATCATCGTCCTCAACGAGGTGCCCATCAGTCTGCCGCCCGTCGCGGGCGTCATCATCTCGCAGCCCTCGACGCCGCTCTCGCACGTCAACCTGCTGGCGAAGGGCTGGGGCGTGCCGAACGCCTACATCAAGAACGCGCACGAGCTGCTGAAGCAGTACGACGGCTGGTGGGTCTCGTTCGAGACCCTGCCGGACAAGTACACCATCAAGCGCGCCGACATCGACCAGATCAAGGCGTACCAGGAGCGCCTGGCCGAGATCAAGAAGGTGATGACGCCGCGCTTCAACCTCGCCGAGCGCCGCCTGCTCGACCTCGCGCGGCAGACGGCGCGGATGGGCGACGCCTACGGCGCGAAGTCGGCCAACCTCGGCGAGCTGGCGCGCTCGCGCATCGCGGGCGTCACCGTGCCGGGCGGCTTCGGCATCCCCGTCTATTACTACGACCAGTTCGTCAAAGAGAACAAACTCGAAGAGGCCGTCTTCGAGATGATGAACGACCAGAGGTTCGTCCACGACCCCGCCTACCGCCGCGAGCGCCTGACGGCGATGCGCGAGCGTTTCCAACAGGGCAAGGTCGGCGACGAGCTGCGCGGGGTGTTGTTGAAGAAGGCGCGCGCCGAGTACGCGGGCAAGGGGCTGTTCGTGCGCAGCTCGTCGAACGTGGAAGACCTGCCGAACTTCAACGGCGCGGGGCTCTACGACACGGTGCCGAACGTGAGGGAGGAGGAGAAGCTGGTCGAGGCCGTCAAGACCGTCTGGGCCTCGCTCTGGAACTTCGAGGCGTACGAGGCGCGCGAGCGCGCCAACATCGACCACTCGAAGGCGTACATGGCCGTGCTCGTGCAGGAGGGCGTCAACGCCGACAGCGCGGGCGTGATGATTACGACCGACCCGTTCGACTCCGACAACCGCGGCGCCATCTACATCAGCGCCAAGCGGGGCTTAGGGATCAAGGTGGTCGAGGGCAAGCGGATTCCCGAGCAGATTCTTTATCTGCCGCGCGCCAACTCGGTCAAAATCCTCACGCGCTCGGAGGAGGAGAGCCTGCTCACGTTCGACGAGGCGGGCGGCGTCAAGGAGGTGCCCATCGCGGGCGAGCGCGCGGTTTTGACCGACGAGGTCGTCCGCAAACTCGCGCGCGCGGCCTCGCGCATCAAGACGGTCTTCGGCGGGCGCGAGCAGGACATCGAGTGGGTCTACATGCGCGGGCAGATTTACATCGTGCAGTCGCGCCCGTTCGTGCAGGGGAGCTAGTTTCGTATGGACAGCAACTCTCTCAACAGGCGCACGTCCCTGCCAGTCCTCACGCTGCTGGTCGCCGCGGCGCTGCTCACGACGGGCTGCCGCCGCGGGGCGCAGGAGAACGCCAACGCCGGCCCGGCGCAGACGAACGCGCCACAGACGGGCGCGGCCACCCCGGGCGCCGCGGCGCCGGGCGACGTCGCACAGCTCAACAGGGACATCGAGCGCCTTGAGCGGCAGGCCGAGCGCAACCCCGCCGACGATGAGACGCGCGACGAGCTGGCGCGCTTCTACGTGCGCCGCGGCGACGCGCAGCGCGGCGCGGGGCAGTTGCGTGAGGCGCTCGCGGACTACCAGAGCGCCCTGCGGCTCGACCCGGACAACGACAACGCGCAGGCGGCGGCCGCCGCCGTCAACCAGGAGCTGGGCGGCGACAGCAGGGAGGACGAGAACGGCGCCCCCGTCCCGCCCCCCATCACCCCCAACGTCGCCGACGAGGAAGGGAAGCCGACCCCGACGCCAACACCGAAAAAGCAGTGAAGGGTGTTGGGTTCTGGGTTTCAGGTGCTGGTTAAGAACAAGCTTTCCCCCAATACCTAAAACCCAGAACCCAACACCCTTCACCCAACACACATGCTCATCATTCCGGCAATCGATCTGAGGGACGGGAAGTGCGTGCGCCTGACGCAGGGGCGGCGCGCGGAGGTGAAGGTCTACGACGGCGACGCCGCGGAGATCGCGAAGGGGTTCGAGGAGGCGGGGGCGCGGATGCTGCACGTCGTGGATTTGGACGGGGCCTTCGCGGACAGGAACGCGGTCAACCGGAAGGTCGTGCGGCGCATCATCCGCGCGGTCGGCATCCCCGTCCAGTTCGGCGGCGGCCTGCGCAGCGTCTCGGACGTGCAGCAGTTGATCGAGTTCGGCGCGGCGCAGGTCGTCGTCGGCACGCTCGCCGCCGAGTCGCCCGAGACGCTGGAGATGTTCGTGCAGCTCTTCGGGCTGCGCGTCTGCGTCGGCATCGACGCGCGCGACGGGATGGTGCTCACGCACGGCTGGGAGCAGGGCGGGCGCCTGACGGCCGCCGCGCTCGCGCGCCGCGTGGCCGACGCGGGCGTTGACCGCATCGTCTACACGGACGTGTCGCGCGACGGGATGCTGGCGGGGCCGAACCTCGAACAGACGTGCGCCATCGCGCGCGAGTCGGGCCTGCGCGTGACGGCGTCGGGCGGCGTCTCGTCGCTCGAAGACCTGGTTAAGTTGAAGACCATCGCGAAGTGCGGCGTCGATAGCGTCATCGTCGGCAAGGCGCTCTACGAGGGGCGGTTCACTTTGAAGGAGGCATTGAAGGCCGCATGACAGACGAGTCGCGCAGCATCTTCGCGGAAGGCATTCTCAAGGGTCGCGTCGCTTTCGTCACCGGCGGGGGCACGGGCATCACGGGCGGCGTCGCCCGCGCTCTGGCCGAAGCGGGCGCGCGCGTCGCGCTCGTCAGCCGCAAGCTCGAACACCTCGAACCGGCGGCGGCGAAGATTAACGAGGCGGGCGGCGAGGCGCTGGCCGTCGCGGCGGACGTGCGCGACTACGCCTCGGTCGAGCGCGCGGTGGCGACAACGCTCGAACGCTTCGGCCGCATCGACATCGCCGTCAACGGGGCGGCCGGGAACTTCCTCTGCAAGGCCGAGGAGCTTTCGCCCAACGGCTTCGGCACGGTCGTGGACATCGACCTCAAGGGCACCTTCAACGTCTGCCGCGCGGCGTTCGAGGAGCTGAAGAAGAACCGCGGGCAGATTCTCAACATCAGCGCGACGCTCCACTACCTGGGCACGCCGATGCAGCTCCACGTCTCCGCGGCGAAGGCAGGCGTGGACGCCCTGACGCGCAACCTCGCCGTCGAGTGGGGGGCGCACGGCATACGCGTCAACGCCATCGCGCCCGGCCCCATCGAGGACACGGAGGGCATGACCCGCCTCGTCCCCGAGCCGGTTAAGGAACGCTTGCGCCGCAAGATTCCGCTCGGCCGCTTCGGCCTCATCCGCGACATCGAGCAGTGCGCGGTCTTCCTCTGTTCCGACGCCGCCGCCTACATCAACGGCGCCGTCATCGTCGTGGACGGCGGCCACTGGCTCGCCGCGAACCGCCTGGTCGGGTGAAGTCTTGTCGAGGGAGAGTGAAGGCGTGGCCGAGGTGTTGACGTGCGCGGGCTGCGGCGGGGAGATGGAGGAGGGCTTCGTGCTCGACCGCGGCGACTACAACTTCCCGAACGAACAGCAGTGGCTGGAGGGCGAGCCGGAGAGCAGCTTCTGGGCGGGGCTGAAGACGGACGGGAAGCGGCTCTTCAAGGTGACGACCTACCGCTGCGAGGGTTGCGGGCGGCTCGACTCCTACGCGCGCGAGCGCGCCGAGTGAGCCGGACTTTATAGAGCTATGATCGGGTTGACGCCCGCGACATTCGAGGAGTTCGAGCGGGAGGCCGCGCGCGGCAACGTGGTGCCGGTGGTGCGGAGCGTGCTCGCGGACTTGCAGACGCCCGTCGGCGCGTTCCTGCGCGTGGCGGGCGAGGCGAGCCACGCCTTCCTGCTCGAGTCGGTCGAGGGCGGCGAGCGCATCGCGCGCTACTCGTTCATCGGCGCCGACCCCGAGTTGGTCGTGCGCGGGCGCGGCGACACGACCTACGTCGAGCGCGGCGGCGAGACGGAAGAGCTGCGGGGCGTGCGTGCGACCGATTTCGTGCGCGACTACTTCCGCGCACGCCGCCTCGCGCGGCGCGCGGGGCTCGCGCCGATGGCGGGCGGCGCCGTCGGCTACGTGGCCTACAACGCGGCGCGCTGGTTCGAGCCGGTGCTGACGAAAGACCTGCGGCCGGCCGAAGGGTCGGACGACGCGGTCTTCATGCTCTTCCGCACGGTGCTCGCCTTCGACCGCGTGCGCCAGCAGGTCGAGATTACTTCGTGCGTGATGACCGAGGAGGCGGGCGAACGCCCCGCGCGCCTGCGCGAACTCTACGAGGCGGCCGTCGCCGAGACCGGGCGCGTCGAGAGGCTTCTGTCCGAGGGGGCGGCGGCCCCGGCGCGCGTGGATGAGAGTGTTGCTGCCGGGAACGTCGGCGGGAGCTTCGAGTCGAACTGGTCGCGCGAGGAGTTCGAGTCGGCGGTCGTCAGGATTAAAGAGCACATCGCGGCCGGCGACTGTTATCAGGCCGTTTTGTCCCAACGCTTCTCGAAGCCGTGCGAGGTTGACCCGGTTCAAATCTACCGCGCGCTGCGCGCGACGAACCCCTCGCCGTACATGTACTTTCTGCGGATGGGGGGCGAGACGGTCGTCGGCGCGTCGCCCGAGATGCTCGTGCGTTGCCGCGGCCAGCGTCTGGATTACAGACCCATCGCGGGCACGCGCAAGAGGGGCGCGACCGAGACCGAGGACTGGCTTCTGGGCGAGGAGCTGCGCGCCGACGAGAAGGAGGTGGCCGAGCACACGATGCTCGTTGACCTCGGCCGCAACGACCTCGGGCGCGTCTCGGACTACGGCTCGGTCGAGGTGGGCGAGCTGATGGCGCTCGAACGTTACTCGCACGTCATGCACCTCGTGACGGGGCTGCGCTCGCGCCTGCGCGACGACCGCGACCGCTTCGACGCCCTGGCCGCGTGCTTCCCGGCGGGCACCGTCACCGGCGCGCCGAAGGTGCGCGCGATGCAGATCATCGGCGGCCTCGAACCGTCGCCGCGCGGCGTCTACGCGGGCGCGGTGCTTTACGTGGACTACGCGGACAACCTCGACTCGTGCATCTCGATCCGGACGGTCGTCGTGCGCGAGGGCCGCGCGCACGTCCAGGCCGGCGCCGGCATCGTCGCCGACTCCGTCCCCGAGCGCGAGTTCGAGGAGACGGTCAACAAGGCGCGCGCCGTGCTCAACGCCGTCGAGATGGCCGAGAGGGGATTGTGAGAGAGTAGTAGACAGTAGACGGTAGCCAGTAGTCAGTAGAAAAATGAATATCGGTTATCGGAATTGCGGACGAGAAGGAAGCAGTAAGACTTTGATTACGAACAGCATCATTTTTATCAGTCAAAGGTTAAGAGGCACGTGCCGGCGTACGGCATTCTACTGTCTACTGTCTACTGTCTACTGTCTACTCCTCCTATCCTGCGGCAACGCGCCGAAGGATCGAGACATCGGGCCGGACACGGCGCGGCGCGAGCTGTTTCTGCGCGGGTACGCTTACAAGGAGGACGACTTCCTGAACGCGGCGAAGGAGGGGCGGGAGGCCGGCGTCAAGCTCTTCCTCATCGCGGGGATGAGCCCGGAGGTGCGGAACCCGGAGGGCGAGACGCCGCTGCTGCTGGCCGCGCGCTACGACCAGGCCAGGTCGGTGCGCACGCTGCTTGAGCGCGGGGCGGACGTGAACGGGCGCGACCGGCGCGGCTTCACGCCGCTCATGCGCGCCGTGCTCAACGGCTCGGAGGAGACGGTCAAGACCGTCCTCGAATTCAAGCCCGACCTCGACGCGCAGACCACAGACGCCGAGACGCGCGGCTCGACGGCGCTCATGTACGCGGTGGCGAAGAACCGCCCCGAGGTCGTCGGACTCCTGCTCGGCGCGGGCGCCGACGTGAACAAGGTGGACGAGTCGGTCGGGACGGCGCTGACGTGGGCCGTCTACTACGACCTGGAGGCGCTCGTGGCGAGTCTGCTCGAGCACGGCGCCGACCCGAACATCGCCAACGCGGGCGGCGGCACGCCGCTCATGACCGCGGCGAACAAGGGGCGTGAGCGCGTCGTGCGGCTCCTGCTCGAACGCGGCGCCGACCCCGCGGCGAAGGACAAGACGGGCAAGACCGCCGCCGGCCACTCGCGCCAGGCCGAAGTGCAGAAGGCTTTGCGCGAGGCCGAGGCGTCGAAGAAGAAGGCTTGAGCGGCTGGGGGCGCGTGTCGCGATGGGCGAGAAGGTTCTGCTGATAGACAATTACGACTCGTTCACCTACAACCTCGTGCAGTACCTCGGCGAGCTGGGGGCGGAGGTCGAGGTGCGGCGCAACGACGAGGTGTCGGTGAGCGAGGTCGAGGGCGAGATTCGCCCGGAGCGCGTCGTCGTCTCGCCGGGGCCGGGGACGCCGGACGAGGCGGGCGTGACGCTGGAGCTGATCGCGGCGCTCGCCGGCCACGTGCCCGTGCTCGGCGTGTGCCTCGGGCATCAGGCCATCGGGCAGATATTCGGCGGGCGCGTCGTGCGCGGCCCCGAGCCCGTCCACGGCAAGCCGGCCGAGATTTGCCACGACGGCCGGACGATTTTTGAAGGGCTCGAATACCGCTTCCCGGCCGCGCGCTACCACTCGCTCGTCGTCGAGCGCGAGAGTCTGCCCGACTGCCTCGAAGTCTCGGCGACGACGCCCGACGGCGTCATCATGGGTCTGCGCCACCGACGCCTCAAGGTCGAGGGCGTGCAGTTCCACCCCGAGTCAATCCTCACGTCTGAAGGCAAGCGCCTGCTCGCGAATTTTTTGAAGCTGTAGGTTAAATGAAGTCGAAGCTTCAAACGCCGCCCCGCGGCACGCCACACACTATGTCCGACGAACCCCGCAGAGAGAAGACGCTGCCGTCGTGGCTGCTGCCGACGCCCGCGCGGAGGGACGAGCGCGCGGGGCCGCCCCTGCGCGAGTTCACGCTGCGGCTGATGCGCGGCGAAGACCTGCGGCGCGAGGAGGCCGCGTCGCTGCTCGACGCGCTGCTCGACGGCACGGCGACCGACGCGCAGATCGGCGCGGCCCTCGTCGCGCTGGCCGTGAAGGGCGAGACGGTGGAGGAGCTGGCGGGGCTCGCCTCCTCGATGCGGGGGCGCGCGGTGCGCATCCGCGCGCGGCACGAGCGCTTCGTGGACACGGCGGGGACGGGTTCGAGTTCGGCGAAGACTTTCAACGTCTCGACCGCGGCGGCCTTCGTCATCGCGGGCGCGGGGCTCCCCGTCGCCAAGCACGGGAGCCGCGCCGCCACCAGCCGCTCGGGCAGCGCCGACGTGCTCACGGCGCTCGGCGTCAACGTCGCCGCCCCGCCCGCAGTCTCCGAGACTTGTTTGAACGAGTTGGGCGTCTGCTTCATGTTCGCGCCGCTCTACCACGGCGCGACCGCGCGCGTGGCGGGCGTGCGGCGCGAGCTGGGCGTGCACACGACCTTCAACCTGCTGGGGCCTCTGACGAACCCCGCGGGCGCGCCGCGGCAGGTCATCGGCGTCTGGCACGAGGCACTGGTCGAGCCGCTGGCGCGCACTCTGCTGGCGCTGGGCTCGGAGCGCGCGTGGGTCGTGCACGGGCTCGACGGGCTGGACGAGGTGACGCTCGACGGCCGCACGAAGGTCGCGGAAGTACGGGGCGGCGCGGTGCGCGTCTTCGAGGTGGCGCCGGAAGAGTTCGGTTTTGAGCGTTCAACTCTGGAGGACTTGCGCGGCGGCGACGCGGAGGCGAACGCCGCGACCATCCGTTCGATTCTGTCGGGCGAAAGACGCGACGCGGGGCGCTCGCTCGTGTGCGTCAACGCGGCCGCGGCGCTCTACGTCGGCGGCGCGGCGGACGATTTGAAGGGGGCCGCCGCGTTGGCCGAGCAGAGCATTGACGGCGGCGCCGCGCTCGGGAAGCTCGAAGGGCTCGTCAGCGCGTCGAAGGGTTGAGGGTGAATGCCGAGCGATTTCCTGTCGAAGATTATTGAGCGGAAGGGCGCGCGGCTCTCGGAGGCGAAGGCGGCGCGGCCTTTTGAAGAGGTGCGGCGCGCAGCCCTCGCCGCCCGCGCGGACGCCCGTCCGCACCACTTTCGTCAAGCTCTGGAAGACGCGGGGCGCGTGAACATCATCGCCGAGTTCAAACGCGCTTCGCCGTCGAAGGGCGAGATTCGCGCGGGCGCTTCCGTCGGGGAGACCGTGCGCGCGTACGAGCGCGGCGGGGCGGCGGCCGTGTCTGTGCTGACCGAGGAGGACTACTTCCGCGGCTCGCTCGGCGACCTGCGGGAGGCGAAGGCGTGCACGCGGCTGCCGGTGCTGCGGAAGGATTTTATCTTCGACGAGTATCAGGTCTTCGAGTCGGCCGCGGCCGGCGCCGACGCGCTGCTGCTCATCGTCGCCGCGCTCGAAGAAGACGCGCTCGCACGGCTGCTCCGTCTGACCGAGGAGGAGTTGGGGCTCGACGCGCTGGTCGAAGTCCACACGGCCGCGGAGCTTGGGCGCGCGGCCGCGGCCGGGGCGCGCGTCGTCGGCGTCAACAACCGCGACCTGCGCACGTTCGAGGTCTCGCTCGAAACCTCAGTCAGGTTGGCGGGGCTCGCGCCCGCGGGGGCGCTGCTCGTCAGCGAGAGCGGCCTGCGCGGCGCGGGGGACGTTGACCGGCTGCGCTCGCACGGCTTCCGCGCCTTCCTCGTCGGCGAGACGCTGATGCGCGCCGAAGACCCGGAGGTCGCGCTGCGGTATCTCGCGGGCGCGGGCGGCTGGGGCGAGGCGGCACCGACTGTCTGAGGCTGAGCATGACGCTGGTCAAAGTCTGCGGGGTGACAAACGTCGAAGACGCGCTCGCGGCGCTGGACGCGGGCGCCGACATGCTCGGCTTCAACTTCTACGCGCGGAGCCCGCGCTACGTCACGCCCGCCGCAGCCCGAAAGATCGTCGAACAACTTCCGGAGCGCGTCTCCTGCGTCGGCGTCTTCGTCAACGAGCCCGCGCCCGCCGAGGTCGAGCGCATCGCGCGCGCGGCCGGCCTCGGCGCGGTTCAACTACACGGCGACGAGTCGCCCGAGTTCTGCCGCCGCTTAGGAGGGCTGACGACGATCAAGGCTCTGCGCGTCGGCGCGGACTACACGCCCGAGTCGGCCGCCGCGTATCAGACCGACGCCGTCCTGCTCGACGCCTACGTCGCGGGGGCGCGCGGCGGGACGGGGCACACCTTCGACTGGACGCTCGCAACCCTCACGCGCGAGCGCGTCCCCAGACTCTTCCTCGCGGGCGGGCTCAACCCCGACAACGTCGCCTCGGCGGTCGCCGCCGTCCGACCCTACGCCGTGGACGTGTGCAGCGGCGTCGAGACCTCCCCCGGCCGCAAGAGCCCGGAACTCATGCGCCGCTTTCTAAGAGCAGTAGGCAGTAGGCAGTAGGCAGATGGTAGTCGGCTCCGCTCGGCGGTCGTTGAGGATGACAACCGCACGGTTTGAGCGATGAGGGGCATTTAACTGCCTACTGCTTACTGCCTACTGCCTACT
>DAIRFV010000403.1:0-4335 GCA_036794905.1 Pyrinomonadaceae bacterium | reverse complement strand
CCTACTTTCCCCTTGACTCCTCTCCCACCTCTTCGGTTATGCTGGCGGCGAACGAGCAAGGGGTTCGGTAGCCGTGCCGAACGTGAAGCCCTGACTTCGCCTCCCACCGTTTGGGCCGACAAGCAGCATCGTCTTTCGCCCGAGTTCCCAGGAATGACTGCCACCGCACGTTTCACAGACGGCCGCCGACAGCCGGCGCGCGACCAGGGGCGCGTCCTGCTCGTGACCGACGACCCGCGCATCAGCGCCTACGGCGCGGGGCTCGAAGAGCGCGGCTTCTGCGTCGCGGGCGTGGCGGGCGGCGTCAAGGCGCTCGTCGCGCTCCAGCGCGCGCGCCCGCACGTCGTCGTCGCCGACGCCGCCGTCAAAGGCGTCAGCGCCACCGAACTGTCGCGCATGCTCTCCGACGCGCAGGAGCCCGTCCCGGTCATCCTCGCCGGCTTCGACCCCGCGACGCCCGAGCGGCGCGGCGAGGCGATGGCCGCGGGCGCGGCCGACTATTTCCAACTCCCCGAAGAGTTCCAACTGCTCGCCCTGCGCGCCGCGCAGCTCGTCGCCTACAGGCTGACCATCGACCGCCTGCGCGCCGAGGCCGACCGCGACTACCTGACGGGGCTCGCCAACCGCCGCCGCTTCCGCAAGGCGCTTGAGCAGGAGGCCGAGCGCTGGCGTCGTTACGACATCCCCTGCGCGCTCATGCTGCTCGACATCGACCACATGAAGCGCGTCAACGACACCTACGGCCACCCGGCGGGCGACCGCGTCATCCGCGCGGTCGCGGAGGTGCTGGCCGAGCTTTCACGCGACAACGACACGGCGGCGCGCCTCGGCGGCGAAGAGTTCGCGCTGCTGCTGGCGGGCGTCGGGAGCGACAAGGCTTTCGCCGCCGCCGAGCGCGTGAGGGCCGCCGTGGCGGCGCGTCCGCTCGAAGAGATCGGCGGCGGCGTCACGGTCAGCATCGGCGTCGCCTCGTGCCCCGACAACGCGCGCACCGAGCGCGAGCTGTTCGGCACCAGCGACGCCGCGCTCTACCGCGCCAAGCAGGAGGGGCGCAACCGCGTCGTGCTCGCCAGCGCGTCCGGCCCCGCCTCCGGCGCGCGCGGCTGACGCGCGGCGGCCTCCGTTTCCAAAACGGTTCCGCCTGGGCTAGACTGACAACACGATTCTTCCAACGCGGCGGCGGGTGCCAACAGGGCGCCCGCCGCCGCTCAAAATTTCGACGGCGTAGGGCGGGGTGCGCGGCTTCGATGGGCGGGCAAAATCCAACTCCGGACGCGGGCGGGCACTGGGGGCGCTACGGCGGCCGCTACGTCCCCGAGACTCTGATGGCCCCGCTCGAAGAGCTGACCGAAGCCTTCGACGCGGCGCGCGACGACGCGAGTTTTCAGAGCGAGTTCGAGACGCTGCTCCGCGACTACTCGGGCCGCCCGACGCCGCTCTTCCACGCCGCGCGCCTGACCGAGCACGCGGGCGGCGCGCGCATCTACCTCAAGCGCGAAGACCTTTCCCACACCGGCTCGCACAAGATCAACAACGCGCTCGGGCAAGTCCTACTGGCGCGGCGGATGGGCAAGCGCCGCGTCATCGCCGAGACGGGCGCGGGGCAGCACGGCGTCGCGACCGCCACCGTCTGCGCGCTCTTCGGCCTGGGCTGCGTCGTCTACATGGGCTCGGAGGACGTGAGGCGTCAGCGGCTCAACGTCTTCCGCATGCGCCTGCTCGGCGCGGAGGTGCGCGAGGTTGACGCCGGGCAGCGCACGCTCAAAGACGCCATCAACGAGGCGCTGCGCGACTGGGTGACTAACGTCGCCGACACTTACTATCTTCTCGGCAGCGCGCTCGGCCCGCACCCCTACCCGCTCATGGTGCGCGAGTTCCAGAGCGTCATCGGGCGCGAGGCGCGCGCGCAGTTCCTCGAAAGGGAAGGGCGCCTGCCCGACGCGCTCGTCGCCTGCGTCGGCGGCGGGTCGAACTCGATCGGACTGTTCCACCCGTTTCTGCATGACGAAGGCGTCCGCATGGTCGGGGTCGAGGCCGGCGGCACCGGCGTCGAACTCGGGCTCCACGCCGCGCGCTTCAACCGGGCGGGCGGCGGCCGCCCCGGCGTCTTGCAGGGGACGTTGAGCTACGTCTTGCAGGACGAGCGCGGGCAGATCGCCTCGACGCACTCCATCTCCGCCGGCCTCGACTACCCGTCCATCGGCCCCGAGCACGCCTTCCTCCACGACGAGGGGCGCGTCGAGTACGTCTCCGCCTCCGACGAAGAGGCGCTCGAAGCCTTCGGCCTCCTCTCGAAACTCGAAGGCGTCATCCCCGCCCTCGAATCCGCACACGCCGTCGCGCACGCGCTCAAACTCGCGCGCGAGATGAAGGAGAGCGAGTCCCTCGTCGTCAACCTCTCCGGCCGCGGCGACAAGGACGTGCAGACCGTTGCGGAAATCGCCTCCGGGGGCGCGGCCTGAAGACGGCCGAGGAGTGAGCGTGAGCCGAATCAGCGAGGCTTTCAAGAACCTCCGAGCCGAAGGCCGCCGCGGCTTCATCCCGTACATCACCGTCGGCGACCCCGACCTCGAAACGTCGCGCGCGCTCGTCGTCGAGCTGGCGCGCGCGGGCGCGACCCTGATTGAGCTGGGCGTGCCCTTCAGCGACCCCGTCGCCGACGGCCCCACCATCCAGCGCGCCGCCGAGCGCGCACTGCGCCACGGCGTCGGGCTCGAAGACGTGCTCGGCACGCTCGCCGAGGCGCGGCGCGAGACGGACGTGCCCGTCATCCTCTTCAGCTACTTCAACCCGCTCCTACAGTACGGCGTCGAACGTCTCGCCGACGAGTGCGTCCGCGCGGGCGTGTGCGGGATACTCGCCACCGACCTCGTCCCCGAAGAGTCGGCCGACTTCAACGCCGTGCTCGCCCGGCGCGGGCTCGACCAGATCTTCCTCGTCGCCCCGACCACCTCCGACGCGCGCCTACAGATGATCGCCGAGCGCGCCAGCGGCTTCGTCTACGCCGTCTCGCGCGCGGGCGTCACCGGCGCGAGAGAGCAGATGAGCGACGAGGCCGAGCGCCTCGTCGCGCGCGTGCGCGGCGTGTCTGCGCTGCCCGTCGCCGTCGGCTTCGGCATCTCGACGGCGGCGCAGGTCGCGGACGTGTGGGCCTACGCGGACGCCGCGGTCGTCGGCTCCGCGCTCGTCTCCGAGATAGAAAAACAGGCCGGCAGCCCCGACCTCGTCGCCCGCGTCGGCGCCTTCGCGCGCGCGCTCCTGCCTCAAGTCTGAGGGAATGTCTCACGCCGTCTCAGCCCGGCGGGCACGCGCTCGACTTGAAACCGCCGCTGTCGTATATTGTCCCGGCTTCAGGTCGTATCTCCGGCTTCATCCCCGCCAGGGTGAAAAAAATATTGTTGCAAGTGTGAAACGCTGTTCCATTCTCGCGTTGTTTGTGATAGACTCTCCGGGTCTTAAGCTTTAGGACACAAATTTAACAGCGTGAGAAAAGGGGACGAGAAAGAGTGGTAGCAACTATGGCTGACAGGCAGGGCGCGGACCGCGGCAAGGCGGTCGAGGCGGCGCTCGCGAACATCGAAAAGAAATTCGGCAAGGGCTCGATCATGCGCCTCGGCGATAAGGAAGTGATCGACATCCCGGCCATCTCGACGACCTCGCTCTCGCTCGACGCGTCCATCGGCGTCGGCGGCATCCCGCGGGGTCGCGTCATCGAAATTTTCGGGCCGGAGTCTTCCGGCAAGACGACGCTCGCGCTCCACATCGTGGCCGAGGCGCAGAAGACGGGCGACGTGGCCGCCTACATCGACGCCGAGCACGCGATGGACTCGGAGTACGCCGGGAAACTCGGCGTCAACATCGAAGAGCTTTTAATCTCTCAGCCCGACTCGGGCGAGCAGGCTCTGGAGATCACCGAGGCGCTCGTGCGCTCGAACGGCGTCGGCGTCATCGTCGTGGACTCGGTCGCGGCGCTCGTGCCGCGCGCGGAGCTGGACGGCGAGATGGGCGACAGCCTTCCGGGTCTGCAGGCGCGCCTGATGTCGCAGGCGCTCCGCAAGCTGACGGCCATCGTCGGCCAGACGAACACCTGCCTCATCTTCATCAACCAGATTCGCGAGAAGATCGGCGTCATGTTCGGGAGCCCGGAGACGACGACCGGCGGGCGCGCGCTGAAGTTCTACTCGTCGGTGCGCCTCGACATCCGCCGCATCGGCGCCATCAAGGACGGCGACCGCGTGGTGGGCAACCGCACGAAGGTCAAGATCGTCAAGAACAAGGTGGCGCCGCCCTTCCGCGAGTGCGAGTTCGACATCATGTACGGCGAGGGCATCTCGC
>DAIRFV010000402.1:0-4344 GCA_036794905.1 Pyrinomonadaceae bacterium | reverse complement strand
GACGCACGTCGCCGGCACCGTCGGCGGCTCGACCTACGGCGTCGCCAAGGGCGTCACGCTCCACCGCGTCCGCGTGCTCGACTGCAACGGCGACGGCACGGACGCGACCGTCATCGCCGGCGTCGACTGGGTGACGGCCAACCGCCAACTGCCCGCGGTCGCCAACCTCTCTCTCGGCGGCGGCGCCTCGACCGCGCTCGACAACGCCGTGCAGGCGATGATCAACGCGGGCGTGACGACGGCCGTCGCCGCGGGCAACGAATACGGCGTCAACGCCTGTACCCTCTCGCCGTCGCGCGTCGCCGCGGCCATCACCGTCGGCTCGACCACTTCGACCGACGCCAAGTCCGACTTCTCGAACGTCGGCACGTGCCTCGACCTCTTCGCGCCCGGCTCCTCGATTCAGTCCGCGTGGTGGAGTTCGGACACGGCGACGAACACCATCTCGGGCACCTCGATGGCGACGCCGCACGTCGCGGGCGTCGCGGCGCTCTACCTCCAGAACAACACCGGCGCGTCGAACCAGACCGTGCGCGACGCCATCGTCAACACGGCGACGACCGGCGTGCTGACCGGCATCGGGACGGGCTCGCCCAACCGCCTGCTCTACTCGCCCCTGACGACGGGCGGCGGCGGCGGCGGCGTGCCCGCGGCCTGCACGGGCGGGACGCTCTACGCGGGCTCGCTCGGGTTCACGGGCGACTTCGACTACCACCCGAACGGCAGCTACTACTACAGCTCCTTCTCGGGCACGCACAAGGGCTGTCTGGTCGGCCCGACCTCGGGCACAGACTTCGACCTCTACTTGCAGAAGTGGAACGGCTCGGCGTGGGTCATCGTCGCCCGCTCGGAGAGCGCGACCTCCAGCGAGACCATCTCCTACTCCGGCACGGCCGGCTACTACCGCTTCCAGGTCTACTCCTACAGCGGCTCAGGCAGCTACAACTTCTGGACTGTCCACCCGTAAGCAGGGTGTAGCTGGGAGGGAGTTAACCACAGAGACACAGAGGCACGGCTTGGGGCCTAATTGCTTCAAGCAGTGCCTCTGTGTCTCTGTGGTTAATCGTCTTCATCTTCACTCAAGCGAAAACTGCTTCGGGGCTTGTTGAGTGATTCACGCGGTTGTTATCATCCGCGGCGGACATTCCGGCGACTCCCCGCCGGCCACCCTTTGCGCCCCCCGACTTACCGAAGGCCAGGCCCCGATGAAAAAACTCCCCGCAGGCAGAAGCCTCAACGCGCCGACGCGACGGCTCCGCGTCACCACCGCCGCGCTGCTCGCGCTCCTTCTCTCGACTTCAATGACGACGACTCCCGCGAGCGCCGCCGCCGCGGACAATCTCGACCCGACGTTCGGCTCGGGCGGCAGGGTTCTGACCGACTTCGGCGGGGTCGAGTCGGGCAGCGCGGTCGCCGTCCAGCCGGACGGCAAACTCGTCGTCGCTGGCGTCGCCGGCGGCGGCGGCGGCCCCTCAATCTTCGGCGACATCTGCGTCGTGCGCTACAGGCCGGACGGTACGCTCGACCCGACGTTCGGCGCGGGCGGGAAGGTCTTGACCGATTTCGGCGGCACGGCCGACGGCGCCTCCGACGTGCGCGTGCAGTCGGACGGGAAGATCGTGGTCGTCGGCTCGGCCTACTTCCCCGGCCCGTCGCGCTCCGACTTCGCGCTGGCGCGCTACAACGCGGACGGCACGCCCGATGCTTCCTTCGGGACGAACGGCAAGGTGACGACGCAGTTCCCGTCCGGCCGAAGCTCGGGCGCCTCTTCGTTCGCCGTGCAGCCGGACGGACGGCTCGTCGTCGCGGGCATCGTCAGCACCGGCACGCCCGCCGGGGACAACCCGACAGACTTCGCCAGCGCGCGTTATAACGCGGACGGGACGCCCGACGCGACCTTCGGCGCGGGCGGGTTCGTGACGCTCGACTTCGGCCTGAGCGACGGGGCGGCGGGCGTCGCCTTGCAGGCGGACGGGCGCGTCGTGCTCGCGGGCAGCGCGGCCCGGATCGGCGGCAACGTCCTCATCTCTTCGTCGTTCGCGCTCGCGCGCCTGAAGGCCGACGGCTCGCCCGACCCGACGTTCGACGGCGACGGCCAGACGACCTTCGCCTTCCTCGATTACGACAACTCCTGCACGGGGGTCGCGCTTCAGCCGGACGGCCGCATAGTCTTCGCGGGCACCTCTTCGAACAGCCGCACGCGCACGGGGTCTGACTTCACCCTCGGGCGCCTGCACGCGGACGGCTCGCTCGATCAGACGTTCGGCACGGCCGGCAGGGTGTTCGCGGATTTCGACTCAGGCACGGACAGTCCCTTCGGCCTCGCCGTCCTGCCCGGCGGCAAACTCGTGACCGGCGGCTACGTCAGCAGCAACGGCTTCAGCGGGCCGCCCCAATTCGGCGCGGCGCGTTTCAACGCGGACGGCTCGCCCGACAACACCTTCGGCGTGGGGGGCCGCGCCGCGGCGCGCTTCGACGACCAGACCTACGCCCTCGCGCGCGGGATGGGCGCGCAGCCCGACGGGAAGGTCATCGTCGTCGGTGATGTCAACGGCGACGCCAACCCGGGGGGCGCAGACCTGGGCGTCGTGCGCTTCGACGCCGGGAGCGGCGTCGAGCCCTCGTCGTTCGCGAGCCTCTCCGCGACAGTGTACGGCGCGCCGGAAGGGTGCGCGGCGGCGCTCGTCACCGTCGCGCGCGAGGGCGACCTGAGCGCGCCCGCCGCGGTCGAGTACAGGACGCTTGAGGACACCGCCTCGCAGGGTTCGGACTACACGCAGACGACGGGCACGCTCCTCTTCGCCGCGGGCGAGTCGAGCAAGACCTTCGCCGTCCCCGTCAACGACGACGCCTTCGTCGAAGGGGCGGAGACCGTTCGCGTCGAGCTGGCCTCGGCCTCCGCCAACGTCAACTTCCGCGCCCCAGCGTCGGCGACTCTGACGATAGCCGACGACGACACGGCCGGCGGCGGCGCGAACCCTCTGGACAACTCGCAGTCGTTCGTCTGCCAGCACTACCACGACTTCCTCAGCCGCCAGCCCGACGCCGAGGGTCTACAGTTCTGGACGCAGGGCATCGAGTCGTGCGGAGCCGACGCCGGTTGCCGCGAGGTCAAGCGCGTCGATGTCTCGACGGCCTTCTTCCTCTCGATTGAGTTTCAGCAGACCGGCTACTTCGTCATCCGCGCGCACAAGGCCGCGTTCGGCGACAACCGGCAGACGCCGCGCTACCAGGACTTCCTCCGCGACACGCAGCGCGTCGCGCAGGGCATCGTCGTCGGGCAGGCGGACGCGGACGCGCGGCTCGAGGCGAACAAGCAGGCGTTCGCCCTCGCGCTCGTCGCGCGCCCGGAGTTCGTCGCCGCGCACGGCGCGCAAAACCCCGACACGTACATCGAGTCGCTCTTCAACAACGCGGGCATAGACGGCACGCCCGCCGAGCGCGCGGCGGCCCACGCGGCCTACGGCGCGGGCGGCGACGCGGGCCGCGCCGCGGCGCTCCGGAGCGTCGTCGAGAGCGAGTCGGTCTACCGCACGCTCTACAACCCGGCCTTCGTCCTCTCGCAATACTTCGGCTACCTGCGGCGCGACCCCGACGCGGAGGGCTACGACTTCTGGCTCGCGAAGCTCGACTCTTTCAGCCTCCCCGGCGAGGACGTGCGCGACGAGAGCGTCGCGCTCGCGCGCGTGCGCCGCGCCGAGATGGTCAAAGCCTTCATGACCTCGCTCGAATACCGGGGCCGCTTCGGCGAGCCGTAAATCTGAATTAACCACAGAGGCACAGAGGCACAGCTAAAGAGAATTTCAAAAATGAAATTTCAAATTCTTAAAGCTGTGCCTCTGTGCCTCTGTGGTTAACTTCCTTCCGCTTCATAACCCACCGCCCGCTTGCCTTCAACGCCGCCGGCCTTTAGCATTCAAGGCTCAATTATTTATAAAGATCGGAATTAAAAGTTGCTGGGTAATATCATCAGGGCGCAGGAGCGGCGGCGCGCGACGCGCGACACGAACCGCGTCGTGCTCCCTTTCGAGTGGGGCGCGGAGTTCGTCTCCCACAACGCGAGCGACCAGGACGCGCGCGCGGCCGTCTTCGCCGCCGCCCGCCGCGCGGTCGCGCACAGCGAAGAGTTCTACGCACTGACGCCCGTCACCGACTACGCGCTCGACGGCGACCTCCTCACGTGGACGAGCGCCGTTAACACCCCGTACCCCGAAAACAACACCGCCCGCGCGCGCCTCTTCCCGGGGCAGCCGCCCCGCAGTCCGCACAAAGGGGGCGAAGCGAAGCGCCGCGCCGTCGTCGTCCTCCCGCAGTGGAACGCCGACGCCGAGAGCCACGTCGCGC
>DAIRFV010000008.1:0-57857 GCA_036794905.1 Pyrinomonadaceae bacterium | reverse complement strand
TTCGGCTCCATCGGCCTCTCCGGCATCGGCTTCGAGGTCACGCCCGAGGAGGGCGCGCGCCTCGACGGCCGGGTCGGCAGGGTAGACGCCAGCCAGCCGGAGCGCGGCGGCAATTCCCCCGTCCGTCAGCTCAAGGCCGAGACGCTCTACAACTACGAGGCCGGCTTCAAGCTGCGCGCCGGCCGCGTAGACGCGACCGCCTCGGTCTTCGACTCGGAGTTCACGAACTTCATCGAGCGGCGCGTGCTGCTGCTCGCGCCCGGCGCGGTCGGCACGTCTGTTGGCGGTCAACAGGTCGTCCGGCAGGACGCGACGGGCGCGGTCTACACCTCCCTTTCGAGCGCGCCGGTCTTCGTGCGCGCCAACGCCGGCCGCGTGCGGATGCGCGGCTTCGAGGCGACGGGCGTCGTCAACGTGACGCGCTCGCTCGCGCTCAGCGCGAACGGCTTCTACGTGCGCGGGACGAACACCGAGACGGGGCTGCCTCCTTCTCTTGAGAACGGCATCCCGCCACTGACGGGCTTCGCCTCCGTACGCTGGACTCCCGCGGGCCGCCGCTTCTGGGTCGAGTCCTACACGAACTTTGCCGGCGCGCAGACGCGCCTCTCCGACAACGACCTCCAACAGGCGCGCATCGGCGGCATACGCACGCGCGAAGAGATCACCAACTTCTTCTCTGGCGGCGCGGTCGCGCGCGGGCTCGTCCGCGGCGGCGTGCTCTTGCAGACGGGCGAGACGCTGCCGCAAGTGCTGCGGCGCGTGCTCGGCGCAGACCTCTCGGCCCGCGTGCCGCTCTACACGAAGAACCCGGGCTTCGCCACCTTCAACGTGCGCGGGGGCTGGCGCCTGGGCGAAGGCTCGGCCGTCACGTTCATCCTCGAAAACATCCTCGACAAGAACTACCGCACGATGGGCTCGGGCGTTGACGCGCCGGGCACGAACGCGGTGGTGCGCGTCTCGCACAGTTTCTAGACCGCGCGGGGTGCCACCCCCACGGTGCCCCGCCGAACGACACAAGGAGAATTTTGATGAGACGTCTATTCCCCCCCCTCCTGGCGGCCTCGCTGGCGCTCGCCGCCTGCGTTGTGCTGGCACGAGCCGCGACCACATACAACGGCAGCGTTACCGGCTCGCAGACCGCCTCCGCCGAGGGCGTCTCGCTGAACCTGAACGCGACCGGCGACCTCCCCGGCATGCTCACGCTGTCGCTCAAGCACGAGGGCGGTAGTGTCACCGGCGGGACCTGGAGCCTGACCGTCCTCCCGCCTGACGCCGACGCCACCTCCAATGAGCGGGGCAGACTTGCGGGCGTCGTCAGCGGCGGCACACTGACCATCGACGCCCACGGCATCGTCTCCGCCGCCGAAGCGCTGCGACTCGACGTGCAGGGCGGCACCGGGCAGTACACGGGCGTGTCGGCCGGCGCGGGCACCCTCGCCCTCTCGGCCGACCCCGAGAACGCCTCGAAGCTCGGCGGCCCCCTGAAGTTCGACTTCTAACTTCCCTGCGCGCACCTAACTCCCCGGCACACTCCCCGCGCCGGTTCGCGGCCGCCTCGGGCCGCGCGGATTCCCCGACGCGCCCACGTCGAGACGCGTGCCGGAGTTCGTCAACCCATGGCGTTCACCAACCCTACGAAGGATTCTGCGATGTCCCCCAAAGTGAAGAGACAGACTGCCACGCGCGGCGCACGCTTCAGCCCCAGGTCTTCCACCTTGCGCCGCTTCCTCGCGCAGACACTCGCGTTCCTGCTGTTCGCACAGGCGGCCGCGCCGCCCGCGCTCGCCGCCCCCGCGCGTGAGCTGCCGCTCGCGTCGTTCGGCGCGACGGTGACGGCGAAACTCGGCACGCTCACCGGCGCACTCGCCGGCGCGGTGGCCGCTCGGGTGACGCCCGCGCGCCCCGCCGCTCAGGTCGTCCCGGGGGCCGACTTCGGCCTCGTGCTGATGCCGCTTAATACGGCCTTCAGCGGCCACGTCGGCATCGAGCACCACCAGCCGCTGCGGAGCGTCGTCGTCTCTTCCAACTCTCCCTCGGGGTCGCCGCACAACTTCGAGTCGCTCGACGAAGGCGGCACCCACCGCCCCTTCTCGAACGTCGGCGGTCTGACGGGCGGGCTGCGGCTCGCGCTGGCGCGCGACGACGGGCAGGGCTTGAGTCTCGGCGGCTTCCAGCCCGGCGAGTTGTTGACGGGCACGGGCACACCCGGCGTCATCGCGCGCGTGAGCGCCGACGGCGCGTCGGTGCAGAATCCGTGGGTCACGCTGCCGGGCGAAGTCGGGCAGCTCGGCGAGGGGCTGACCTTCGACCGGACGGGCGTCTTCGGCGGCGACCTCATCGCCGTCACGACCACGGGCGGCGTCTGGCGCATCAGCTCGGCCGGCGCGGCCACGCGCATCGCAGACCTCTCGACGCCGCTCAAAGGCGTCACGACCATCCCGGACAGCGCGGGCAAGTATGGCCCGTGGGCGGGTAAGATTCTGGTGGGCGCTACAGAGCAGGGCACCGTCTACGCCATCGACGCCGCCGGCAACTCGACCGGCTACCAGCTCGGCGTCACGCCGGGGGACATCCGCGTCATCCCCGCGCACGAAAACTTCTACGGCGTTGACACGGGCGGGCAGAAGATTTGGGGCGCGCCCGACGACGCCTTCAACTCCATCATCGGCGATATCCTCATCGCGCAGGAGTCGCCGGGCGTGCTGGCGCACGTCCGCTGGAACGGGGCCGCCTTCGAGGTCGGGCAGGTCGCGCAGGTGTCGCGCTGGGGGCAAATCGCCTTCTCGCCCGCGGGCGTGGCCGGCGTCGCCGGCGTCAAGCAGTTCTACGACAAGATCGCCGTCGTGCGTCACGCGCCCGTGCTCGACAGCGGCCGCGTCGAGGGCACGCTCTGGCAACTCGCGGGCGAGAACGTCGTGCTCGACGGCACGGACGTTATCACCTCCGACCTGCTCGTCCCCGGCACGCCGACCGTCACCCTCGGCTCGGGGCGGCCGACTTTCGGCGGCGTCATCGAGGGCGTCGAGGGCAGACAGCCCACGGGCTACACGGTCACCCTCAGCAACAACGCCGCGCTGCGCCACGTCATCACGCGCACAGACCCGTTTGTGCCCCCGCCTGTCGCCGCGCCGCCCGCGCCGGCCGGCTCGCGCGACCTGTCGCTGACAAACGCCGGCGAGCCCCTCGGCGACCCCGCGACGCTGCGTCACCTGAGCCTTTCGGGTCAGGCCGGCGCGGTCGCCGTGCCGCCGGGCACCTACGGGAAGTTCTCCGCGGGCGGACGCACGACGCTCGTCCTCGGCCAGCCGGGCTCGACACAGCCCGCGGTCTACAACCTCGAAGAGCTGTCGCTGTCGGGCGGAAGTGAGTTGAAGGTAGTCGGCCCCGTCGTCCTCAACGTCAGGGGCAACGTGTCGCTGGCGGGTTCGAGCGTCGGCGCGGCGGACAACCCGCGCCTCCTCCTGCTCTCGGTCGCGCAGGGCTCGGTCGGGGTGACGGGCGGCGGCGTGCTCTACGGCATCGTGCGCGTCCCCGGCAGCTCGGTCTCCATCGGCGGCAACGGCCGCATCCGCGGCACCGTCACCTGCGACCGGCTCGACATCTACGGCAACGGCATCCTCCAGATAACCGAGAGCGACGTTGCGCCCCCGTCGCTCAACCGCCCGCCCACGGCCGACGCCGGCCCCGACCAGGTCATCACGCTCCCGACTGACAACGTCAGTCTCAACGGCGTGGTCGGCGATGACGGTCAGCCCGCCGGCTCCACCCCGACCTCCGTCTGGACGAAGGTCAGCGGCCCCGGCACGGTCACCTTCGCCGACCCGTCCGGCGCCGTCACCTCCGCGACCTTCTCCGAGGAGGGCGTGTACGTCCTGCGCCTTACTGCCTCCGACTCGCTGCTCACCGCGAGCGACGAGATGAGCGTCGAGGTCGTGCCGCGCAACCAACCGCCCGTCGTCAACGCCGGACCCGACCAGGCAATCGAACTGCCGAACACGGCGACGCTCAACGGCACCGCGACCGACGACGCCCTGCCGCGCGGCTCGACCGTGACAACCGTCTGGAGCGTCGTCGGCGGCCCCGGCTCGGTCACCTTCGCCGACGCGAACGCACTCTCGACCGTCGCCACCTTCGGCGCGCCCGGCACGTACACGCTGCGCCTGACGGCCGACGACACGGAGTTCACCGCCGGCGACGAGTTGGTCATCACCGTCTACCCAGAGAACCAGCCGCCGGTCGTCAACGCCGGTCCCGACCAGACCGTCAGGGCCGGGAGCCCGTTGACGCTCGGCGGCACGGCCACCGACGACGGGCTGCCCACGGGCTCCGCGCTCACCTCCGTCTGGACGAAGGTCAGCGGCCCCGGCACGGTCACCTTCGGCGACGCCAACTCGCCCGCGACGACCGCCACTTTCGGCATCGAGGGCACCTACGTGCTGCGCCTCACGGCCACTGACACGCGCTTCGACGTGAGCGACGAGTGCGTCGTCACGGTGCTGCCGCGCAACACCCCGCCCGTAGTCAATGCCGGGACGGATCAGGAGATAACCTTCCTCGACGCGGCGACCCTCCAGGGCACGGCCACCGACGACGGGCTGCCGGTCGGCAGCGTCCTCGAAGTCGCGTGGAGCGTCGTCAGCGGCCCCGGCACGGCGGTCTTCGCCGACCCCGACCGCCCCGTCTCCCCCGTCACCTTCAGCGCCCCGGGCACCTACGTCCTGCGGCTGACCGGCGACGACACGCAGTTCAACGCCAGCGACGAGACGACCGTCGTCGTCAAGCCGCGGCCGCACGCCTCGCGCGTCTACACCCTCAACGCCGACTTCGACCTGGGCAGCCTCATCAACGTCACGCACAGCCCGGCTGACCAGTTGCAGCTCGACTCGACGACGCGCAGCTTCAACTTCATCTGGGTGGCGGTCTCGACCAAGGGCACCGTCGTCAAGATCAACACCGAGACCGGCGCCATCATCGGCGAATACTTCACCTCGCCCGCCGGCCAGCCCAAAGACCCCTCGCGCACGACCGTCGATCAGAACGGCAACGTCTGGGCGACGAACCGCGCCGGCAACTCGGTCGTCCACATCGGGCTGGTCGAGAACGGGCAGTGCGTGGACCGCAACGGCAACGGCCAGATCGACACCTCCGTCGGCTTCAACGACCTCCGCGCGTGGACGAACGCGGGCGGGGCCAACACGGGCGGCGGCGTGACCACCGCGCAGGACGAGTGCATCCTGCACTACACGCGCGTCAACTCGTCCGGCACGCGCCACGTCTCGGTCAACAAGGACAACGACATCTGGGTCAGCGGCACGTCGGGGCAGCGCTTCGACCTCATCGACGGCAAGACGGGGCTCATCAAGCGGGCCGAGCCGTCGGTGGGCTACGGCGGCTACGGCGGCCTGATCGACAAGGCGGGCGTCATCTGGTCGGCCAACTCGATGCTGCGCTGGGACACCTCGAAGCCGCTGACGGGGCCGAACGGCACGAACTGGCGCGGCTACAGCCACCCGAGTTACGGGCTGTGCATCGACAGTCAGGGCAACGTCTGGAACACCACTTACGGCAGCAGCGTCATCTACAAGTTCGCGCCCAACGGGACGCTGATTGGCACTTACAATCAGGGTTCGCCGTGGGCGCAGGGGTGCGTCGTGGACCGCAACGACCACGTCTGGATCGCGCACTCGCTCAACGCGAGCAGCGTCGGCCACATGAAGAACGACGGCTCGTACGTCGGCACCATCCCCGTCGGGAGCGGCCCGACGGGCGTCGCCGTGGACGGCGCGGGCAAGGTCTGGGCGACGAACTACTACAGCGGCACCGTCTCGCGCATCAACCCGGCCGCGGGGTCGCTCGGGCCGGACGGCGTGACGCGCGTCGGCGCGGTGGATTTCACGACGCCCAACCTCGGCGGCAACCCGTACAACTACAGCGACATGACCGGCAGCACGCTGACGGGCGCGCCGCAGACGGGCACCTGGTCGGTCGTCTACGACAGCCAGTTGGCGGGCGCGGAGTGGGGGCGGATAGGCTGGACGGCGCAGGTCTGCGGCGACGGCCTGCTCACCGTCACCGTCGCCACCAGCGAGAACAACTCGACCTACACGCAGCCCGTCACCGTCTCGAACGGCGATGACCCGGTCATCACGAACGGGCGCTACCTGAGGGTCGTCGTGCGCTTCGAGCGAGCTTCGAGCGGCGAGAGTCCTGTCCTCTATGACCTGACGGTCGGGACGGTCGGCTTCCCCTTTAACACGCCGTCCAACGTCGCGCCGGGCGTCGATGCCGGCCCCGACCAGACGCTCGCCGGCGGCGTCAAACAGACCGAGCTGAAAGCCTCGGCCTGCGACGACGCGCTGCCCAGCAACCGCCGCCTGACGTTGGCGTGGTCGCAAATCTCCGGGCCGGGCACCGCCACGTTCGCCAAGCCGGACTCGCCCGTCACCGGCGTCACCTTCAGCGCCGTGGGCACCTACACGCTGCGCCTGACGGCGACCGACTCCGTCCACACGAGCAGCGACACGCTCGTCGTCACAGTCATCCCCGGCAACCAGGCCCCGACCGTCAACGCCGGCCCGGACGTGACGGTCGAGTCTTGCCAGGCGACTTTACACGGCACGGTGACGGACGACGGTATGCCGGCCGGTGGCTCGCTCCTCATCTCGTGGAGCAAGCTCACAGGCCCCGGCGTGGTCACCTTCGCCAACGCCTCCGCGGCCGAGACCGACGCCACCTTCACCAAGCCCGGCGTCTACGTCCTCCGGCTCTCGGCCGGCGACGGCGCGCTCGGCACCTTCGACGACGTCAGCGTCACCGTCCGCGCCAGCGGCGCACCCCTCTACTACGAGGTGACGAACTATCTGAGCGCCGCCGACAGTCCCTTCCAGCAACTCGACAACAACTACTTCCACCTCGAAAACTTCGAGGATCATCTGCTCAACACGCCCGGCGTCACCGCCTCGGCGGGCGGCGTCGCAAGCGTCGTCTTCGGGCCGACGCTTCACGATTCCGTGGACGGCGACGACGGGACGATTAACGGCAGCGGCCTGGCCGGCGACAACTTCTTCTCCGGCAGTGGCGCGGCCGGCATCACCTTCACCTTCAACGCCGCGGCCCTCGGCTCGCTGCCGACGCACGCCGGCCTCGTCTGGACCGACGGCGCGGGGACAGTCACCTTCGAGGCTTTCGACGCGCAGGGCGTCTCGATGGGCCTGCGCGGCCCCTACAACTTCCCCGACGCCGTCTTCAGCGGGACGACGGCCGAAGACCGCTTCCTCGGTGCCTTCAACCGCGGCGGAATCTCGCGCATCAAGGTCACCAACAGCATCGGCGGCCTTGAGATTGACCACCTCCAGTACGGCTCCGAGCGCTCGGCCAACAACCCGCCGTCGGTCAGCGCCGGCGACAACCAATTCATCGGGTTGCCCGCGAACAGCGTCACCCTCAACGGGACGGCCGTGGACGACGGCCTGCCGCCGTGCGCCTCCCTGACCTATGCGTGGAGCAAGGTTTCGGGGCCGGGCACGGTGACGTTCGCCAACCCGGCCGCGGCCTCGACCACGGCCACCTTCGGCACGCCCGGCATCTACGTCCTGCGTTTGACGGCCGGCGACTCGGAGCTTTCGTCGAGTGACGAGGTGACCATCAACTTCAGCGGGCCGAACCAGACCCCGCAGGTAGACGCCGGCCCTGACCAGTCGGTCGCCCACAACGCCGCCGTCGTCCTGAACGGCATCGTCAACGACGACGGCCTGCCACAGAACGCCGCCGTCACTTCCTCCTGGAGTATGTTGAGCGGCCCCGGCAGCGTCGGCTTCGCCGACGCGTCCTCGTCTTCGACCACGGCCACCTTCAGCGAGGCCGGCACCTACGTGCTGCGTCTCACGGCTTCGGACACCGCGCTGACCGCGTACGACGAGACGGTCATCACGGTGACGCCGCCCAACCGCGCCCCGGTCGTCAACGCGGGCGTTGACCTGGGCGTCACGCTCCCGGCCGCGGCGCGCCTCAATGGTGTGGTCACGGACGACGGGCTGCCGCTCGGCGCTATGCTGACGGTGTCATGGGGCAAGGTCTCCGGTCCCGGCGCGGTCACCTTCGCGGACGCGGCCTCGGCCTCGACCACCGCCGGCTTCGCCGAAGCAGGCACCTACGTTCTGAGACTCACGGCGGGGGACACCGAGCTGACGGGCGCGGACGAGGTGACCGTCACGGTCAAGCCCTTCGCACCCAATCAGGGCCCGTCCGTGGACGCAGGCCCCGACCAGTCGGTTGTGCCGGGTGCCAACCTGATCCAGAACGGCGGCGCAGACGAGCAGCTCGTCGGCGGCGAAATCCGCGCGTGGACTGAGGCGGCCGGCACCACCTGGACGCGCGGGGCGAGCGGCTCGCCCGAGAGCGTCAACGGCGACAGCTTCTTCTACGCGGGCGAGACCGCGACGGCCGAGCTGCGTCAGGACATCGACGTGTCGGCCTTCGCCGCCACCATCGCGGCCGGCACGCAGGCGTTCGAGTGGCTGGCTTACGTCCGCTCGCGCGCCGAGGCGCTGCCGGACACGGCCCGCGTCATCCTCGAATACCGCAACGCCTCTAACACCGCGTTGATCGCGCGGCTCGACTCGGGCGAAATCGCCACGACGAGCGCCTGGCACCTGCTCGAAGACGCGCGCCCGGCACCCGCGGGCACGGGCTGGATACGCATCCGCCTCATGGCCACGCGCCGGACGGGCGCGACCAACGACGCGTACTTCGACGCGCTCTCGCTGCGCGCCGTGACGGGCGCGGGCGTCAAGCTCAACGGCTCTGTCACGGACGACGGCCTGCCCGCCGCCGGCACACCCACGACCAACTGGACGAAGGTCTCCGGCCCCGGCGCGGTCACCTTCGCCGACGCGAGCGCGGCCACAACCTCCGCGACCTTCGCGGAGGCGGGCACCTACGTCCTCCGGCTGACGGCGTCCGACTCCGAACTCACGAGCGCGGACGAGGTGACCGTCACCGTCGAGGCGCGCAACCTGGCCCCGGTCGTCGAGGCCGGAGCCGACCAGACCGTGACCCTCCCCGCGACGGCCGCCCTGAGCGGGACGGTCACCGACGACGGCAAGCCTTCGGGCGCGGCCGTCACTTCGAGTTGGAGCAAGGTGAGCGGGCCCGGCACCGTCACCTTCTCCGACCCGAACGCGGCCATCTCCGCCGCCACTTTCTCCGCCGAGGGCACCTACGTCCTGCGCCTCTCGGCCAGCGACACGGAGTACGGCGCCGGCGACACCGTCACGATAACGGTCATGCCCGTGCCGCCCAACCAGTCCCCGAGGGTTGACGCCGGCGCGGACCAGCTCATCAACCCGCCCGCCAACAACGCCACCCTGAGTGGCACCGTCACCGACGACGGCAAGCCGACGGGCGCGGCGCTGACCTACCTCTGGACGAAGGTCTCCGGCCCCGGCGCCGTTACCTTCTCGACGCCGGCGGCGGCCTCGACCACCGCCACCTTCGCCGAGCCGGGCGTCTACGTCCTGCGGCTGACGGCGTCAGACACAGAGCTCTCCGGCAGCGACGACGTGCGCGTCACGCTCAACGGCACGAACAAGGCGCCGACGGTTGACGCGGGCGCAGACCAGACGGTCGCGCACCCGACGACCGTCACGCTCGCCGGCACGGCCAACGACGACGGCCTGCCCGCCGCCTCCGCGCTCTCCTACAACTGGGGCGTGGTGAGCGGCCCGGGCAGCGTCACCTTCGCCAACTCGTCGGCCGCGCAGACGACCGTCACCTTCGGCGCGGCGGGCACCTACGTCCTGCGCCTCTCGGCCAGCGACTCAGAGCTGACAGCGGCCGACGACGTGACCGTCACGCAGACCACGCCGCCCGCGGCCGGCATCACCAGCCCGGCCGACGGCGCGACCATCAACGGCCGCACAGTCTTCGTCGGCACGGTGGGCGCCGGCACCACCTGGCGGCTCGAATACAGCCTGAACGAGGAGGGCGTCGCGCCCACCTGGACGACCATCTCGTCGGGCGGCACGCCGGTGACGAACGGCCCGCTCGGCACCTTCGACCCGACCGTCCTCCTCAACGGCATCTACACCGTCCGGCTCGTCGCCACCAACGGCGCCGGCCAGACCACGACCACCTCGGTCACGGCCGTGGCCGAGGGCGAGCAGAAGGTCGGCAACTTCCGCCTCTCGTTCACCGACCTGGACCTCCCCGTGGCGGGCATCCCCATCCAGGTGATCCGCAGCTACGACAGCCGCGACAAGCGCACGGGCGACTTCGGCGTCGGCTGGACGCTCGACATCCGCAACGCGCGCGTGCAGGAGAGCGGCGCGGCCGGCGCGGGCTGGCAGGGCACGGTCGGCGGCGGCTTCCTGCGCAACTACTGCATCCAGCCGACCCGGCCGCACCTCGTGTCCGTCACGATGCCCGACAACAAGGTGCTGAAGTTCGAGGCGACGCTCAGCCCCCAGTGCAGCCAGGTCTACCCGCCGCGCGAGACGACCATCGGCTTCCGGGCGCTCCCCGGCACCAACGCCACGCTCGCGCCGGTCGGGGACACGACCGTCTTCGTCAACGCCAGCTTCCCCGGCGAGGCGGAGCTGCTCGACTACAGCAGCATCGAGGCGAAGGACTTCTCGCAGTACCGCCTGACGCTGCCGACCGGCGAGGTGATGCTCCTCGACCAGCGCGCCGGCCTCCAGCAGATGACCGACGCCAACGGCAACACGCTCAACATCGGCGCGGGCGGCATCACCCACTCCAGCGGCAAGAGCGTCGTCTTCACGCGCGACGCGCAAGGGCGCATCGCGCAGATCACCGACCCGGCGGGCGCGTCGATGTTCTACACCTACGACGCCCGCGGCGACCTGGTCAGCGTCAAGGACCGGGAGGGTAACGTCACCACCGTCACCTACAACTCGACCCACGGGCTGCTCTCGCTCAAGGACCCGCGCGGCGTCCAGCCCGCCCGCTACGACTACGACGAGGCGGGGCGCCTCGTCAGCGCGACCGACGCCTTCGGCAAGGTCATCAACTTCACGCGCAACCCCGACACGCGCCAGGAGGTGAGCACCGACCGGCTGGGCAACGCCACGGTCTACGAGTACAACGCGCAGGGCGAGGTGGTGCGGACGACCGACGCCCTGGGCAACACCAACACCCGCACTTACGACAGCAGGGGCAACATGCTGAGCGAGACCAACGCGCTCGGCCAAGTCGTCAACTACACCTACGACGCGCTCGGCAACCGGCTCACCCAGACCGACCCGCTGGGCAACGTCACGCGGCTCAGCTACAACAGCCGCGGGCAGGTGCTGACGGTCACCGACCCGCGCGGCGGCGTCACCACCAACACCTACGACGCGAAGGGGAACCTGACTGCCGTCAAGGACTCGTCCGGCAACACGACCGCCACGGCCTACGACGCGAAGGGGCAGGTCGTCTCGGTGACCGACGCGACCGGCGGCTCGGCCACCTTCGTCTACGACGCCTCCGGCAACGTCACGCGGCAGACGGACCCGCTCGGCAACGTCTCGACCTTCACCTACGACGCGAACAACCGGCAGTTGAGCCAGACCACGACGCGCACCGCCGGCGGGGTCACCGAGACGCTGACGACCACGAGCCAGTACGACAAGCTCGGCAGGCTTGTCAGGGTCACCCACCCTGACGGCACGGCGTCCGAGGTCGTCTACAACAGCATCGGCAAGCGGAGCGCGACCGTCGATCAACTCGGCCGGCGGACGAGCTTCGACTACGACTTCATGGGGCGGCTCACGCGAACCACCTTCCCCGACGGCTCCAATGAGGAGACCGCCTACGACGCCGAGGGGCACGCGACCAAGACGCTCGACCGCGCCGGCCGCGCGACGCTCTACGCCTACGACGCACTCGGGCGGCTGGTCAAGACCACCTACTCGGACGGCACCTTCACCTCCAACGCCTACGACGCCCGCGGCCGGATCGCGGCGGCGACTGACGCCGCCGGCCGGACGACCCGCTACGAGTACGACGCGGCGGGGCGGAACACGAAGGTCACCGACGCGCTCGGCAACGCCACGACGTTCGCCTACGACGCGGCGGGCAACCGCGTCTCGGCGACCGACGCCAAGGGGCAGACGACCCGCTACGAGTTCGACGCCGATAACCGGCAGACGCGCGTCATCCAACCCGACGGCACTTCGCAGTCGGTCGTCTACGACAAGCTGGGGCGCCCCGCCTCGAAGACCGACCAGGCCGGCCGGACGACGCTCTTCGAGCACGACGCGCGCGGCAAGGTCACGAAGGTCACGGACGCGCGCGGCGGCCTGACGACGTTCACCTACGACGAGTCCGGCAACCCGCACACGCAGACCGACGCCAACGACCACACCACGCGGTTCGAGTACGACCGGGCCGGGCGGCGCACGCGCCGCACCCTGCCCCTCGGCATGTCGGAGTATTACGAGTATGACGCCGCCGGCAACCTGGCCGCCCGGACGGATTTCAACGGCCGCCGGACGACCTACGGCTACGACACCCTGAACCGACTCGTCACCAGGACGCCCGACCCGGCGACGGGCGAGCCGTCGGCGACCTTCACCTACACGGCCGCGGGCCAGCGCGAGACGATGACGGACGCCACGGGCACGACCCGCTACGCCTACGACTCGCGCAACCGGCTGTCGAGCAAGGCGGCGCCGCAGGGCACGCTCACCTACACCTACGACGCGGCGGGCGGCGTGCTCACCGTGCGCTCGTCGAACGCCAACGGCGTCAGCGTCGATTACGCCTACGACGGCCTGAACCGCCTCGCCACCGTCAGGGACAACCGCCAGCCGGCGGGCGTGACGGCCTACGGCTACGACGTTAACAGCAACCTGGAGACCGTCACCTACCCGAACGAGGTGCGGACGGCCTACACCTACAACGGCCTGAACCGGCTGACGGGGGTCAACGCCGCGAAGGGCGGGGCGTCGCTGGCGGGCTACGCCTACACGCTCGGCGCGGCGGGCAACCGCCTCTCCGTCACCGAACAGAACGGGCGCACGGCCGCCTACACCTACGACGAGCTCTACCGCCTGACGGGAGAGTCCGTCAGCGGCGACCCGGCGACGAACGGCCAGGTCGGTTACACGTACGACCCGGTCGGCAACCGCCTCGGCCGCACCTCGACCGTCAGCGGGATCGCGCCCGCGACGGCCGCCTACGACGCCAACGACCGGCTCGCGGCCGACTCCTACGACCAGAACGGCAACACCGTCGGGTCGCAGGGCGCGGCCTACACCTACGACTCCGCCAACCGCATCAGGACCGCCGCCGCTTCCGGCGCCGCCTACGCCTACGACGGCGACGGCAACCTCGTGGCGAAAACCGTCGGCGGTGTCACCACCCACTACCTCGTCGACTCGAACAACCCGACCGGCTACGCGCAGGTCGTCGAGGAGATCGTCGGCGGGCAGGTCGTGCGCCAGTACACCTACGGGCACGACCTCGTCAGCCAGCGGCAGCTCGTCGGCGGCCAGTGGCAGACCAGCTTCTACGGCTACGACGGGCACGGCTCGGTCAGGTACCTGACCGACGCCGCCGGGGCCGTCACCGACACCTACACCTACGACGCCTTCGGCACCCTGCTGTCGCGCACGGGCACGACGGCCAACGACTACCTCTACGCGGGCGAACGGTTCGACGCCGACCTCGGCCTCTATTACCTGCGCGCCCGTCACATGAACCCCGCGACCGGCAGGTTCTTCACGCAGGACACCCACGAGGGCGTCGCCTACGACCCCCTCTCGCTGCACAAGTACCTCTACGCGAACGCCAACCCGGTGGACCGCGCCGACCCGTCGGGGAACTTCAGCATCTCCATCGGCAGCTTCACCATCGCCTTCTCGATCCAGAGCATCCTGGTCAACATGGCCATCGGCGCCTTCACCGGGGCCTTGCTGGGCGCGGTAGACGCCTTCCTGGGCGGGAGGAACGTGAGGGAGGCGGCCATCCAGGGCGGCCTGTTCGGGGCCGCGCTCGGGCCGCTCGCCGGCATCTACATCATCCGCGCGATACTGGCGGGGGTCGGCATGGGCATCTCGGCCGTCGGCGCCTTCCAGGCGTTGATGGATGAGGATTATGATCTAGCCGCGTTCAGGACGGTGATGTTCATCGCCGGGGCCGTCATCACCTGGCGGGCGTACACCTTCAACAACGTGAGGACGGTCGATCCCGCCACCCTGCGTTGGACACAGACGACCGCCGGGGGACGCGGGCGGGCTGCCGCGCTCAGGGAGAGTATGAAGAACAACGGCTGGGACGGCCCGCCCATCGACGTGGTGGAGACGCCCGACGGGCTGGTGACGCTCGACCACACGCGGGCGGCGGTGGCGCTGGAGCTCGGAATCAAAGAGATTCCGGTCCGCGTCCATAAGGCCAGCGACCCGCTGCCGGCGGAGATGATCACCGGGCCGAACGGGCCGCGGTTCACCGCCAACGACGGCAGCGGGCACGCCACGACCTGGGGCGAGGCCGCCGCCATCAGGGGCGGCAATCAGAATCCGCCGCTGCCGCCGACCGGCACGACGACGCCGCCCAGGATGCCCAAACAGTAGGGCGCGCGAGGTATCAGAAGGATGGAAACTGTCAACCGCATGCCCGACTTCGGGTTCAAAGTGCCGCGCGGTTACGTGTGGCTCTTCGAGAGCGGAGTCATGCGCTACGCCAACTCCCCGCTAAAGCCGTGGCATCTGCTCGACCGGGGCGGGGGCAACTTCACACCACCCGGGCAGGGGACGCAGGGCCGCCTCGTCTCCTTCGCCCGGCGGGGGGACACCGACGACGTCGCCTGCTTCAGAGTCAACGCCGAAGACGAGGTCGATGGCGTGGTCCTCATTCACGGGTGGGTTCCGACCGGGGGCCACGAGGTCGTCGCCACCTATGACAGCTTCTGGGAGTGGCTGAAGTCCGTGATCGACGACATCGCCGAGGTGGTCGGCGATGTCGAATGACCTTCGCCGATCCTCGACCTCGACGACCAGCCCGCCCTCCAGATCATCGCCGCCGGGGTGAGCGTCACGGCCCACGGCGCGCCGACGCCCGACGGTTGACCTTGAGGCGGCGCGCGGCGGAGTCGCCCGCCGCGTCACAGTCGCAAGGAGTATTCAGAAAATCGCGGTCGCACGGAGTTTTTAGGACATGAAGGCGCCCCCACTGGCGAAGGTCATCTGCCGACGCTGGTCAGCTCGTTAATCCTCTGCCTGACCTCCGCCGTGAGCATGCGCACCTCCGCCGGCGTGTAGTTGGCCGCGCGGAAGGCGTCCGCAATCTGCCTGTCCGAGAGGCGCGACAGTATCCGGCCGAGCCAGCTCGCATCCGCGACCGAGATGTCGCGCATGAGGGAGCTGTTCTTCCCGCTGAAGTTGAACTTCACGCGGCCGCCCTCGACGCCCTCGATGAACCTGTCGCGGGCGTAGTCCTCCGGCTCGTTGCGGCTGCCCTTCACCTGGCGGATCAAGTCCATCGGCGAGTTCTGCCCGCCGGTCTTCCCGAACGTCGCGCCGAGGTCGCTCACGACGTAATGGAGCCGCGTGCCGCCCGGCCCGGTCACGGCGAGGATGCGGTTGTTGTCGTCCTTGATGTCCCAGTTCTCGAAGAGCGCCATCATGATCTTGAGCCCTTGCAGCTCGCGCGTCCCCGCGAACGGGTTCTCCTCCCAGCGCCACTCGCCGTGGCGCTTCGTGTTCGCGGGGCGCGCCTCGAAGCGGACGTTCTCGAACGTGCCCTGGCCGGGGATGGTTACGCGCGGGGCGAGGTAGGTGATCTCCGGCAGGTAGCCGGCGGCCCACAGCAGCCGGGTCGCGGCCGTCTCGGGCTGCGCCTCCTTGCCGACCTTCGCCACCCAGACGCGCCCCCGGCCGTCGCGCACGCGGTACTTCTTCGAGTAGCCGCCCTCCTCCTCCTCGATGAAGGTGAGGCGGCGCGTGTCGGGCCGCATCGCCCTGCCGCCCGCCCCGTGGAAGAGGTCGCGCGAGGAGACGTTGCCGGGGTCGCGCCACAGGACGGGCGTCCCCCGCGGTACGTCTTTCTTCTTATCCTTCTTCTGGACGGCGAGCGCCGGCAGGGAGAGGGCGAAGGTAACGGCGAGTGCTAAGACGAGTGACGTGCGGCCTACCGCTCTTCGAGACATGTGGACACCTCTTCGGTTAGTTCCTCTGTCGCCTGACTTCTTCCGCGGCCTCTTCGGACTGCACGCCTTGCAGCGTTACGAGTTGGTTGATGCGCTCGCGCAGCGCGCGGACGTATCCGTCCGCCACCGGCTCTATGTAGCCGGCCGCGCGGAAGGCGTCGCGGAGTTGGCCGTCGGTCAATTGCGAGAGCAGAGAGCCGACCCACGCGGCGTGCTCGACGGGGATGCCGCGCATGGCCCCCTCCTTCTTCACCTCGCCGCGGTAGTACTTCGGATGCAGGACGGATAAGTGGCCGAAGCCGCGCGGGCGCGTGTCGAAGTCGAACTCGACCACGTCGTCGTCCACGCCGCGGACAAACTCGGTCGAGAGGAACGCCACCAAGTCGTTCTTCACGCGCTTGCCGCCCATGCCCCCCGCGCGGCCGAGCGTCGCGCCGAGGTCGGTCACGACGTAGCGCGCCTCGCGGCCCGAGCCCGAGCCCGTGTAGAGGATGTGGTTGTTCCCCTTGCGCGCGTCGTAGTTGTTCAGGAGTATCATCAGGACTTTGAGGCCGCTCATCTCGCGCGAGCCCTCGAAGGGGCTGTCGCGCCAGCTCCACTCCGGCCCCTCCTCCACACCCTCGCGCCGCGGCTCGAAGCGCGCGCCGCGCACCGTCCTGCCGACGACGTACTCCCGCCCGCGGGAGAGGCGGGGGATGTTTTCGAGCCTCACCTCGTCGAAGTAGTAAGCCTCCTCGGCGAAGTAGCCGACGGCCCAGACGAGGCGGGTCGCGACCGTCTCGGACTGCGCCTCGGGGCCGAGTTTGACGCTCCACTCGACGCCGCGCGCGTCGGTGACTTTGAACTTCGGCGACTCGCCCTTCTTCACCTCCTCGATGAATCTGAAGGGCGGCTGCGGCGCGAGATGCGGCGCGCCCGGCCCGTAGCGCAGGTCGCGCGAGGGGATGTGGCCGGGGTCGCGCCAGAGGACGTGGCTGCCGGCAGACTCTTTACCCTTTTCTGATTTCTGCGCGAAGGCGGGCGGACAGAGGCATAGACAGAAGGACGCCAATAGGAGAGCCGACAGGCTCTGCCTGAGTGTTGGACGCATCAAGATTTTCCTCCCTAATCTCTCTCGCCCGCACGCGCGAGGTTGCTTTCGAGTCGGGACTTTGTACGACGACGCACCTATGCGCGCGCCGTGCCACGGACGGTAATTCAAGGTCGCCCACCACTTTAAAGAGTAACTTCAAAGACTTAAATGGTACCAACCGGCGGCGCGCGGCCTACGTCCGTGGCCTTGCTGTATCATCGAAATACAGTCCGCCTTCAGAAGTAAGACAGATTTCCGCCCCCAAGCGCCTGTGCGCTCCCCAAAGTTTTCCCCTCTTCTTGCAGGGTGTTCACCCGCGCTTTGCCCCCTCGCCTGTGTCGTTCTGCGATTGCGAATACGTTCTACAAGCGTTCGCTCCCGCACGAACGTCGCGCCCGGCCTGCCAGGTCACCCTCGCCTTAGACATCACATTTACAACGGTTAGCGGCGAATCACGTCACGAGCGGACGGCGTCAACTAACTGGCACCTTTTTTGCAGTTTCGTGACGAGAGGTAAATGTAAATGAGAAAACCTAACGCCCTCGTAGCGCTCATGGCACTCGCGTGCAGCCTGACGTTCACGCCGACTTCGTTTGACGCCTTCGCGCAGGCGCGTGGGGAGCGCGTCGCGCTCTCGGCCTCCGAACAGCAGTTGGTCGCCGCCTTCGAGAAGCGCGTCCGCGAGTACGCCGACATGCGCGAGCGTTTGGAGGAGAGGTTGCCGAAGCTCTCGAAGGAGGCGAGGCCCGAGGAGATTGAGAAGCACAAGGCCGCCTTCCAGGAGCTGGTGCGTTCGGCGCGTGTCGGGGCCAGACAGGGCGACGTTTTCACGCCCGAGGCCGTGGCGTTCATTCGCGCGGCGATCAGGGACGAGTACAAGGGGATGGAGCGCGCCGAGCTGCGCGAGGAGGTGCTGGTCGAGGCGGAGAACAAGGCCGTGCCCGCCCGGGTCAACTACCCCTACCCCGAGACGCAGGAGCTTTTGGAGATGCCGCCCACGCTGCTGCTCCGGCTCCCGCAACTGCCAAAGCAGGTCAGATATCGCTTCGTCCGCAACAACCTCTTCCTCGTTGACCGCGAGAACGGGCTCATCGTGGACTTCATGACTGACGTCCTCCCGCCGACGAACGCCAAAGTTAAACCTTCGTCGCCAGCCGCGGACGAGAACGTGAGCCCGCGTGCCGCCGCGCCCGCGCGTGTGCCGCCGACGCTCCCGCTCACGCTACCCAACAGGGACGACTCCGTCCGCTTCATGTTGGTCGGCGACACCGGCACCGGGAGCCGGCAGCAGAACGAGCTGGCGCAGTTGATGGTGCGCTACCGGCAGGTCTTCCCCTTCGAGTTCGCGCTGATGGTGGGCGACAACATGTACGGGTCTGAGAAGGCCGCCGACTATAAGAAGAAGTTCGAGGACGTGTACCGGCCGCTGCTCGACCAGGAGGTCAAGTTCTACGCCGCCCTGGGCAACCACGACGAGTCGAACCAGCGCTTCTACGACCACTTCAACATGAACGGAGAGGAGTACCACCGCTTCGAGAAGGGCGGCGTGGCCTTCTACTGCCTGAACAGCAACTACATGGACAAGAAGCAGCTCGACTGGCTCGAAGGGAAGCTCAAGGCCGACACTGCAAACTGGAAGGTCGCCTTCTTCCACCACCCGCCCTACTCTTCGGGAGGCAAGCACGGCTCGGAGGTGAAGTTGCGCCAGGTGATCGAGCCGCTCTTCGTCAAGTACGGCGTCAACGTCGTGCTGGCCGGGCACGAGCACTTCTACGAGCGCATCAAGCCGCAGAAGGGCATCTACTACTTCATCTCGGGCGCGGGCGGGAAGCTGCGCAAAGGGGACGTGAAGAAGGGCTCGCCGCTGACGGCCAAGGCCTACGACGCCGACATGTCATTCATGCTGGTCGAGATGACGAAGGACGAGATGCACTTCCAGGTCATCTCGCGCCTCGGCGAGACCGTCGATTCGGGCGTCATGCCGATCCAGCGCCGCGCAGCCGGGGCGCCCGCGAGATAAGAAGCATGAGCCCGTGCGCGCCATTGGCGGCGTGTGTGAGGCGTCCTTCTCACCTTCGGGCTGATTCCGCAGCCGACGGCCGCCTCGGCAAAGAAGCGGCGGCCGGGCGCGGCCGCCGCGGCTTGCCTGCGCCGCACGCGCTACTGCTTCTCTCCCCTCGCCTCTCTATCGAACCGCGTGAAGACCTCCCTCATGGCGGCATAGCCCCGGGCGTTCAGGCGTACGCCGTCTTCGCTGAACTCTCGGCGGAGCGCCCCCCGCTCGTCGCTCACCGCGGGCCGGTAGTCGATGAACCCGTTCTCGCTCGAGAGCGCGTACCCTTTGACCCAGGCGTTCAACTCGTCCAGCCCACCCGGCGGGCGCTCCCCCGCCCCGGCCTGCGCGAAGAAGTCGCCGGCGGGAAGATTTGAGGCGAAGACGACATCTATCTCGTGCGCGCGCGCGATGTCCGCCATCGACGCCAGGTTGCGCCGCGTCTCCTCAACGGGAAGCCCTGAGGCGAGGTCGCGGGCGCCGGCCATGATGACGACCGCCATGGGGCGAAGCTCCACTACATCCCTCCTGAAGCGGAGCAACATCTCGGGCGTGGCCTGCCCCGACACCCCGCGGTTCGCGTACGACAGGCCGGGGAAGAACTCGCCCGCGTCGTCCCAGCCGTCGGTGACGGAGTCGCCCAGGAAGACGATGTCAACCTTGCCCCGGTCACGCTCGTTCTCTTGAGAGTACCTGACCGGCGCCACCTTCGGGGGCGGGTCGGGCTGCTGCGCCCGCCGGAGTCTCAACGTCTGCACTCCCGCCGCTATGATGGCGAGAAGGGTGATGCCTATCAGCAACGCGGCCGGCTTTCTCATGCGCCCAATTTAGTCAACGGCGGGGGCGGCCGACAAGTCGCCGGGGGCGGCGTGCAGCCCCGCGTCGTGTGCGCCCGCGGCGGGATGATGAGATTTCATCGACGAGAGGGCGCGGGCAGTCTCGTGCCGTCTACCACCTCTGGCGCTACGCGTACTGTAAAGGCCCGAGGGTGGGCTCGTCCCTTCGACGCCGGCGAAGGCGTTCGCCTGCTACTTACGCTTCCGCGCCCCCGGTTTGCCGCGCGGCTTCTGCGGAGCCCCCTTGTGCGCCGCCGGCCTCTCAGACTTCCGGCCGGCCTTCTTCGCCGGCTCATTCTTCGCAGCCTTCCTGCCCTCGGCCCGAGCCTCCTTCTTCACAGGACGCGCCGCGGGCTCCGGCTCCTCCCGCGGCCGCGCCGCGGCCGAGTGGCCGAGCGACTCCGCGATAAGCTCTTCGCCGGGGCGGCGGCCGTCCACGAAGGCGAAGACGTGGAAGTGGTCGCGGTTCTCCCTGAGCGCCTCGACGCGCCCCTCGTCGCGCAGCCGCGCGATGTCGGCCATCACGTGCTCCTGTTCCTCGGCCGTCATGTAGCGGTAGAGGATGTCGAAGGCGAGCCCCGTCGAGTGGGGCGGCACGTCGATGAGGGTCGCGTTGGAATTGCTCTTGCTCAGGCGGCGCTGGTACTCGTCGGGGCGCACGAGCGAGGTGATGGGCAGCGGGCGGCCGAACCTCGCGCCGTACGAGGCGGCCAGCTCCTTCATCACCGCGAGCGCCTCGGGGCGCAGGTGTGCCAGCATGCGCACCTTCATCTCCCTGCGCGAGCGCTCGTCGGCGAGGTCGTACTTGCGCCCGTGGAAGTCGGCGGCGAGCGACGCCAAAGACCGGCGCTCGGCGAACAAATCGCCCCGCCTGCCTGCGTCGCCGTAGAAAGAGTCGAACAGTTCCGCCTGCTCCCGCTCGGCCTTGAGCGCCTTCTCTTTCTGCGCGACCTGCGAACGCAGCTTGGCCCTGCGCGAGCGCTCCTTCTTGCCGAGTGAGTCCGCCTCTTTTCTCAGCTCGCCGATCTCGGCGCTGAGGCGGGCGGCCGTCTCTTCAAGCCGCGCCCGCTCGCCCCCGAGTCCCGCCTCGTCCAGGATGGCGACGCTCGCGCGCGCCGATTTGTCGTAGTGTGTGAAAGGCCCCGTGCCGGCGAGCGCGCCGACGCCGTAGAGGACGTAGCTCTCGGTCGCGGCGGGCACCTCCACCAGCTCGCCCCCGCGGATCATGGCGGCGAGGCCGGCGTAGTCGTGCGGCGTACTGACGCCGTGCTCCTTCCACTCGGCCACCTGTGTGGCCAAAAAGCGCCTGGTGTCGCTGTAGTGCTTGAGCTGCGGCGGCACCTCGACCTTAGCCTGCCGCCCCGTAGGCTCGCCGCGGTCTTCCGCCACCCTCTTCGCCGCAAGACCCCAGGGCGTGCCCTCGGCGGCGGCCGACGAGGCGGGCACCGGGTCGAGGGTCGCAGGGTTCCAGATACGGCGGGGCGCCTGCGGGCCGCCCAGCAGCAGCACGGCGGCCGCGACGGCACCCAGCGAAAAGGCAGTCAGCGCAACTCTCCCTGTCCTTATTCTTTCATTCACGCGAGGTGTCCCCTTGATACGGAAAGGGCTCGGCGGGTGGCGCGTGGGCGCGCGTCCGGCCCGTCAAGCCTGTGAGCTTCTTTGATGCCGCGCAGGGTCGGAACGTATGCCGTGCTCGGCGTCTGACCGGCCGCTCCGGGTCGGCGCACGTATTCGTGCGGCGGTACACCAACAGGAATGTTGGTAACGACAGACGCCCTCTGCTCCGCGACGATCTTACGGCTGTATTGGAGGGTTCCTGCCGGTTCGCCGCCCGCGGCATGGCTCTTGTAGCCTTCGGGGACGTCGCGTCATCACGAGTGGCCGACATCTATTGAAAGTCCCGCGGCGAAGGGGAGAGCGCCGCGGGACTTTCAATAATCTTTCCAAAAAAACAAAGGGGTTAGATGATGAAGAGGTATTTACTTTCGTTTCTCTGTCTCGTGATATTGGCCGCCTCCGCCGCGCCGAGCGCCTCGGCTCAGACCCGCTCGCGCTTCGGCCGCAAGGCAAGGACGGCCGCCATCGTCGGCGCCGGCGCCGTCGCGGGCGCGCTCATCGCGGGCAAGAAGGGCGCGGCCATCGGCGCCGGCTCGGGCGCTCTCTACGCCTTCAACCGCCGAGCGGCGCAGCGCAACTTCTCTTCGCGCAACCGCCGCATCGGCACCGTGTTGGGCGGCACGGCGCTCGGCGCAGGGCTCGGCGGGGCCTTCGGCGGCAAGCGCTCGGCCGCGGTCGGGGCGCTGGCGGGCGCCGGGGGCTCGTACCTCTACACGAAGAAGAGCCGCCGCTACCCTCGCCGCTACTGAGAACGAGCCGGTCAAATCTTTGTCCGCGAGAGGGGTGCCGTGTGGCGCCCCTCTCCTTTTGCCCCTCATGCCGGCGCCGTGGTCGCTCCGAGGCGCGCCCCGCGAGTTCTCACGGCGCCGTGCGATACCGATTCCAATCTCATAGAGTTCAACGGCGTACAGTGCCGGCGCCAGGCAACCCAGACTTTGCCCAATCGAAATCAAATCGCAACCATAGGACGGGCTCACGGTCTACCATCGTAGGTGTTTAAAGGCGCCGCGCGGGATAAGGCCGTCGCGCAAAGTCATTGGCAGGTTCAACGGCGGCAGGCGCGCATCCAGTCCCTGAAGAAGGAAGGCCCCCGGTCGGCGCTCGCTGCGGGGGCCTTTTCCACAAACGGAGTGAGGCTTATTTTCCCCCGCTGCCTCGAAAGGCGTTCTGGCGACCCATGTCAGCGGGAACTGCACAAGTAGGATTAAAGGTTCTCGTGGTAGATGACTACGACGACGGCCGCCTCATGCTCAGGCTCATGCTGGAGACGAAGGGCTTCCGCGTCTCGGAGGCGTCGAACGGCGAGGAGGCAATCGAGTCGGTGCGGCGCGAGTGCCCTGACCTGATCCTGATGGACTTGAACATGCCGCGGATGGACGGGCTTACCGCCGCGCGCAAGATACGCGAGTGTAAGGAAATGTGCGGCGGGGTGCCGATGGTGGCCGTCACCGCCTACCACACCTACGGCATGAAGGAGGCGGCCGAGGAGGCGGGCTGCGACGCCTACGTCGCCAAGCCGATTGACCAGGCGCAGTTCGACCGGACGCTTCGCAGGCTGCTGCCCGCGTGGCGCTGACGGTAAAGGGCGGCGACACATTCGAGCTTGGCGTACATCTCGGGAGAGTTGTTTTGTCGGTCGCTCAATTCATTCTGCCCGGCGAATCCGTGCACTACGAGGCCACGGAGGAGGTCTACTACCGCAGGACTCCCTTCGCCCTCTACGTCACGGGCGAGCGGCTCCTGCTCTACGCCGTCACGGGACGCCTCAACCCCTCGGAGCGCGCGGTCGCGGAGCCGCTGGCCGGCATGGAGTCGGTCGAATACTCTGAGCGCGGCCTGCTCTCCCGGTACGCCAGGCTCGACGTGCGCTTCCCCGGCCACGTCCTCGCGCTGACCGGAAGCCCCGGCACTATCAAAGAGGTCTGGCGGGCGCTGCAACAGCACGCGACAGCCCGGGGCGCCGCCGCAGCCGACGACGAGGCGACCCTGGTGACGCCGGCCTCGCGCCTGTTCGAAGACCAGCCCTTCCCGCCCGCGCAGGTCGAGCCGCTCGCGGCGGCGGTGACGCACGTAGGTAGAGGGAAGCCGTCCGCCTTCAGACACCCGGCCGTCGTCGCCGTGCTCGTCTGCCTCGCCTCCGCCCTCGTGGTCGCCGGTCTTCTAAGTCTCATGTGGTCGCGTCCCGCCCCGCAGGCGGCTGCGGTTGCCGAGACGACGCCCACCCCCACGCCGCAGGCGACGACCGCCCCAACGCCCGTCTCGCTTCGCCTGCTGGACGAGACCTTCACGTTGGAAGAGGGTTCGCACCGCGCCGTGCAGTTTGGCGTCCCGCAGGGCGTCGGCTCCGCCCGCGTCTCCGGCGGCTTCCGCGTCACCTGGGGCAGCACCGTAAACTTCTACGTGATGAGTCGGGAGCAGTACGAGCGCTACGCGGCGGGAGATGAGCCCGACGTGACGAGCGCCGTCTACAGAGAGGCGCAGTGGAACGCGAAGGTGGGCGAGCGGCTGCCGCCGGGCGATTACTGCATGGTCTTCGACAACCGCGACTCCGGTGACGGCGCGCAGACGATGGCCGCCGAGTTCTTCCTGACGTACGAGCAGCCGACGGCTCCATGATCTGCACACGGCGCGGCGTGCGCCGGCGGCGCGGCGATTTCGATATTGGTTTCCGGCAACGACATCGCAACGAAGCCGCAACCACGGAGGCCGCCGGGGGACGTAGGATGCCGGGCGAGGGGAAGGACGGCCTTCTCCCTTCACAAGAAAGCCGGGACGCCTTTTTCGTCGGGGATTTGGCGTCCCGGTTTCTATTTGCGCGTGACTGGCGCGGCGGTCGCGCTCTCGCTGCGCCAGTCACGCGCCCGCCCCTCACCCGCGCCCGCGGCCCCGGACGCAACGATTCCACACCACATTCATAAGGGTCGCGCAACCCGGCGCGCGCCCGCGGCAGGTTATCGTCCACGCAGACCAGTTACCGCCACGCCGCTTTGGGGAACACGGGCCTCGCAACCCGACGAACTCGTGCACCCGGTCGCGGCAGCGGGCGATTAGTCAATAGACATTTTCTTGTGAGAGGGAGACAGATAATGAAGTCCATCCGCTTTGGAAAGTTAGTGTACCTGTGCGCCTCGCTCGCGCTCGCCCTGTCGCTCGGCACGGCCGCCTCCGCGCAGCAGGACTCGTCCACTTCGACGCCGTCAACCGGCCGCAACACGGCCTCCGTCGCGTCGGGTCAGAAGCTCAAGCTCAAGGGCGTGGTGACGCGCCGCGACGCCGACACCTTCGTCGTGCAGGATCAGTCCGGCAACGCATACACGGTCGCCCTGAACGACCGCACCAGCGTTAAGACTAAAGGCGGCTTCTTCGGGGGCGGCACGAAATACGGCGTGACCGCCATCCTGCGCGGCCTCAACCTTGAGGTCGAGGGGCGCGGCGACGGCACCAACCTCGTCGCCGAGAAGATCCGCTTCAACGACTCTGACCTGCGTACCGCGCGCACGGTCGAGGCCAACGTCGTGCCGGTCGAGAACCGCGTCGGCGCGGCCGAGTCGCGCATCGGCGAGGTCGAGCAGAACGCGACGCGCCTGTCGGGTCAGTTGGACGAGCTGGCCGCGGTCTCGAACGCCGCGCGCGGCGGCGCGAAGGCCGCCCAGGAGACGGCCGACATGGCCGTCGCGGGCGTCAACGCCACCAACGAGCGCATCTCGGCCCTCGACGACTACCAGGCGCAGAACAGCCAGAGCATCCTTTTCAAGGTCGGGAGCGCCACGCTCTCGCCCGAGTCCAAACAGCAGCTCGATCAGGTCGCGCAGCAGGCGGGCAGTGCTAAGGGTTACGTCCTCCAGGTGAGCGGGTTCGCCAGCAGCGACGGCTCGACGGAGGCCAACCGCCGGCTCAGCCAGCGCCGCGCGGAGACGGTCATCCGCTACCTCGTCGAGAACCACAACATCCCGCTCAGGCGCATTATCACGCCCTACGGCTACGGCGAGTTGCAGCCCGTCGCCGACAACACCAGCCGCGAGGGGCGCGAGCAGAACCGCCGCGTCGAGGTTCAGGTGCTCGTCAACCGCGGGCTCACACAGGGCGCACCCGTGGCGGCGACTGGCAGCGCCACCACTGGCACCCAGCAGTAATCAACCTACAGCAGACAGGCGAAAGGCCGGAAGGGGTAACCCCTTCCGGCCTTTCGCGCTTGGACGATATTGTGCGACCGAAGGCGCCGTAGCCTTGGACGGGGCGCGGTTCGGCTGACGTCCTCAGCCGTAAAGGAATCCGCTGACAATCCTCTCAAGCTGCGGCATGTCGAGCGGCTTCCTGATGTAGGCATCGCAGCCCGCCTCGCGGGCCGCCTCCTCAATGCCGAAAGTGTCGTAGGCGGTGATGGCGAGGATGGGCACGTCCGCGCAGTGTGCGTTGTACTCTCGGATCACCTGCGTGGCCGTGAGCCCGTCCACTTCGGGCATGTTCAGGTCCATCAGGATCAGGTCGGGGCAGGCGCGCCCGGCCAGCTCGATAGCCTCGCGGCCGTTGGAGGCTTCGAGTACGGTGTAGCCCCACCTCTCCAGCTCAAGCCTGATGATCGCCCTCGTGTCCGCGCTGTCCTCGACCACCAGAATCGTTGGCGCGTCCCCCCTGAACCTGCTCATGATTCGCCGTCACCTCAGACGTATCAGGATAAGCATTGCAAATCGCATGCACCACCTGCCGCGAGGGGTTGAGCGTGCGCGTGGAGAGTGGGAGCCGCGCGGCGTTGGGAGGCTAACTTCTACCTTATCAAAACTTAAACATCGGGGACGGGCGACGGCAGAACATAGCCTCTCTTTTACGCCGCCCCCGGTCTGCATCCGACCGTTACAACTTGCATCCCGGTTTGTCGTAAAACGCGACGGAACGGACAGGCTTGAGAGGAGGTAGCCGTGGGTCGCGGCGCGCAGGTGCCGTGGCCGGCGCCCTACCCGCCGGACTTCAGCCCCATTGAGCAGTGCTGGTCAAAGATCGAGAGTTACCTGCGCCGGGTGAATGCCCGCACGGGCGAGGAGTTGAACAAGGCTATAGCGCAAGCCATCGGGCTCGTGACCGAGGCCGACATCCGCGGCTGGTTCAAACAATGCGGGTACAGGCTCGCACGCAAATGCGAACCGCTATAAGCCGCGTGAGACGAGCGGCCCGAAGCAGGGTGCACGCGTAGAACGGGGCTGGCGGTCAAAGAGATACTCCTCGCTGCCAGCATGGGAGAAGTTTTTCCTTGACTCGCCCCTTTTATAGAACACAACCCTTGCAAGATTTCCTGTCTATGTGATAGAAGGCGCTTGCAAGCAGGGGGTCACCCACCTGTCGTGTATGCCCTAAACCCCCGGGGACGCCTAAATGTCTGGCCCCGAGAAGCGATTTCCTCGACGTTAATTCAGGCAGCTCAGGGCGCAATTTTCTACCAGTCAAGTAGGAAACCCTCGTCGTCATTGGATCTCACCGTGTCAGACAGGCTCTTAGTCATCGGGCAAGAAGGCCGTGCTGAAGGGGTCAGCGTGTGCGGACTGCTGTGTCAGGAGCGGGACTGGCAAGTGGAGCAGTCCAGTTGGGGCGCGCTGGCCTTTGAAAGCCTCGAACGTTCGCCGGTCGACCTGGTCGTGGCGATGGCGGTCTGCAAGACCGAAAGGACGGTGCGCTTCTTCAGGTGGCTACGCGACAACCCCGTGGCGTCCGGGACGTTGGCTGTGCTGCCCACCGAAGCCGACGCGGAGATCATGCGCGCCAGTCTGGAGGCGGTTGACGATTTCGTCTTATGGCCCGCGGGCCAGGAGGAGCTTCGGTACCGCGTGACGCGCCTCCTCCGCGCCCGCGAGAAGAACACGGCCGCGCTGGGCGAACGACTCAGCGTCGAGCTGGGGATGGAGCAGCTCGTCGGAATCGATCCCGCCTTCGTCCAGGTGCTCAGGAGAATTCCGGCCCTCGCCCACAGCGAGGCACCGGTTCTGATTACGGGCGAGACCGGGACTGGCAAAGAGATGTTCGCCCAGGCCCTCCATCACGTCGGCCGGCGCCGCAATTATCCCTTGATCCCGGTGGACTGTACCGGCCTTCCGCATCAACTCTTCGAGAACGAGCTGTTCGGCCACCAACAGGGCGCCTTCACCGACGCCCGGCGGACACAAAAGGGGCTGGTGGCGATGGCCGAAGGGGGCAGCCTGTTTCTCGACGAAGTAAACGCGCTGGATCTGAGGGTTCAGGCCAAGCTGCTCCGGTTCTTGCAGGACGGGATGTACAAGCCACTCGGGGCGGACCGCTTCGTGCGCAGCGACGTGCGCGTGATCGCGGCCTGTAACTGCGACGTCGAAACCCTGGTCAGTGAGGGCCAGTTCCGCTCTGATCTGTACTACCGGCTAAACGTTTTGCGCCTCGAACTGCCCCCACTCCGGAGGCGGCGCGGCGACATCGCGGAGCTGGCGCGCCACTTTCTCACCGCCCTCTGCCCGCCGGCCGGCGCGGCCCGCAAGTCGTTCTCCCCCGCCGCCCTCCGCAAGCTGGCCTGCTACGACTGGCCCGGCAACGTGCGCGAACTCTACAACGTGGTGCAGCGCGCCTTCGTGTTCGCGGACGGCCCGCAAATCCTGCCTTGCCACATCTCCATCCCTGTGCCGGAGGCTCCCGCCCCCTCAGAGTCAGCCGGACGGTTCCGGGAGGCGAGGGCGCGCACCATCGAAGCCTTCGAGAGGCAGTACGTCGAGGAGATGATTCGCAAACATAATGGCAACGTCACCAAAGCCGCCAACGAAGCAGGCAAGGAGAGGCGCGCCTTCGGCCGAATGATTAAGAAGTACGGCATCAACCGGGTGCGTTCCGACCCATCCGACGGGTCGTAAGTTTCCCACCTCCGACAGCCCCCTAAAAAGTTAAGGCTCACCGGGTTCCGCCCCGCGCGAGGGCTGCGCCTAGGGACGACTGCGGCCCGCCGGCGTCCGGGTGCCCTTCATAAACCGCGCGGTTTATGAAGGGCACCCGGCTTGCATCGGTGAGGCCGCAGCCACCAGCAGGAGTTCTCTACTTGAAGACCACGCAGCAACCCGGGAAGGCAGAGGAAGTATTGAACTACTTTTTCCGCAACCCTCAAGCCGCAGCCACGTTGGAAGACGTGGCGCGCTGGCGGCTGATGCAGGAAGCAATCCGACGGGGCGTGGAAAAGACCGCCCAGGCCCTGGAGTGGCTGGTAGCCGAGGGCTATCTCACGAAGACGGTCACGCCATTCTCGAAGCCGGTCTACAGCCTGAACCCTGAAGAGATGGCGAGGGCCGCGCGCCTCCTGGGTCGAGGGCAGACCACGGACGAGCGTGGCGAACAGAATTGAGGCTAAAGGAAGGAGCGCAGCCGATGCCTACGAACGTTTCATGGAAGCTCAACCTGGCGATACAGTCCGGCCCACAGCTCAGCGTCACCAACGCCTTCCAGGTGGACGCCTTCGACCGGATCGAAGTCACGGTGCCGGATACGACGGCCTCGCCGGCTGCGACGACCATCGACGTGCAGCCGGGCGCGGTCGGGAAAACCAAGATACTTCTTGTTCGTTCGACCAAGTACGGCGACGACCTCAAGTACAGGGTACACGACAACACGACTACCGAAAGGGCCCTCAACGAAGCACTCTTTCTGGCCGGGGCGGGAAGCCTGGACTTGTTGGAGGACGCCGGCGCGCCGCTCGACAAACTGCTCTTCACGAACACGCTGGGGCAAGACGTGGTCATCGAAATCATCGTCGGCCGCGACGCGGTTTAATCACCGCCCAGGATAAGACAGGAGAAATCTCATGCCGGTAAGACCTACTTTCCCCGGAGTGTATATCGAGGAGGTGCCCAGCGGCGTGCGGACAATCGTCGGCGTCGCGACCTCGTTGGCGGCGTTCGTGGACTTTTTCGCACGCGGCCCGATGCACCGGGCCATCCAGCTCTTCAGCTTCGCCGACTTCGAGCGGGAGATGGGCGGCCTCGACGCCCGCAGCGAGGCCAGCTACGCGATCCAGCAGTTTTTCCTCAACGGAGGCACCGAGGCCCACGTCGTCCGGGTCGGCTTCGCCGATCCCGTGACGGGCCCCACGTTCGACACCGCCCGCATCGACCTGCGGGACGAGACGGCCGCCAACTCCCTGCGCGTCTTCGCCGGGAGGCTGGTCAAGGGCGTCTCCGTGAACGACCCCGGCAGGTGGGGGAACTTCGTCCGCCTGGACGTGGACTACGACACGACCGACCCGGCCAACCTCTTCAACCTCACCATCTCGGAAGTCTCGCCGGGGGGCACGCAGCCGGTGCTGCGAACCGAGACTTTCCGCAACCTGACGATGAACTCAGGCGTGCCGAACTCGGCCGTCGATGTCGTCAACGAAGGCTCGCGGATCGTCCAGCTCAGCTCGCTCGGCGGCGGGCCGCCGGCGCAGACCGGCACCCTCAGCGATCCGCTCGTCACCGGGGCGCTTTCGGCGACGGTCGCCCCGTTCCAGTTCAACGCCCAACTGACGGGCGACATCGCCCGGCTCGTCACGCTGGCGCGCGCGCCGGCGGGTGCCGACCCGGCCGCGATCCTGCAAGACGCGCGGAGGCTGCTTGAGTCCGCGCTGCGGGCCGTCAACCCGAATGACCCGCGCTACACCAACGCCACCGTTCAGTTGGTGAACCGCGACCCGAACGCGCGTTTCCGCGTGCTGACCGGCCGCGCCGGCGACCCGGCCGTCACCGGCAGCGCCTTCGACCCGGGACTCGCCGTCACGTTCACCGAGGCCGGCGGGAACACGGCAGCCGACTTGGGGCTCCTCGGCGTGACGACCAACGTCCAGCAGTACTCGCTCGGCGGGCCGGCGGGCGGCTTTCAGGTGAACCCCGTCCAGGGGCTTGACGGGAACCTTCCCGCCGCCGCCGACATCCTCGGTGTCCGCACCAGCAAGACCGGGCTGTTCGCGCTGGAAGACGTTGACATCTTCAACATCCTCTGCATCCCGAGGGCGGCCGACCTGCCCGCGCCCGAACCCTTTAACGTCTACAGCGCGGCGGAAGTCTACTGCCTCGAGCGCCGGGCCTTCCTGATCGTTGACATCCCGCGCAACATCGACACCGTGCAGGAGATGAAAGATTGGCTGGACAGCAACTCCGGCCTGCGGAGCCGCAACGCGGCCGTTTACTTCCCCCGCCTGCGCGTCGGCGACCCGCTGAACCAGTTCCGGCTGCGCGACTTCGCCCCCAGCGGAACGATGGCGGGACTTTACGCGCGCACCGACAGCGAGCGCGGGGTGTGGAAGGCGCCCGCGGGCATCGACGCCACGCTCCGCAACGTCAACGAGCTGCGCTACGTGCTGACCGACCCGGAGAACGGGACGCTGAACCCGCTCGGCATCAACTGCCTGCGCACCTTCCCGATCATCGGCACCGTCTCCTGGGGCGCGCGCACCCTGGACGGGGCGGACGTGCAGGCCTCCGAATGGAAGTACCTCCCCGTGCGCCGGTTCGCCCTGTTCCTGGAGGAGTCCCTCTACCGCGGGACGAAATTCGCGGTCTTCGAGCCGAACGACGAGCCGCTGTGGGCTCAGATTCGCCTGAACGTCGGGGCGTTCATGCAGAACCTCTTCCGCCAGGGCGCCTTCCAAGGGCAGACCCCACGCGAAGCCTACTTCGTCAAGTGCGACAAGGAGACCACCACGCAAACCGACATCAACCTCGGCATCGTCAACATCCTGGTCGGCTTCGCGCCGCTGAAGCCCGCCGAGTTCGTCATCATCAAGATCAGCCAGATCGCCGGTCAGGTTGAGGTCTAAGGGGGGACAGCGCCATGGCACAATTCACCGTCAACGCCAACCGCTTCGATCCTTATAAGAATTTCAAGTTCCGCGTGAAGTGGGACGGACGCTACGTGGCCGGCGTGAGCAAGGTCAGCGCGCTCAAGCGCTCGACCGAGATGGTCGAGCACCGCGAGGGGGGCGACCCCAGCACGAGCCGCAAGTCGCCGGGGCGGACGAAGTACGAGGCCGTGACTCTCGAACGCGGCGTCACGCACGACCTGGAGTTCGAGCGCTGGGCCAACAAGGTCTGGAACTTCGGTGCCGGTCTCGGCCAGGAGGTCTCCCTGAAGGACTTCCGAAAGGACATCAGCATCGAGGTCTACAACGAAGCCGGCCAGAAGGTTCTTGCCTACAACCTCTTCCGCTGCTGGGTCTCGGAGTATCAATCCTTACCCGACCTGGATGCGAACGCCAACGCCATCGCCATCCAGACCCTCAAGCTCGAAAACGAAGGATGGGAGCGCGACGTGGACGTGCCGGAGCCGAGCGAACCCACCTTCACGGAACCGGCGTAAGCGCATGACAAACCGGGTCGTCACCACTTTGCCCGGAGGCTACTGGGCGGACGGCGCCCACTGGCGCGAAGCACAACTGCGCGAGGTGACCGGCGCAGACCAGGTCTTCCTGACGGAGGAGTGCCGCGGGCTGCCTCCCGCCGCATGGGTCACAGAGGCGCTGTCGCGGTGCGTCACGAGGCTGGGGCCGGGTAAGCCCACGCGGCAGGTCATCCGTTCGCTCTCCGTCGGCGACCGGGAAGCACTTCTGCTGCACCTGCGGCGCCTGACCTCCGGGGAACGCCTCGAATGTCTCATCTCCTGCCCGTCGGAGTGCCGGGAGAAGCTGGAGCTGGAGGTGGAGGTCGCCGACCTCCTGATTCGGGCCGACGGGGCGGCGCAGCCGGAACACGAGTTGAGCTTCCGGCGGGAAGACGGCGTAGAGGTCGTCGTGCGCTTCCGGCTGCCGACCGGGGCGGATCAGGAGGCCGTGGCTCCCCTGGCGCGCTCCGACGCGGCGGCCGCCGCCGACTTGCTGCTGCGGCGCTGCGTGCGATCCGTGTCCCCCGAAGGCGGCGCGGCGGACGAGCTGCCGGCGGGGCTCCGCGACCAGTTGGCGGCGCGCATGTCCGAGCTGGATGCCCAGGCCGAGATCACTCTGCTCGTCACGTGCGCGGTCTGCGGCTGCTCTTTCAGCGTCATCTTTGACGCGGCCGACTACTTAATCCGGGAGTTGAAGGCGGAAACCCGTCGCCTCTACCAGGAGGTGCATTCGCTGGCCTACCACTATCACTGGAGCGCCAGGGAGATTCTCCGCATGGGTCTGGGTCAGCGCCGCCGATTCTTACAACTCCTGGAGGACGAGCTAACGCGGGGGGCTTCATAATGAGCAGCTTTCTCCTGAATCTGGCGCGCCGTGGTGCGGGGCTGCCGACGCCTGCGCTCAGCGCGCCCCGGCCCGCGCCTTTTGCAGGAAACATCGGCGGGGCCACACAGGCGCTTCAGGAGGGGACTGCGCAGGAGACTCCCGTGCCGTCGGCGGCGCAGGAGCCGCTGCCGACTCCTGACACCCGGCGCCCCCCGGCCCCGGAGGCACACGAGCCCGGCCGACCTTTTTCCCCTGAGCCGGGCGCCGCACTTAACACTCCTTTATCGCACCCTCAGCCGGCATTACAGCGGACGGCGACTCAGCACGCGCGCACCGCGCGGCCCGTTTCGGTCGAGCCGCTCCCCCCCGCCACCACGCCTGCGCGCGAGAGGCGGACTCATTTTCAGCCCGGTTCGGACGGCGAGGTTACCGCCGGCGCCGTGGAAGCCAACGCCGGAGTCCTGCCGGAACACGCCGAGCACGACGCGGCCCCCGCTGACTCGGCGGGCCGCACCCCGCCCGGCGCCGCCCGCGTGCAGCGTGAGGGACGGGTCAGGGCGTCGGCGGAATCGGGCGAAGGGTTAGGGATGAATTCCGCGGACGCGCGCGAGCCGGTAATCCGCCCCGCGTTGTCCGAAGCCACGGCCCGACTTCAGTTCCCGACGGCGACCCGGCTGCCCCCGCCGGCCCAGCCGCCGGTTCACGTGCGAATCGGCCGGATAGAAGTCCGCGAGAGTAAGCCCCAGGCGGCGACACCGGCCGTGCAGAGCGAGAGCCCCTCGCTCGGGTTCGCGGAATATTACCGGGTGCGCAGGTACCGGAGTTGAGTGATGAGTAATTTTCTGGCCATCGGTGGGGCCAGCGCCACGCTTCAGGCCCTGCTGCGGGATCGCATGGAACTGCCGACCGGCATGTCCCGCGTCGATCTCCAGGTGACGGTCAGCACGCCCCAGCCGGAAGACGACTCACAGCCGGCGGAGCCGACACGCATCAACCTGTTCCTCTACAGGGCCGCGGAGAACGGCGCCCTCAAGAATCAGATGATCCCCGGCCAGGGCCACCCCGGCGAGTACGGCCACCCGCCGCTGAGCCTGATGCTGCACTACCTTTTGACCGCCTACGGCGCGACGGACGACAACGGCTTGGTCAACGAGACGCGGGCGCACTTCCTGCTCGGCAGCGCCATGCGCGTGCTGCACGACCACCCGGTGATAACCGAGCGGTTGTTGACGATCAACTCCCCGCCGACTCAAATCCTCCATGCCAGTCTGCGCGGCGAGTTCGAACAGGTCAAAGTCCTACTCGAACCGCTCAGCCTGGAAGACATCTCCAAAGTTTGGACGGCCCTGACGCGCCCGTTCCGGCTGTCGGCTGCGTACGTGGTGAGCGTCGTCCAGATCGAAAGTCGCAGGCTCCAGACCCTCGCCGCGCCCGTCCTCACCCGCCGCATCCACCTGTCGGTCTCCAGGCGGCCGCAGGTCGCGAACGTCTACCGGAGGCCCGTCCTGCCCGGGGAGGTGATCGGCGACATCCGCGCCCACGTACAGCAAGAGCTGGTCATCGAGGGGGAGAACTTTCGCGCAGCCCGCACCTGGGTCAGGCTCGGCCGCCTGGAGCCTATCGGCGTGCACCCTTTTTCAGACGGCGAGATACGGCTGGTCGTGCCCGACGACACCTACCCGCCCGACGACGACCACCCCCTGCCCCGCCCGATTCCGGTGGAGGAGCGGCTCAGGCCCGGCGTGCAGACCGTCGAGGTGCAGACGCTGCGCCAAACCGAGGTCGTCCAGGGCGGGTTAGACCGCGGGGTTTTGCAACTGGACGAGCGGCGGCAAAACTCCAACCAGGGCGTCTTCCTGCTGGCGCCCGAGGTCTCCGGCGTCAACCCGCCCAGCGTCGCCGCCGCAGGGCTGGCGGCGGCGACGCTGACCGTGACGGGTCGCCGCCTTTTCCGGGCTCCCGCGAAGAGCGCGATTCTCGTCGGAGACGTTTCGATTCCGGTGCAAGACCCCGGCCCCGGCGGCGCGGCACAGTCGGACACCTCCGTCCAGGTGCCGCTGGCCGCTTTAACTCAGACGACGCCGCCCACGCCGGCCGGGGTGTATCCGGTTCGCGCGATGGTCAACGGCGTCCAGAGCATGGAGAGCGTGACGTTCCAGGTGACGTGAGTCGTTTATGGCGCAAGTGATCGAGAGCGTGACCGAGGGGACTTGGGAGGAGGCGAACCGGGCTTACCTCCAGACCGAGCTGCTGCGTCTCCGCCTCCTGTTGCACCGCAAGGTGCGTTGGCTGAGACAGACCTGGGGGCAGGACCCACTCGGGAGCAGCCACGGCTTGGTCATCAGCGACGCCCACGCCGACCGCCTGCTGTGCGGAGCCGACGAAGCCGAGGAGAGCCGGTTCTACGCGGAGGACGCGGAATCGTCCGCCATCACGCGGGCCCTGGGCGAAGTCGAAGCCGATCTCTCAGCGCGCCGTCAGGGCCTCAACGAAGAGGGCGGGATACCATCCCTGGAGGCGCTGGTCCGTTTGTTCGGGCTCACGCCTTTCGAGCGTGATGTCGTCCTGTTGTGCTTCGCCGTCGAAGAGAACCCGGACTTCGCCACGCTCTGCGCCTACGTCCAGGATGACGTGCACGCGCGCCACGTGACCCCTCACCTCGCCCAGAGCCTTCTTTTGGGTCAGAGCCGCGAGGAGCGCAACGCGGGCCGCCTGGCGTTGACGCGGACGGCCCCTCTGCGGGGCTCGCGGCTGCTCACGCCCTTCGAGGACGGGGCCGGAGGTGGGAGTCCCGGCCAGGCGCTCCGGCTCGTGGAGCGGGTTGCCAACTACGTGCGCGGCATCAACCACCTCGACGATGGCGTGGAGCATCTGCTCTCCGCCGTCGCACCCGCCCCCGTGGTCGGCGCGCACCGCGCGCTGGTCGAGCGACTCGCCCAATGGGCAACGTCGGCCGCCGGCGAGGCGTGGCCGCCTTTTCACCTGACGGGGCCGGCGGGCGTCGGCAAGCGGGCCGTCGCGACGGGGTTCGCGGCGCTGGCAGGGTTGCGGCTTTACGCGCTGGACGCCGGGCGCCTGCCGCTACGGGACGAGGAGCGTCATCGACTGCTTCATCTCCTGGAGCGCGAAGCCGTGCTCTCGCAGCTCGCACTCTACCTCGACCTCGCGGAAGTGGACCCGGCCGACCGCCTCCTGACCGCCGCCGCCCGGGAGTGGGTCGAGCACTACGACGGCGTCCTGTTCGTGGGCGCGCGCGAACGCTGGCAGTTTCAACGCCAGGTCCTCCAGGTCGCGGTTCCCAAGTTAGACGCGGACGCGCAACGCGAGGTCTGGACGCAGGCGCTCGGAGGGCTCGCGGACTCGGCCGAGGGGCAGATCAAGGCGATGGTGCAGCAGTTCGACCTCGGCCCGGCCGCCATCCCGCAGGCGGTGGCTTCCGCGGCGGCCAAGGCCCGCTCTCGCCCCGGAGATTTCATCCTCCAAGCGGATGATTTATGGCAGTCCTGCCGCGAGCAGATGGGTTGGAAGCTGGGCACTCTCGCGCAGCACCTGCACCCTTGCTACACGTGGGACGACATCGTCCTGCCCGGCGACACGATGGCGCAACTGCGCGAGATCGCGGAGCAGGTGGCGTCACGCCCGCAGGTCTACGAAGAGTGGAAGTTCGGCGCGCGCCTGCCCCGCGGGCGCGGCATCAACGCGTTGTTCACCGGCCCCAGCGGGACGGGGAAAACGATGGCCGCCGAAGTCCTCGCCAACCACCTGCGGCTGGACTTGTACCGCATCGACCTGGCTGGTGTCGTCAGCAAATACATCGGCGAGACCGAGAAGAACCTGCGCAACGTGTTCGACGGGGCGGAGCAGTCCGGCGCCATCCTCTTCTTCGACGAGGCCGACGCGCTCTTCGGCAAGCGCAGCGAGGTCAAAGACAGCCACGACCGTTACGCCAACATCGAGGTCAACTACCTGCTCCAGCGGATGGAGGATTACCGCGGGCTCGCCATCCTCTGCACCAACCGGCGCTCGGCGCTCGACCGCGCGTTCCTGCGCCGCTTGCGCTTCCTGGTCGAGTTCCCGTTCCCGGACTGTGCGCACCGCCGCCTCATCTGGGCGAAGGTCTTCCCGCCGGAGGCGCCGCTCGCGCCGCTCGACCTGGACGCGCTCTCACGCCTGGAGATTACGGGCGGCAGCATCCGCAACATCGCCCTCAACGCGGCCTTCCTCGCCGCCGGCGAGGGCACCAGCATCCAGATGAGCCATGTGCTGCACGCCGCGCGCCGCGAGTACGCCAAGATCGACAAGCTGCTCACCGAGGCCGAGTTCGGGGCGCACTACGCCCAGATGAAAACATGAGCGAGGAAGCCCACATCATCGACATCGAGAGGCTGGTGCTGACGGACGTGAGCCGGCGGCGCCCCGAACGGCTGGCCGCGCTCGTCGAGGCGGAGGTGCGGCGGGCCTTGGCGGGCGCGGGTCTGGCGGGGGCGCTGGGCGTCCCCGATGGCGAGGCGAGGGTGGCTGCCGAAGTTGCCGAGACGGTGACGCGTTCCGTCCGGGGAGGAGGCGAGGGTGCTTAGCCGGAGCCTGACCACACGGAATACTCCGCACACGCTGGAGCAGGGCTCCCGCGCTTGCCCCACGCGCCCGACGCGCGCGACGGGCGCAAGGCGTCAGGCAAACGGGAACCAGGCTTTGCAAAACCTACTCACCTCTCACGCGGTGATGGCGAAGCTGGCGGTCAACCGCCCCGGCGACAGCTTCGAGCAGGAGGCCGACCGCGTCGCCGATGCCGTCATGCGCGGCGGCGGCGCGACGGCGGCGCTGAACGCACCGCCGCTCATTCAGCGCGCTTGCGGCAAGTGCGGGTCGCTCCGCGAACTCGACGCGGGCCGGCGCGTCCAGCGGAAGTGCGCCGAGTGTGAAGAGGAAGAGGCGCACGTGCAGTTGAAGGCAAATTCTGCGGGCCCTGCGGAGGCGACCGCGGCGGCGCCGCCGCCGCAAGTCCTGGGGGCGCAGGCCGCGGGTCACCCTCTGGCGGAGCCCTTGCGCTCCAACTTCGAGCAGCGGTTCGGGCACGACTTCAACCAAGTCCGCGTCCACACCGGCGCCGCGGCGGACGCGTCGGCCCGCTCGCTCAATGCCGTGGCGTACACCGTGGGACGCGACATCGTGTTCGGCGCCGGTCGGTATTCACCTTCGAGCGCCGAGGGCCAGCGGCTGATCGCGCACGAGCTGACCCATTTTATCCAGCAACGGCAGGGCGCCCCGCTTCAGATACAAAGGCAGGAGATCGAAGACCTCCCCCGTGTCTCCACTCAGCGCCAGGGCCCCGGCGCGGCGCCGCCGAACGCCCCGGCCCCGACCCCCACCACGCCCATCCTCCGGCAGCCCGAACCACGTTGCCCGTCCGGCGGGACCAACATCGGCAACCTTCTGCCTCAGCCGCCGTGCGAAGGCAGCGACGAGATCGTGGACGGCCCCACGTTCGAATTCTGCCGGGACTCGGACGTCTTCAAAGACCCCGCGCACCGCACGGCCATCAGTACCTTCGCACGGCAACAGAGGTCGCTCGCGCGGTTCCAGGTGCAAGCCTGGGCGAGTCTCGAAGGGCCGGGCACGCCGCAACAAGCTGTGACTTACAACGAGAACCTCTCGTGTCACCGCGCCAAGCGCGTCGCCCGCGAGTTGGTCAACGCCGGCGTCCGCGAAGAACGGATCGAAATCGCGGCGATGGGACCCACCGACCGCTTCGACGCCGGGACGTCCGAAGCGAGCCGCGCCCGCAACCGCGTCGTGGTCCTGCACGCCGAAGCGCCCGCGGGGCAGACCGACGTGCTGCCGCAACCGGCCACGCTCCGGCAGATCGCCAACATCGCCAAGGCCCGCCTGGAGCGCGGCGAATACCTCCTCGGCGCCGACGCCTACGTCGCGCGCTGGACGTGCGGCCGGTTCCACTCGCTGGCCGACATCGTGCGCCGCACCACGATTCAGGTCGAGGGAGAGGACTTCACCACCGACATCACCAATCGGCAGATACCCTTCGATGAAGGGACAATCGGCCTGGTCGGTCAGCATGTCATTCGCCTGTCTTCCGACATCCCGCTCACGTCCAACGCCATCGAGTGCGCGATGAATAGGATCGCGGACCTCGCCTTTCATCATTTCGCGCGGCCGCACATCCCGAACTTCGACGAGCAACATCAAGGCGCGATGCACATGCTGTCGCTCGGAGGCTTCGGGCCGTGCCGGATGGACCTCGGCATACCCGGCCAGAGAACTACGTTTCTGGTGCCGAGTCCGGGCGACCCGAAGTCCGGATTGCAGCCGCCCTGTGCCGACGCGGCGCTGGCCGGCGCGCTCAACCCACAGCGGCACGTCGGCGGCCCGGCCGCGGCCACCACCTTCACCGGCAGCATCAACGTCGCGGCGAACAGCGGGACGCTCACACAGGTCAATCAGGGACCCTTCGTGGACATGGACCCGAACGACGGGATTCGGGCGAGCGGGCAAGTCACCGCCGCCGGCGACCCGGCAGAGATTCGGAGGTTCGATGTCGGCTTCGTCCAGACGGTCATGGAGGAAGATCAGGTCATCACGTTTGTCAACGGGAGCCGGCTGCGGGCTAATTTCCCCCTCCCGCTGCGAGACGGCCCGCGCAGCACCAACGCGATGCACGACCCGCCCTGGTTCGACAGCAACTCGCGCGTGACGGCGCAGCCGGGGACGTTCACCGTGCGGATGGAAGACTTCCCGAACTTCCGTGTCCCGAGTAGGTTCATTGACCTTTCGCGGAGCAGTTTCGTCGCCAGGAGGAGTTTCCCGAGGCCGCCGGGAGGCCCCTCGGTGCCTCTGGCCGAGGACCGGCCCGACTTATCGCTGAGGCCCGAAATCTTCAACCCCCCGGACAAGGCTCACCGGCAGTTGCTCTTCACGACCTGGCTGGTCGCCAGGCGAAACACTCCGCCGGCGCCCGTCTCACGCTTCTCGAGCGAGTTCATCACCGGCCAGCGAATCACGTTTCGCATCGACGCCGATTTCATCCTGAGGAGCCAGACCGGTCTCGGCGGTAGAGGCAGTTGGTCGGTCAGCTCCGCCAATGCCCCCGCCGGCGATCAGGACTCCGTGCAATTCCGCGGGGCGACGCCCGCCGACTTCTTCGCGCCCGGGGCCAACCTGCCGCTGATGGCCGAGTTCACCGCCGCCGACCCGCCGCTCGCGAGGACGGGGGCCGGCGGGCTCGACGTGCTCTCGTACCTGCGGGCGGTGACCAACATCGCCGCGGGCCCGCGGCAGGCCCGCGGCCTCACCGGCCCGCTCAGGGTGATCGTCAAAATCGACTTGGCGACGGGGCGTGTGATTATCGACGACCTCTTCCTGACGCGAGCAAGTATCCGCGTGCTGCCCGGCGGGGGCACCACGGCGCCCGCGCCCGCACTCCTGGAGCTGGCGAAGGACATCTTTCCGGAGGTCAGGAAGCTCGTCCTGGGACGCGTCAGTGGCGTTCCGGATACTCAGACGGGTGTATTCAATCTTCCCCTTGTACTCTCCTGAATTCGCGCGCCGCGGGAACTTTCTCGGCGTGACGGTGGGGCGGTCTTCAATGGGTGCGGTGTTGGCAGCGTCGGCGGCCGGGGCAATTTTGGGAACCGTCCCGGCCGCCCGAGAGGAAACGGCCTATGCCTTCTGAATTCCCGCGGAGCCCGAAGCTGTTGAAGGGGGCGATGGTCGTCTTCCCTTCGCAGAAGCCCGGCCCGCCGCCGAGCGTCATCGTCTTCCAGTACAACCCCGAGCAGTTGCGGCGCTCGCTGGCCCACCGCGCGGCCCCGCCCGACTCCGGCAGCGTCGGGGCCGCCCGCGAAGACGCCTTCCGCGTGCTCGGCCCGCCCGTCGAGACCATCAACCTCTCGGTCGTGCTCGACGCCGCCGACCAGCTCGAACGGCCCGAGCAGAACCCCGAGGTCGTCGCCAACGGCTTGCACCCGGCGCTGGCGGCGCTCGAACTGCTGCTCTACCCGCCGAGCACGCAAGTCCTCCTCAACCGCGGTTTGGCGCAGGCCGGCAGCGCACAGATTTGCCCGGCCGATCTGCCGCTGACCCTCCTCGTCTGGGGGAGGTCGCGCGCCGTCCCCGTGCGCCTCACCGACTTCTCGATTACGGAGGAAGCCTTCGACCCCTCGCTCAACCCCGTCCAAGCCAAGGTCGATCTCGGGATGCGCGTCCTGACCTACATGGAGTTGAAGGATGACACCATCGGCTTCGGCGCCTACCTCGCTTACCAGACCCAGAAAGAGGTGCTCGCCCGCCTGGTCAAGCCGGGCGAAGCGGCGGGCGCCATCCGCGGGCTCATCCCGCTCTAAGGAGGGTTCATGTTCTTCAAGGGCAGCCGCTACGAGGATGTCGCGACCGACGGCATCACCGACGCCGGGGGCCGCGTGGTGCGCTTCAAGCGCGTGCGCTACATCCCCGACACGCCGGCGCAGTTCGGCGTCGCCGTCAGCCAGGGCGAGCGCCTCGACCACGTCGCCCAGCGCGTCTACCAGGACCCGGAACTGTTCTGGCGCATCTGCGACGCGAACTTCGCCCTCTGGCCCCCCGACCTGGTGGCGGAGCCGGGGCGCGTCGTCAAAATCCCACCCTCGGAGGCGTAAGCGAGTGCCGGCCGTCACCTACACGTTGAGGATCGGCGGCGCGCCCGCCGGCCCCGATCTGCTCCAGGCCATCCGGCAGATCGAGGTGGAGGATCACGCCAACATGGCCGACATGCTCCGCCTGCGGGTCGTCATCGGCGTCGGCGACGGCTGCGCGGGCTGGTCGTTCGTGGACGACGACATCTTCGCGCGGCTGACGAACGTCCGCGTCGCCGTCGCCGTCGGCAGCGGCCGCGCCGAGACGCTCATCAACGCCTACGTCATCGAGACCAGCGCGACCTTCGCCAACCAGCCGGGCGCGTCCGTCCTGAACGTCGTCGCCATGGACCCGACCGTCCTGATGAACCTCGAAGAGAAGGTCAAGCCCTGGCCCAACATGTCGGACAGCGACGTGGCCGACGCGGTCTTCTCGTCGCCAGCCTACAGGTTCAGGCCCGTCGTCGATGCCACCCGCTGGCGGCGCCAGGAGAACGACCAGACGCTGATCCAGCGCGGCACCGACATACAGTTCCTGCAACAACTGGCGCGGCGGAACGGCTTCGAGGTCTACGTCGAGACCGACGGACTCACGGGGGTCGTCGAGGGCCACTTCCACGCCCCGCGCCTGGAACTCCCCCCGCAGGGCGTGCTCTCGGTCAACATGCGGGACGCGACGAACGTCAACAGCTTCAACGCCCGGTTCGACATGCTGCGGCCGTCCACGGCGCAGGCCGCCAACCTCGACGTGGAGAGCCGCGAGGCCCAGCAGGCGCAGGTCAACAGCTCCAGGCTGGAGGCGCTGGGGCGCGAGACGGCGCTGGCGGCGCAGCGGCCGCGCCGCGTGCTGCTGGCACAGACCGGGCTCGTCCGCACGGGCGAGCAGCAGACCTACGCGCAGGCGGTGGCCGATCAGTCCGCCCTCTCCATCACCGCCGAGGGCGAACTGAACACGGTGGCCTACGGCGGCCTGCTGCGCGCCAAACGCCCCGTCCTGGTTCGCGGGGCCGGCCGGCAGTTCAGCGGGACTTACTACGTGGAGCGCGTCAGTCACGTCCTGACGCCCGACTCGTACAGGCAGAGCTTCTCGCTCCGGCGGAACGCGGTCGGGCTGTCGGGCACGGAGTCGTTCGTGGCCAGCGACGCGCTGCCGGCTTGAAAGGAATATGGTGGACACTTTGCTCGACACTCTCACGCCCGAAGGCGAGGCGACGAGGCGCTTCTTCGGCAAGTACCGCGGCCTGGTCACCGACAACCGGGACCCGCTCAACCTCGGGCGCCTCAAGGCCAGAGTGGCCGAGGTGCTCCAGGACGTTGAGACGGGCTGGGCCTTGCCCGCCGCCCCGTATTCGGGCGACGGCGTGGGCGTCTACACCGTGCCGGCCGCGGACGCCGGCGTGTGGATCGAGTTCGAGTCGGGCGACGTCTCGCGGCCCATCTGGACGGGGTGCTGGTGGGGCACCGGTCAGCTGCCCAGAGACGAGACCGGCTCGGCCTCGACGCCCGCGCGGAAGATCATCCGCACGGAGGCGGGGCTGCTGCTCTCGCTCGACGACGGCGGCAAGACCATCACCCTCAGCGACTCCGGCGGCAACAACCTCATCAAGTTTCAGGTGCAGCAGGGCCAGATCAAGGTGGAGGCCGCGACGAAGGTCGTGGTGGAGGCGCCGCAGATCGAACTGGTTCAGAACGCGACGCACCCGCTGGTCTTCGGGGACAACCTGCTGACCTACCTCAACCAGCTCGTGGCGATGTTCAACGCGCACGTCCACCCGGGCGAGTTAGCCCTCGGGCTCTTACCGGTGACGCCCGCGCCGCCGGTGGCGCCGTTCCCGCCGGCCACGCCGAGCCTGCTCTCGGTGAGAGTGAAATGCGGGTAGGAGGGGGCGATGGCGACAGAACTCTACGCCGGCACGCTGGCGGATTTTGACGACAGCATGGCGAAGGAGATTGAGGACGCGCTCGCGGAGCTGCTCGGGCCGCTGCCTTCGGCGCCGCCGAAGCTGGTCGCCGACCGCCGCGCGCTCTTCATCGCCATCGCCAACGGCGTGATCCGGCACCTGAAGAGCAAGCAGGCCGCGCTGGAGATCACGGTCAACACGGGGACAGTCACGATCACGACCAACCCGGACATTCAAGTCAGGACTTAGACATGGCGCTCTTCCTGGATTTCCCGTTTCACATCGACGGCCGCGGCCGCTCCGCCGAGACCGACGAGGACGACCACATCCGCGACATGATCTTCCAGGTGCTGTTCACGAACCCGGGCGAGCGCGTCAACCGCCCGGACTTCGGGTGCGGGGTCAAGCAGCTCGTCTTCATGCCCAACAGCGACGCCCTCGCCGCCGCGACGCAGTTTCTCGTCCAGGGCGCCCTCCAGCGGTGGCTGGAGGGCGTGATCGAGGTTCAGTCGGTGGAGGTCGAGGCCGTCGAAGCGGAGTTGAGGGTGGCGGTCGTCTACCGCAAGCTCTCCGGCGGCGGCCTCCGCCGCGACGTGTTCTCCCCCGCGGGGCCGGTATAGGAGTCGAGGGGCACATTATGGCATCGGTTGTTGAGCCAGGTCCGGTCTGCCGGGACGCCCAGCGGCGCGCCGACATCGTGGAGCACCCGTTCCTCAACGGGATCGACTTCGTCGAGTACGAGCGCCGGCCTCTTGCCGTCCACCCACGCGTCCTCGTCGTGACCTTCATCAAGCCGCTGCCCGACCCGCCCCATTCTGACCCCGACGGCGCCTACGGCCTCACGCTGCCGGCGAATCTCGGCCTCGTCACCATCCAGGGCGGCACGCGCGTCGTCAACATCCGGCCGCTCCAGGTCTCGCTGGTCGGCGGCCGGCTGGAGATCGCCGTCAGCGAGGAGGGCGATTTCTCAACCTACTTCCTCGCCCTCGGCTGGGCTCTGCAACCGGACGGGACTTTCCAGCCCCAGTTGCCCGCCCTCGACGTACAGTTCTCCGTCGCGCCGGTCAACTTCAAGGCCGGGTGCCCGACGGACTTCGACTGCCGCCAGTTGGAGGTCTGCCCGCCGGACAGTCAGCCCGAGCCGCTCATCGACTACCTCGCCAAGGACTACGCTAGCTTCCGCCGGCTCCTCCTCGACCTCATCCCTCAGCTTAACCCGAGCTGGCTCGAACGCAACCCTTCTGACTTGGGGATCGCCTTGCTGGAGCTGCTCGCCTTCGAAGGCGACAACCTGAGCTACTTCCAGGACGCCGTCTCGAACGAGGCGTTCCTCGACACCGCCCGGCAGAGGCCCTCGGCCAAAAAGCACGCGCGGCTCGTCGATTACCCCATGCACGACGGGCGCAACGCGTGGACGTTCGTCCACTTCGAGGTCGGAAGCGGCGGCACGGTTCCGCTGGCGACGAAAGTCCTGAGCCGCGTGACGACGCCGCTCCGTTCGCGGAGCACCCTGCCGGCCGGGGTGATCCCGGAAGCCGACGTGCCGCCCGAGACTTTCGACTCCGACCCCGCCCTGACTCAGGTGCGCGTCTTCGAAACCTCCTTCCCGCTCGCCGTCAGCCCCGACCATAACGAAATCTTTCTGCACACCTGGGGCAACCTCGAATGCTGCCTCCCCGAAGGGTCTCGGATCGCATACCTCTACTCGCTCGGCCCCTTGACGGGGGCGGGCGAGCGGCAGGCACGGCTGCCCCCGCTGGCGGCGGGCGACTACCTCCTGCTCGAAGAGGTGCTGGGGGTGAAGACGGGCGTCAGGGAGGACGCGGACCCCGCGCACCGGCAGGTAGTCCGGCTGGAGACGGCCGAGCCGAAGCTCACGGGCGACCCGGCCTACCGTGACCTGCTGACTTCGGACGGCGGGCTCCAGCGCTTCCGCACCGGCGACACTCCGCTGCCGCTGCTGCGCGTGACCTGGCGGCGCGCCGATGCGCTGCGATTCCCGCTCTGCCTTTCGGCACGCATCCCCGGCAGAGACCCCCTGCTCAACCTCTCGGTCGCGCGCGGCAATATCGTCCTGGCCGACCACGGCCGCACCGTCGAGGAAGCGTTCGAGCCAGCGCGCCCCGTCCCGGCGGACAACATCTTCCGCTTCCGGCTGCGTAACGGCCCGCTGACGATGCAGTGCCAGCCGGATAAAGTTGACTACGACCTGACCACCGCCCGGCTCGTCACGCCCCGGACTGACCTGTCCTGCGGCGTGCGCCAGGCGCAGCCCGCCGTCGCGCTCCTGATCGACTTCCCCGCCAGCCCGCACCAACTGTGGAAGCCGGTTCCCGACCTGCTCGCCAGCCCCGAGGCGGCCCGACACTTCACCGCGGAGGTGGAGAACGACGGCCGCCCCACGCTGCGCTTCGGCGACGACGAATACGGCCGGCGTCCCGTCGGCGCCGACAGGTTCACCGCCGTCTACCGGGTCGGCAACGGCCGCGAGGGCAACGTCGGGGCGGAGGCGCTCGCGCACGTCGTTCAACCCGCGGTCGCCCCGCTCTGGCCCCTGATCCGGAGAATCCGCAACCCCCTGCCCGCGCAGGACGGGACGGACGCGGAGACCATCGAAGAGGTGCGCCAGTTCGCCCCGGCCGAATTCCGCGCCGAGCAGTTCCGGGCCGTGGTCGAGGCCGACTACACGGCCGCCGCCAGAAAGCTCCCCGAGGTGGCCGGCGCCGTAGCCACTTTCCGCTGGACGGGGAGCTGGTACACGGTCTTCGTCGGAGTTGACCCGCGCGACCCCGAAGACCTCATCACGGAGCCGGGCGGCCGCACGCGCCTGGCCCCTGGCCTCGCCAGGCTGGTGCGTAACTTCCTCACCCGGTACAAGCTGGCCGGCTACGACCTTGAGATCAGGTCGGCGGAGTACGTCCCGCTGGAGATCGCCTTCGAGCTGTGCGTGGGGCAGGGCTACTTCCGCGGCGACGTGGTCGAGGCGGTTCGCCAGGCGCTCAGCAACCGGGTCAACGCGGACGGCAGCCGCGGCTTCTTTCATCCCGACCGGTTCACCTTCGGGCAGGGGGTCTACCTCAGCGAGATGTACGCCGCGATTGAGGCCGTGCCGGGCGTGGAGTCGGCCTTCATCACCCTGTTCCGCAGGTTCGGCAAGACCGACAACGGCGAGCTGGCGGCGGGCGTCCTCCCGGTCGGCCCCTGGGAGATCGCGCGACTCGACAACGACCCGGCCTTCCAGGAGAACGGCGTGCTGCGCATCACGGCGGGGGGTGGGAAATGAAGCTCGATACTTGCGGCTGCTGCGAACTCCCGCCCGGGACGCCGGTCAGGGCCTTCAACCGGCCCGGCCTCCCGGCGGTCGTCTTCCGGGTGGGGACGTACTCCAGCTTCCGGCGCTCCATGCTCCAGCGCGTCGCGGGCACCCCGGCACTGTCCGCCCTCCGGACGCGCCGCGACGACGACTACGCCGTCACACTCCTCGACATGTGGGCCACGGTCGCCGACGTGCTGACCTTCTACCAGGAACGCATCGCCAACGAGGGCTTCCTCCGCACGGCCCGCGTGCGGGATTCGCTCCTGCGGATGGCCCGGCTCCTCGACTATCAACTGCGGCCCGGCGTGGCGGCCGCCACCGTCCTGGCCTTCACCCTGGACAGGGGCGCATCTTTGCGGATTCCGGTCGGGCTGCGCGTGCAGAGCGTCCCGGCCGAAGAGGAGCAGCCTCAAATCTACGAGACGCTGGAATCCATCTCGGCCGTCGCCGGCCTGAACAGCCTCAGAATCTTCCCGCCGCCCGAGGGCTTCAACCCGCTCGCGAAGGGGAGCACGTCGGGCATCCTCGCCCCCGGCCCCGAGGGGCTCGCCGCCGCCGCGGCCCTCTCACCGGGCGACCGCCTGCTTTTGTTCACGCCGCCATTCGCCGCGTTGGAAGAACTCACCGTGCGCGAGCTGCGCGCGCACGAGGAGCGCGTCACGCTGCTCTGGGCCGTCCCCTTGCAGAACGCGAACTGGAACTTGAGTTCGAGCCTGTACGCCTTCAACCGCACCTTCCGCGTCTTCGGGTACAACGCCCCCGCGCAGTACATGGAGCCCGTAGAGACCCCGCCCGGTTCCGGGGACTTCATTTGGAGGATGCGCGTCTTTTCCAATTACTCCTACACGCCGCCGAGCGCCAACACCGTCGAACTCGATACGAAGTACGAGGGCATCAGCGTCGGCTCGCGCGTGCTCGTCTCCCAGCCGGGCTCGAACCACCTGGCGACGGTCACGGCCGTCAGCCAGGCGCAGGCGACCTTCCTGGCCCCCGGCGCCACGACATCGCCCGTCCAGGACACGGTCACACGACTCACGCTCTCTTCCCTGCCCGCCGTCGGCGACCGGCGCAACGCGGTGCTCTACGAGATCAAAGGCCCGCGCATCCGGTTCTGGGGGTACCGCTACCCGCGGAAGTCGGGCGGCCCCACCGCCTTCGTCCCTGCGCGCCGCGTTGACGCAGAGACCGTGGAGGTCGGCCGCACGGTCGAGAACAACGCCTTCACGCCCGGCTTGATACTGCCGCTGAGGAGCGTCGAGGCCGGGCGGCGGGTCATCCTCTACGAGCCGGAGCAGGGGCCGACGGCGGCCGAGGTGACCGGCGCGGCCGCCGTCGGGCTGGACGTTAGCGTCGGCACAACGTCCGACGATCTGAGTACGGCCCTTGAGTTGCGCCTGATCCCGGAAGATTCCCGGCGGCTCGTCGGCCTGCGCTCCTCCGAGCTTCCCGCCCCCCTCACGCTCACGAGCGCCGCGCGGGAGCTGAGCGTCACCATCGGGCAGTTGCCGCCGAGGACGATCAGGCTGAGCGCCAACCCCGGCAGCGTCGGCGCCGCCGCCACGCAGCTCCAGGCCGGTCTCACAGCGTCGGTCCCGTCGGCGCCGGAATTCGCGCAGTGCCGCGTCTTCGCGGCGTCCGGGAATAGGCTGCTGATTTTTCCTGGCGTGGACGGGCTGCCGATCGCCTTCGACTCAACTCCGGCCGACGCGACGACGGCCGGCGAGCTCGGGCTGGTCGCGCCGGGCGCGACCCGCGTGGACGCGCTGCTCTCGGGCGACCTCACGGCGGGGCCCGGCCTCACCAGCCCCCTGCGCGAACTCTCGGTCACGTTCGGCCCGGTCGGGCCACGCCGGGTGGCGCTCGGCGCGCCGCCGGGCAGCTTGGGCGGCGCGCGGTCTCTGTTGCAGACGGCGCTCATTGGGGCCGACCCGTCGCCGGCCTTCGCCTTCGCGGAGGTGTTGGTCGCCGGCACACGGCTCCTCATCGTGCCCGGGACTGGCGGTTCCTCGATTCAGGATTACCTCGCCATTACGCTGGAACCCGAGGCCCCTTTCGAACTCGGCGCGGTCGGCGCGGTGCTGCTCGGCAACGCCGCGCTCGCGAGCCACGGCGAGAAGGTGACAGACGAGGTGCTGGGCGACGGCGACGCCTCCGCCGCGTTCCAGACCTTCGAGCTACAGAAAGATCCGCTGACGTACGTGGCCAGCGCCGGCCCGGGCGGCACCGAGTCAACGCTACAGGTGCTGGTCAACGAGGTCTTGTGGACGGAAGTGCCCAGCCTCTTCGGCCGGGGGCCCGCCGAAGAGGTCTACACGACCCGGCTGGCCGACGACGCGACCGTGACGGTCGGCTTCGGCGACGGGCGCTCCGGGGCCAGGCTCCCCTCCGGGCGCGGCAACGTCGTGGCGAACTACCGCGTCGGTTCCGGGCTGGCGGGGCGCGTCGCCGCGGGGTCTCTCAGGGCGCCGCTCGACCTGCCCGTCGGCCTGAAGTCCATCACCAACCCCTCCACGGCCACGGGCGGGGCCGACCCGGAATCAATCGAGCAGGCCCGCGAGAACGCGCCGAGCACCGTCCGCACCTTCGGCCGTGCCGTCTCCCTGCGCGACTTCGAAGACCTCGTCCGCTCCTCCGGCGAAGTGGCTAAGGCGCTGGCGACCTTCGTGTGGGACGGCGAGGCCCGGACAGTCCACCTGACAATCGCGGCGCAGGCGGGGCAGTTGTTCACCCCCGGCGACCTCGAACGCATTCACGCCAGCCTCAACACGCAGCGCGACCCCAACCACGCACTGCTGCTCGACAACTACGTCCGGGTGCCCGTCGTCACGACGGCGACCGTCTACGTGGAGGCCGCCCGCGTCGCCAGCCAGGTCGCGGCGGCGGCGCGGGCGGCGCTCCTCGGCGCGCTCTCCTTCGACGCCCTGCGTTTCGGGCAGCCGCTCGCCCTCAGCGAAGTCTACGCCGTTCTCCAGGGGGTGGAGGGCGTGAGCTTTGTTGATGTAGACCTGTTCCACTTCAAGGATCAGTCCGCCGGCTCCCTCGCCGCGCGCGGCGCCACCGCGGCTCCTGTGCAGCGCATGCTGCGCATCTTCTCCGCCCGACCGAACCCGAGTCCGCCGCCGCCGGCCCTGCCGGCCGAACTTGCGGTGGTCGAGGCGCCGGCGGACATCCAGATCAACCCGTCCGGGGGGTTGCCGGACTAGCAGGTGTTTATGAGCAACGGCATTGGCGATCAGGATCGGCTCTACAATCTGATGCCCGTCGTCTACCGCGAGCGCGACGAGCGGGAAGGCTTCCCCCTACGCGACCTCCTGCGCCTCGTCGCCGAGCAGGCGGACATCGTCCACTCCGACATCCGGCTCCTCTGGGATAACTTCTTTATCGAGACGTGCGAGCGCTGGGCCATCCCCTACATCGGCGATCTGGTCAGCAACAACCTGCTGAACGACGCGCAGAACCTGAAGGCCCCGGACACGGCCCGCGAGCTGTTCCCCGACCTCGCCGGCCCCGACCTGCGGCCCGCCGACGCCATCCGCACGCGCGCCGACGTCGCCCGGACGATCTACTACCGCCGCCGGAAGGGCACGCTCCCGATGCTCGAAGAGCTGGCCCGCGACGTGACGGGCTGGGCCGCTCACGCCGTCGAGTTCTTCGAGCTGCTCATCTGGAATCAGAACCTCAACCACCTGCGCATGCACAGCACCGGCTGCCCGGACTTGCGCAGCCCGGAGGCTGTTGACCGCCTCGACGGCCCGTTCGACTTCATGAGTCACACGGTGGACGTGCGCTTCCCGCGTCAGGACGAGGGCTGGTACAACATCCGCCACATCGGCTTCTTCCTGTGGCGGCTCCGGGACTACCGGGTCGAAAGGGTCGTCGCGCGCCCCGGCGCTCTGCCGTGGCAGTTTCATTTCAGCCCCCTCGGCAACCGCGCCCCGCTCTTTTCGCGCCTCCGGCGGGAGGGAGACGAGGCGGGCCTCGCGACGGAGTTCCACGTCCCGGGTCCGATCCGCCCGGCCGCCTTCTTCAAAGACCCGGACGAGTTCTACGGCCTCACCTCCAACGACAGCCTGACGATCATCCGCGACGGCGTCGAGGTGCCTCTCGCGCAGATTCGGTGTCGCGACCTGGAGACCTTTTCGCAGCCGGCGGGCAACATCGTGGGCGTTGACGTGCGCCGCGGCCGCATCGCCTTCGGCGTCGGTGTCGTCCCGGCGCAGGGCGTTGACGTGCACTACCACTACGGCTTCAGCGCCGACCTCGGCGGGGGGCCGTACCCGCGGGCGAAATGGCTGGTCGCCGACGACGTGCCCGCCGTGCGCCTCGCCGTCCTCGAGGGCGGCCCCGCCCCGAACTTTCAGACGCTGGACGACGCCGTCAACGACTGGGTCGCGCGGGGCCGGCCCAACGCCGTCATCACGATCCTCGACAATCGCACCTACGGGCTCAGCTCGCCGCTGGAGCTTGCGGACGGCAGGTTTCTGGTGATTCAGGCGGGCGACCTCCAGCGCCCGCACGTCCGCCCCGCCGGCGGCGAGCTGCGGCTGACTGGCGACCACCCGGGTTCGCAGCTCACCCTCAGCGGACTCCTCTTCGAAGGCGGCCTGCACGTCACCGGCGAGACCCGGAGCCTGCGCCTGCTCCACACCACCCTCGTCCCCGGCCGCGCGCTCCGGGAGAACGGCGTGCCCGACACGACCCTGCCCAGCGTCGTCGTAGACGGCGTGGACGGCGGCGGCGCCCGGGTCAACGCGGGCTTCCGCCTCCGGGCCGCCTTCAGCATCACCGGGCCGCTGAGGCTCCCCGAGCACGCCGACGGCCTGGTGCTCCTCGACTCCATCGTGGACGGGCTGGGCGGGGCGGCCGTCGCCGCCACGGACACCGACGACCAGCCGGCCCCGCCGGCCACTCTGGAGCGCGTGACGATCCTGGGGCGCTCTTTCTTCCGCAGGCTCCCGCTGGCGAGCGAGGTCATCTTCACGGATCGCGTGTTCACGGATCAGAGCCAGGAGGGCTGCGTGCGGTTCAGCTTCGTGAGCCAGCAGTCGGTCACGCCGCGGCGCCACCGGTGCCAGCCCGACCTGGAGACCGCCGCGCAGGTCGAGCGGGCGGAGAAGGCCGGCCCGCTCACCCCCGCGCAGCGGGCCGCGCTCATCGCCCAGGTTCGCGCGCGGGTCGTCCCGTCATTTACTTCCGTCCACTACGGCGACCCGGGCTACGCGCAGCTCCACCTCCACTGCCCCGTGGAGATTCGTACCGGCGCCGGGGACGGCTCGGAAATGGGCGTTTTCTGCCATCTCAAGCAGCCGCAACGGGAGACGAACCTGCGGATTCGCCTGGAAGAGTACCTGCCTTTCGGCCTGGATCCGGGAGTCATCTACGTCACTTGAACTAGGAGGCGCTCATGGCCGGGGACTATACGAGATTCACTTTTAAGCCGCGGCGGGACTACTCAGGTGTCCTCAAGCAGCAGGGGCGGGTTGACCTCGACGCCGATTTCAACGAGCTGATCGAGATCATCGACCGCCGCTGGCGCTCGGAGACGATTGACATCATCGACCACTGCGTCGTCCCCAACACCACGCCCGACGCGTTCTTCATCACGCCGACCGCGATGGGCGCCTTCGACATCGGCATCGGCCGGATGTACGTTGACGGGATACAGGTGGAGAACCACGGGCGGGCCCCGCTCGAATATCAGGCCGACTTGGGCGAGCTGCGCGGCACACTCCGCGTCCCCTACGCCGACCAGCCCTACTTACCCGCCCCCTTGCCGCCGCCGCTGGCCGCGGCCCCGGGCACGTCCGACCTGATCTACATAGACGTCTGGCAGCGCGAGGTCACCGTTCTGGAGGATTCGTCCATCCGCGAGATCGCGCTGGGCGGGCCCGACACGACGACGCGCGTCCAGTCGGTGTGGCAGGTACGCGCGTTGCAGGACGTGGGCGAGCACGGCTGCGGCGACGACATCGCCGCCTGGGATCAGCTCGTCGCCCCGTCGGCGGGAAGGCTGACGACCTCGGCCGTCGCGCCCCCGGCGTCGGACGACCCCTGCATCATCTCTCCGGCCGGGGGTTTCCGCGGCCTGGAGAACAGGCTCTACCGCGTCGAGATTCATTCCACCGGCCCGATAGGCGGCGGCGCGCCCGCCAGGTTCAAGTGGTCGCGGAACAACGCGGCCGTCGCCTCCTCCGTCACTGCCATCCCCGCGGCGACGCAGGTGACCGTGCAACTGATCGGGCGCGACCAGGTCCTGCGCTTCGACCCCGGCGACTGGATCGAAGTCACCGACGACTTCCGCGAGTTCGAGGGGCTGCCCGGCCACATGGCCCAGATCACGGTCATTGACGAGGCCAACCGCATCCTCACCTTCGCCCCGGCCATCCCGGCGGGACTGAACTTCGACGCGACCAACCCCGCCCGGCACACGCGCGTGCTCCGCTGGGACCAGACGCAGAACGTGGACGCCAACGGGCTGCTCGAAGTGACGGCCGGGCCCATCGAGATCGAGGACGGAATCCGCGTCGAGTTCAGCCTCGACCCCGCGGGCGGCAACTTCAAGGTCGGTGACTACTGGGTCTTCGCCGCGCGCACCATCGACGGCTCGGTCGAAGAGCTCCAGGGCGCCCCGCCCCGCGGCATCCTCCACCACTTCTGCCGCCTCGGGTTTATCAACTGGGGCGCCGACATCCAGAACACCACGTTTACCGACTGCCGCGTGCATTGGCCGCCCGTGGGCGAGTGCGACTGCTGCACCGTGACCGTCGGCGACGGCGTGGACAGCCACGGCCAGTTCACGGACATCCAGCAGGCCATCGACTCGCTCGGCAACCGCGGCGGCGTGGTCTGTATCGGGCGCGGCTTCTACAACGTGACGGCGGGACTCCGCCTCGACAACACCAAGCGCAACGTCATCATCCGCGGCATGGGGCCGGCCACCCGCATCTTCTTCGCGCCGGGGCCGAACTCGGCGCGGGCCTTCCTCAACATCGGGGGCACCGAGCACGTGCGCCTGGAGAGCGTGTTCGTCGCCGCGGCGAACGCCGAAGCCCTGGTCAGGGTCACCAGGTCGCACTTCTGCCGCATCGACGACTGCACCCTCGTCAACCTCCCGGCCCGGGGCGGCGGTGACGCTCCGGCCCCGCGCGCCGTCGAGCTGGTCGGAGACTGTAGCAACTGCGAGGTCATCCGTTGCAAGCTCCTGGCGGCCAAGGCTGTGACCGCGGCCGGGGGCGAGGCGCGCGAACTGACCATCCGCGGCAATCAGATTCTGGCCCTGCAAATCTCCGTCCTGCTCACCCAGGCTCAGCGCGCGGAGATCGTCGAGAACCGGATGAGCGGGCTGCCGCGCGAAGCCTTCACGTCGGTGCCCGACATCACCCGGGACACCATCGACGCGTTTCAGTTGTCGGTCTCGAACGCCTTTCGGGCCACCCCGACCCCCGGAGACTTTCAGGCCGTCGGCGTCTTCGCCTTCACCGCGAACGGGATCGTCATCTCCCGGAACCTGATCACGGCGCAGGTCGCCGTCCTCGGCTTCCTGTTCCTGAACGCGCGCGTCCACCAGAACGACATCGTCTCGCTGATCGGCGCGCTCCTGATCTTCGGGATTCGGGTGAAGATGGAGGACAACTTCGTACTCGCGTTGCAGGTCGGGCTGCTCCACGCGGGCTTCATACTGGACTTGGACTGCACGTCGAACGAGTGGCTGGGATTCGTCGGCATCCTCTGGATGTCGCCGGGCGAACTAGTGCAGTTCGTCCTCCAGACCCTGGGGATCGGGCTCACCGCGGCCGGGTTTACGCCCGACGGCCCTACGACGATCAACAACACCGTGGCGGCCGGGAGCAGCCTGGCCGGCAACCTGGGGACTATCGGGCTGGCGTTCGTCGCGAAGATACATCGGAACGTGTTCCTGTCCTTCTCCCGAGGAATCTTTAAGACGGACAGGGTCATCAGCGCGGACGTTTCGATCATCGACAACACCTTCTCGCTCTGTTCGGAAGTGGGCATCGAACTGGGCGGCGGCGGACGGAAGACGGAGTCTCCGTCTAACTTCCTGCTGCCCATCATCAACTTGCGCCACCTCATCCAAGGCAACGCCCTAACCGTCCAGGGCGTCGGGATTCGTTCTTCCACCGGGAGCACCCTCGTGGAGCAGAACAGCGTGCAGTGTCCGTCCGTCGCGATTGATCTCGATGCCAGCCACTGCACGGCCCGCGACAACACTCTCATCGGGCTGGAGAGTCGTCCGGGCGCTCCCGAGGAAGGTCTGCTGCTTCTGCACGGCGGGGCGAGCCGGGCCATCATTAGCGGCAACCGGCTGCTGAACGCGCGGAGCCACGCCATCCTGCTCCGCGAGCCCGTCGGCGACCTCAGGATCGAAGACAACCTCATCCAGGGGGCCGCGGGCTTCGGCATCGGAACGTTCAGCGACACGACGGCCTTGCGCGCGGCCGTCGTCGCGCGCAACCGGGTGGAGAGGTGTCGGGGCGATGTCCCCGCCGGGGCGCCGCGTTTCGGCGGCGCCATCGTCATCGGCGAGGGCAGCGACCTGCGGCTCATGGACAACGTCGTTACCGATAATTCGCCGGCCACGCCGGGCGACCAGTTTCTCCGGTGGTTCGCCGTCTACATCGGGGACGCGGCGGGGGTCGAGTTGAGCGGGAACAGCATCACCAGGAACGCGATGGAGCAGGGCATGGGCGGGGCGCTCGGCGCCATCGCCATGCTGAACCCGCACGGTGTCATCCGGTTGCAGAACAACATCGTGCGCGGTAACGGCGGAGTCGCGATTGAGATCGGAGAGAACCTGCAACTGCCGACTCAGGTTCAGCAGGTGCTAATGCAGAACAATCACATCGCCGACGGCCCCAACCCGTCCACCGCCTTCATCCTGGTCGAGCAGATCGAGTCGCTCCTGTTCCAGGGCAACCAGTGCACGAGATCGGCCGTGACGCAGACTGCTTTCCCGCCGGTCGCGATCTTCGCCGCACGCGCCAACGTGACCGGCAACGTGGTTGACACGCCCGGCCCGACCGCGATGAGGGTCGCCGGCGAGGACCTGGTCGTGAGCGCGAACTCGATTCGCTCCGGCCAACGCGCGCTACAGGTGGCCGGCATCTTCGTCTCGCTGGGTTCCGTGCGCGTCAGCGTCACGTCGAACCTGACCACCGGCATCGTGGCGGCTTCGACCGGCGTGCTGCTGCGCGCCAACAACATCCCCGCCCCGTAACCTGCTATAGTCAAATTGGAGGCAGCCATGCATAAACCATCTGAGCCCCCGAAATTCGCCCAACCAGACCGGAGTAAGTTCGACTTCAGCCGCTGGAATTTCGACGGCCTCACGCTGGACGCGGCCGCGGCGGCGCTCGCCGGGCTGTCGGAGCAACTCTTCAACTCCGCGGAATGGCGGCAACACTTCAAGGCTACGCTCCCCGAGCTGCGGCAGGGGGCGCTGGACGTTTTCAAAGAGCACTCCCGTGAATTGCGAGAGCAGAAAGCAGCCGCCGCCGAAGATTTCGACAGACGAATCGCCTCGGCGCGGCAGCGCAGTGACGCTTTCCGGAAAGCCGCCGAGTCCGCGGCGGCGCCGCCCGTCGTCCAGCCGACCCCCGAAGCCTTTCACCTGGCGGTTAAGGTGGTAGACAAGGACGACACACACCTCGGGTTGCCCGGGCTACTCGTACAGGTGCTCGCCCCCCAGAACAAAAAAACGCCGCTGGTCGTTTCGGTCACCGACCGCGACGGCAACGCGGTCCTGACGGTACCCCCCGAGACCGCCAAGCCACTTGATAAACGTGATACGGTGCTGGAGGTCTTGGACGCGGCCGGGAAGGCTCTGGTGAGACTCCCCGACGCCGTCTGTGTGCGCCTCGGCCAGACGGAGGCGAAGGTTGTTACAATCGACAAGTCGCCGGCGACCAAAGAGCACAGGAGCGCCGCGTTAGAGTTCCGGGCTGCACGGGAAGCACAGGCGCGTAACCATGCAGGTCGCGTCGAGGCCCTCGCGCGCGAGCGCCAGGCATTGTTAGACGGGTTAGACCTCAGGCTGCGCGACAACGATGAGATCATTGCCGAGCTTGAAAAGTCGGAACCCGCCCGGCCGGCGAGTGAGCCAACCCCGGGTCAGGCCCCGCCGCCGCAACCGGAGGAGTCGAAAAAAACAGCACGCCGCTCCTCCGGTAAACAGCCGAAAAATAAATAGGGCAGGAATGGCGGTAATGTTGCAAAGATCATTTCGAGGTGTGAAAGCTCTTCGAGCACCTTTCGCTAAGCAGCCACTCCGAACAGTAAAGCGACGAACTTGGCCTGACCTTTGCGAACCATGTTTATCGCTTCAATGCCTTCGAGTGTTCGCTCCGCGGTGTGGAAACTCTTGAAGCGCTACGACGCTCGCACCTTTTTTTCATGAAACGGTGGCCTTGCTCCATCACATTCGTTCAGGTATTTCACGCGCCTGAGTCGGCAGTCCTTCGGCACAATCTTCTCCGCCCGTGAAGCGGAGAATGCCTCAGGGTAGGCTGCGTTCTTTTCGACTGAGATTGAGAACGGGAGTCTGCGCTGCTCGGCCCTCATCAACTTCTTAATCTGCCCTTCTTTGTCCCCCGCGCGGTACAGATACTTACAAGTCTTCCCGACCTTGATGTAGGTCTCAGCGACACGATATGAAGTGCCGCTCATCTTCAGATGCTGACGCGTACGCTTGTTGGTTTCGGGAGCGTACCGCTGTACCCAACGAAAGACAGTCGAGTGATCCACGTCGAGTCCGCGCTCACGCATCATCTCCGCTCCGTCGCGGTAAGATGACTGGTAGCGACTGTACCAGCGAACACACAAAAGGATGAGCGACGGCTCGGAGTGCCGCCACTTGAACGGGGACGTAGGATGCTTCACGCTCGTCGAGCGCAAGACGGGGCTCGTGCTCGTCGGCAAGCTCTTGGACCGGACGGCCGAGGGGCTGAGCCGACGGGCGGTCAGCCTCATGAGTAGGAGCGGCGCGAGGTTCAAGACCGTGACGGCCGACAACGGGACCGAGTTCCACGACTACAAGCGGGTCGAGCGGCTGACCGGCGCGACGTTCTACTTCGCCAGGCCCTACCACTCGTGGGA
>DAIRFV010000126.1:0-15719 GCA_036794905.1 Pyrinomonadaceae bacterium | reverse complement strand
GGTAGGTCGGCGTCTCGCCCGGGGCGATGGCCACGCTGATGTCGTAGATGTGCATAAGCTGAAGGGCGCTGGGTGTTAGGTGTTGGGTGAAGAAGAGCGGGACTTGTCTTCACCCAACACCTAGCACCCAGCACCCAGCACCCCGTAATGGTACGGTCGGCTACAGTGGCTGTCAACGAAGGCGCGTCCGGCGCACTTCTTGCGGGGCTGCGCGTGTGTGGGTTAGCATCGAGCCGGCGGTCAACGGAGCAGAGTTGAAGAGAGTATCGGACAGGGATTTCGACGCCGGCGGCGCGCCTCGGGTGGCCGCGTCGAGCTATTTGAACACGGCGCCGCTCATCTGGAGCTTCGCGCGGGGCCGGCGCCGCGGCGAGGTCGAGCTGGTGACCGACACGGCGCCCGCGCGCTGCGCCGACATGCTCGCACGCGGGCAGGTCGAGGCGGCGCTCGTCCCCGTCATCGAGTACCAGCGTCTGCCCGAGACGGCCGTCGTCCCCGGCGTCTGCGTCGGCGCGCGCCGCGAGGTGCACAGCGTCGTCCTCGTCACGCGCGGGAAGGGTCTGGATGAGATCGAGTCGGTCGCCCTCAGCATCGAGTCGCGCACGTCGGCCGCGCTGATCGAGATTATCTTCCGCGAGTTTCTGGCGCGCGCGCCGCGGTTGGAGCCGTTCGTGCCCGACCTCTCCAACATGCTCGAGCGGCACGACGCGGCGCTCGTCATCGGCGACCCGGCGATGACGTTCGAGCGCGAGGGCTTGCGCGTCTACGACATGGCGGCGCTGTGGCGCGAGTTCACGGGGCTCGGCTTCGTCTTCGCCATGTGGATGGCGCACGAGGGCGCGTCCGGTAGAGTCCGCGCCGTGAACTTCGCCGCGGCGCGCGACGAGGGGCTGGCCGCCGTCGAAGAGATCACCGAAGAGTACGAGAGGGAACTGGGACGGCCCCGCGCGGAACTCGTCCGCTACCTGACCGAAAACATCGCCTTCGACCTCGACGAAGAGATGCGCGCCGGCCTCGAACTCTACTTCAACCTCGCGCACAAGCACGGGGTCATACAGGAGTTGCGCCCGCTGAAGTTCCTTGGCACGGGCGGTGCTTGAGTTGAAGCGGGAAGCGCCTCGGCCGCGGCAGACGTCGGGTTTGTTCGCGCGGCCGGGTCGCAGAATGCGGATTTGAAAACTCGGATTTGAAATTTGCGATAACTCAAATGACTACGACAGACATTCAGCCCGTTCTCGACCGCGTGCTGGCGGGCGGGCGCATGACGGCGGGGGAGTGTACGCGGCTCCTCGAATCCTTCGACGTGGCGCGCATGGGCGTGGCGGCCGACGAGGTGCGGCGGCGCAAGCACCCTGGTGATGTCGTCACCTACATCATCGACCGCAACATCAACTACACGAACGTCTGCAACGTCGTCTGCACCTTCTGCGCCTTCTACCGCCGGCCGGGCAAGCCCGACACTTACGTCCGCACGGTCGAAGACATCTGCCGGCGCATCGACGAGACCATCGCGCTCGGCGGCACGGGCGTGCTGATGCAGGGCGGCCTCCACCCCGACTTCCGTCTGGAGTGGTACGAAGACCTTCTGCGCACGCTGCACGCGAAGTATCCGGACTTTCAGCTCCACTGCTTCTCGCCGCCCGAGATACATAACATCCACCTCATCTCGAAGCTCTCGTACGAGGAGATTCTGGGGCGGCTCAAGGAGGCGGGACTCTACAGCATGCCCGGCGGCGGGGGGGAGATTCTCGACGACGAGGTGCGTAAGCGCGTCTCGACGAAGTGCACGACCGACGAGTGGCTCGGCGTGATGCGCGCGGCGCACCGCGTGGGCCTGCGGACGACGGCGACGATGATGTTCGGCATCGGCGACCGCACCGAGCACCGCGTCCGGCACCTGCAACGCATACGCGACCTACAGGACGAGACGGGCGGCTTCACGGCCTTCATCCCCTGGACGTTCCAGCGGGAGAACACCGCGCTCGGGCGAAAGATAAAAGAAGAGTTGACGGGGATGGACTACCTGCGGATGCTCGCCGTCTCGCGCCTCTTCCTCGACAACGTAGACCACATCCAGTCCTCCTGGCTCACGCAGGGCCTGCGGCTCGGGCAGGTCGCGCTCCGCTGCGGGGCCGACGACATGGGCTCCATCATGATCGAGGAGAACGTCGTCTCGGCGGCCGGCGCGCACAACGAGGCCGACGAGAAGATGCTCCGCTACCTCATCCGCGAGGCCGGCTTCCGCCCGCAGCAGCGCGACATCCTCTACCGCCACGTCGACCGCGAGGAGTCTGTCAGACAGGACACCTCAGACTCGGCCACCCTCCGCGAACTGACTGTCGCCTTCGCCGATTAAAGGGTGCTGGGTGTTGGGTTGTAGGTGTTGGGGAGGGACACGGTTTTTACCCAACACCTACAACCCAACACCCAACACCCTTCCGGGTGACACGGCGGCGGCCGACACGATAGAATCCATTTTCCCGGTTTTAACTTGTGCGTCGGAGGATTCAGGGGGCGGTGGTTTATCTGCCGCACGGCGCGGCGAAGGTCAAGAGTTTTGAATGCTTTACGACTTCGAGCTGGTCGGAAGACGCGTGCGGCTGTGGCAGCGCCGGGGCGAGAGTTACGGCCACGTGCTGATGAAGGCGCTCGGGTACGCGATGTTCGTCGGGGAGTACCCGAACCTTGAGGTCGAGCTGCCGGTGGGCTTGCGCTACAAGCCCGACCTCGTCTCACTGAACGAGCCGGAGGGCGGGCGGCCCCGCGCGGGGGCGCGTTTCCGCTTCTGGGGCGAGTGCGGGATGGTCTCGATGCGGAAGGTCGCGTGGCTCCTCAAGCACGGCGACGCGGAGCGCCTGGTGCTCTTCAAGACCGGCAGCGGCGTCAGGGCGTACACGCACGAGCTGCGCGACTCGGTCGAGCCGCGCTACCGCGAGCGCGGCCGCCTGACGCTCGTCAACTTCGCCGCCGACGTGGCCTCCCGCGCGGCCGAACGACGCATCGAGAGCGTCCCCGAGGGCTGGTACGAGAAGATAGAAGTGTGAGGGCGCGTAAGGTTGATGGAAGAGAGGAGCGAGATAGACATCCGCGAGTGCGCGACGGTCGAGGAGTTCGACCAGTGCGTGCGCTTGCAGCGCGAGGCGTTCGGGCTGCCCGACCTTGAGCTGTCGCCGCGGCGCCACCTCATCGTCGCGCGCAGCGCGGGCGGCTTCGCGCTCGGCGCGTTCGACGGCGGGCGGCTGGTCGGCTTCGTCCTCAACCAGCTCGCCGCGCGCCGCAGCCCCGAGACGGGCGCGGAGGAGACCATCGGCTACTCGCACATGATGGCCGTGGCGAAGGACTACCAGAACCGGGGCGTCGGCGCGCGCCTCAAGTGGGCGCAGCGCGCGCGGGTCATCGCGGACGGGCGGCGCTTCATACGTTGGACGTGGGACCCCGTGCAGTCGCGCAACGCGCACTTCAACCTCAACCGGCTGGGCGTCGTCGTCCGCAGCTACGCGGTCAACTACTACGGCACCGACTACTCGACCGTGACGGGTAAGTTCGGCGAGCCGCTCGGCCTGGACAGCGACCGCCTCGTCGCCGAGTGGGCGCTCGACTCGCCGCGGGTCGAGGCGTTCGCGCGCGGCGAGTCGCCGGGGCCGCCGGGCTCCCCGGCCGCCTCCGTCGTCATCCCCGCGGACTGGGGCGGGCTCGTCCGCGAAGACCCGGCCGCCGCGCGCGCCGAACTGCGCCGCGTCCGCGAAGAGTTCCGGGCGGCCTTCATCGACGGCCTCGTCTGCGCCGGCTTCGAGCGCGACGCTTCGCGGCCGCGATACCTTTTCTTTCGTGTCCCGTGAACCGCGAACCGTGACAAAGTAAAAACTGCTTTACTTCTTGTCACGGTTCACGGTTCACGGGACACGGCTTTTGCATATGACTTCTTTCACACGCTTCGACCGATACGTTGACCGGCACGCGCGCTCCTTCACGGAGCGTTTGCAGGAGCTGTGTCGCATGCCTTCGGTGGCGGCGCGCGGGACGGGGATGCGCGCGGTGGCCGAGAAGGTCGAGCAGTTGTTGCAGCGCGTCGGCGCGGGCACGCGCACCTTTAAGATCGGCAGCGGCTTCCCCATCATCTACGGCGAGTGCGGCGCGGGGCCGCGCTGCTTCCTCGTCTACGGCCACTACGACGTGCAGCCGGTCGGGCAGTTGACCGAATGGTCGACGGGGCCTTTCGCCGCCGCCGTCGATGACGGCAGGCTCCGCGCGCGCGGCGCCTCGAACAGCAAGGGCGACTTCGTCGCGCGCGTCGCCGCCGTCGAGGCGTACCAGAAGACTTACGGCAAACTCCCCGTCTGCCTCCGCTTCGTCGTCGAGGGCGAGGACGGGCTCGCGAGCCCGAGCCTCTACCGCTTCGCCGCCGAGAACTCCGACCTGCTGCGCGCCGACGGCTGCATCTGGGACGACGGCTATCGAGACACGAAAGACCGCCTCGTCATCAACCTCGGCTTCAAGGGCATCGCCTTCCTTGAGCTGCGCGCGTACGGCGCGCGCACGGACCTCCACTCGAAGTGGGGCGGCATCGTCCCGAACCCCGCGTGGCGTCTGGTGCAGGCGCTCGCCACCGTGCTCTCGCCCAAAGGCGTCATCACCATCGACGGCTTCGGCTCCTTCGTCGCGCCGCTCACGTCCGAAGACCGGCAGATGCTGAAGACCATCGAGCTGGACGAGGCGGGACTGCGCCGCGAGTTCCGCATCGGCTCGTGGCTGCACGGGATGACGGGGAGGGAACTGGCGAAGGAGCTCATCTTCGGCCCGACCTGCACCATCTGCGGCATCCGCACCGGTCACACCGATGCCGGCGCGAAGACCATCCTGCCGGGGGCCGCGACCGCGCGCCTCGACTTCCGGCTCGTGCCCGACCTCACGCCCGAGCTGGTCGTCGAGCTGCTGCGCAAGCACCTCGACAAGCGCGGCTTTCAGGACGTGGAGATCATCGAGCTGGGCTCGGCCCCCTACGCGAAGTCTTCGCCGTACTCGATGGTGGCGCGCGCGGCCATCGAGAGCGCGGGCGAGACCTACGGCAGCGAGCCGGTCGTCTACCCGCTCGACCCGGCGAGCGGCCCCGTCGGCGCGGTCTGCGGCGCGAACCAGCCGCCGATGCCCGTCGTCTCCTTCGGCGTCAGCTACTTCGGCTCCAACCCCCACGCCCCGGACGAGAACATACGCCTCGACGACTTCATCCACGGCATCAAATACTTCGGCCGCGTCATCCACCGCCTCGCCACCCTCGACGAAGACGACGCCGTCCCCAAACGACCGCGCGAGCCGGTCGCCCTGCTCAACAAGTAAGAGTGCGACCCGGCGCTTCAACTGTCCGTAGACCAGACGACCCGACTGCGTTGCGTGCCTGCACACTTGTGCTTATGATGAGCACAACCGTTCTTAACATCTACATTCGAGTGTGACTGCCGACTTGCCGACCGCAGCGAAGAAAATCGAGTCAGAGATCAGCAAGCTCCGCGAGGAGGTGCTGAGGCACGAGGAGCTTTATTACGTCCACGACCGGCCGGAGATTTCGGACGTGGAGTACGACGCGCTGGTCGAGCGGCTGCGCGGGCTCGAAGAAGCGCACCCCGAGTTTCAGACGCCCGACAGTCCCACTTTGCGCGTCGGCGGGCGGCCCGCGGAAGGGTTCGCCGAGTACGTCCACCGGCGGCCGATGCTCTCGCTCGACAACAGCTACAACCTCGAAGACCTGCGCGCCTTCGACGAGCGCTGCCGCCGCTTAGCCGACGGCCGCGCCTTCGAGTACGTGGCCGAGCTGAAGATCGACGGCCTCTCGCTCTCCGTCCACTACGAGCAGGGCGTGCTCGGGCGCGGCGTGACGCGCGGCGACGGTCGCGTCGGCGAGGACGTGACGCAGAACGTCCGCACCATCCGCAGCGTGCCCCTGCGCCTGAAGGGCGCGGCCGCCGCCGAGGCGGAGGTCGAAGTCCGCGGCGAGGCTTATCTTTCGCGCAAGGCTTTTGAGCGCATCAACGCCGAGAGGGAGGTGGCGGAGGAGGCGAAGTTCGCCAACCCGCGCAACGCCGCCGCGGGCACCATCCGCCAGCTCGACCCGAAGGTCGTCGCGCGCCGCAGGCTCGACCTCTTCGCCTACGACGTTTTGCGCGGCGAGCGCAAGCCGTTCCCGACGCACTGGGAGGCGCTCGAATGGCTGGCCGCCGCCGGCTTCGCCGTCAACCCGCACCGCGCGAAGTGCTCCGACATCGAAGGGGTCATCGCGTTCTGCGACCGCATGGAGGCCGAGCGCGACCGGCTCGAATACGAGATAGACGGCGTGGTCGTCAAGGTCAACTCCACCGCCTTGCAGGACGAGTTCGGCACGACGGCGAAGGCGCCGCGCTGGGCCATCGCCTACAAGTACCCGGCGCGGCAGGCGACGACGCAGGTCGAATCCATCGTCGTCCAGGTCGGGCGCACGGGCGCGCTCACGCCCGTCGCCAACCTCACGCCCGTCCAGCTCGCCGGGACCATCGTCGCGCGCGCCACCTTGCACAACGAGGACGAGATCAAGCGGCTCGACGTAAGGGTCGGCGACTACGTTAACATCGAGAAGAGCGGCGAGATCATCCCGAAGGTTCTGAGCGTCGTTAAGTCGCGCCGCCCGCGCGGCACGCAGCCTTACGAATTCCCGACGACCTGTCCCGTCTGCGGCGGCATCGTCTCGCGCCCCGAGGGCGAGGTCGTCTCGCGCTGCGTCGCGGCGGACTGCCCCGCGCAGTTGAAGGCGCGTCTGCTTCACTTCGCGTCGCGCCGCGCGATGCGGATCGAGGGGCTGGGCGACGCGCTGGCCGAGCAGTTCGTGCAGAAGGGGATGGTGCGCGACGTGTCGGGGCTCTACGACCTCAAGCTCGAAGACGTGGCCGGGCTCGAACGCATGGCGGAGAAGTCCGCGTCGAACCTGCTCGCACAGGTAGAGGCGAGCAAGACGCGCGACCTGCCGCAGCTCGTCTACGGCCTCGGCATCCGCCACGTCGGCGAGCGCACGGCCGCGCTGCTGGCGCGCCACTTCCGCTCGCTCGAACGCCTGCGCACGGCGGGCGTCGAGGAGGTTGACGACATCCACGAGATCGGCCTCACCGTCGCGCAATCCGTGCGCGACTGGTTCGACGACGAGGGGAACGTCGCGCTCTGCGCGCGTCTGCGCGAAATGGGGGTGCGGACGGAGCTGGCGGGTGGCGGCGTCGGCGCACAGTCCGACGAGACGTTCAACGGCAAGCAGTTCGTTCTGACCGGCAGGCTTGAGACGTTGACGCGCGACGAAGCGCGCGCGCTCATCGAGGCGCGCGGCGGGCGCGTGACCTCGACCGTGAGCAAGAAGACCGACTACGTCGTCGCGGGCGAGGAGGCGGGCTCCAAGCTCGAAAAGGCACAGGCGCTCGGCCTCCGGGTCATCGACGAAGAAGAGCTTCGGGCGTTGCTCGGGTGAAGTCGCGCCGGTCGAACGTCGCCAAGGGGGGAAGGAGACACTTCGTGCCTTACAGGATGTTCAAGGTGGTCGCGTCGGAGGCGCTCGGCGAACACTTCGGCGAAGAGTCGGCGGCTCACGCGCGCGAGGCGAAACGTTTGGTGCCGGGGATTGACTGAGGGGGGATGATGACCAAAGAGAACCAAGGCGGGCTGCGACTGGCCTACACGATCTTCTGCGACGACGTGCGCCTGGAGGTCGGCAACAAGCTCTCGCTGATGGGGGTCTTCCACCAGATACTGGTGCAGCACTTCCCCGTCACCGTGATGAAGTTCGCCGTCGTCACGCAGTGGCGCGGCGAAGGGCGCCACCTCTCCGAGGTGCGCATCCTCACCGACGACCGCCGGCAGGCCGTCGTCCTCGCCGAGCCCTCGCCCTTCGAGGTCTCGACGGGCGGCGTCGCCAACAACATCAGCTTCTTCTTCAACGTCGAGTTCCCGCAACCCGGCCGCTACCACGTCCAGACCCTCATCGACTCCTCCCTCGCCGACGAACAGGAACTCACAATCGTCCTCGTGGACGCGACGGGCAACCCCGCCCCCGACACGACTTCCGAGACCGTGAATTAAGACGAAGGAGGGCGAAATGACCGCGCAGAAAATCAACACGTTCCTGTGGTTCGACACGCAGGCCGAGGAGGCCGCGAACTTTTACGTCTCGCTCTTCAGGAACTCGGAGGTGAAGAGCGTCACGCGCTACCCGCCGGAGGGCGAAGAGGTCACGGGGAAGACGCCGGGCTCGGTGATGACCGTGACGTTCCTGCTCGACGGGCAGGAATTCATCGCCCTCAACGGCGGCCCGCAGTTCAAGTTCACGGAGGCCATCTCGCTGGTCGTCAACTGCGAGACGCAGGAGGAGATCGACCACTTCTGGGAGAAGCTGACCGCAGGCGGGACGGAGGTGGAGTGCGGCTGGCTCAAAGACAAATACGGCCTCTTCTGGCAGATCACCCCGCCCGTCCTGAACGAGATGCTGCAAGACGAAGACCGCGAGAAGGCGGGCAGAGTCATGAAGGCGATGCTCCGGATGAAGAAGATTGACATCCGAACCCTTGAGCAGGCGTACCGAGAGCCCGCCTGAGCCTGTCCTGTCGCCGCCGCCGTCTGTCGAGAGGAGGTCAGCGGCCGTCGAGAAGCCTACAGCCGATATGGAGAGGCCGCCGGAGTCTGTGGAGATTCCGGCGGCCCGTGTAGAGACGGCCTCAGCACGTGTAGAGACGGCCTCAGCACGTGTAGAGATGGCGTCAGCACGTGTAGAGTTTATGTCAGCAGCCGCAGTATAAATTTTAGTAATGGGTAAATGGATTTCGGCAGGTGTCGAGGTGGCTTCAGCCACGGTTGAGTTTATCTCGACAGGGGTAGCATAAAGCGCGGTAATGGCGAGAAGGCTTCCGCAGCGTGTGAGAATCATTTCAGCAGCGGCGGAGAAGAGAATGAGTTATAGTGACGCCGATTTCGACGGGGGTTGAGTCGGTTTCGGCGCGTCTGCAACTGTTCCCGTTGGGTGTCGAGTATCTTACTTCCTCATATCTTCCGGTCATACTGGCGTGAAATTCTTTCACGGCGGTTGAAGAGCGAGCCCGGGCGGGTAGACACAGGGGAGCCCCAGCACCCCTCACCTCATCAACACCTGACTTCGGAGAATACTCACATGGACAACCAGGAAATACGAACGCTCGACAAGTTCAGGCGCGTGCGCAACTTCGACATCACGCACGAAGGACTCTTCCCGGCGGGCGCGTTCGCGCGCGAGCTGTTCGACGCCCTCGCCGGCATCGTGAACGAGCTGGAAGGGCACGCCGCCAACGAGTCCGTGGGGCGCGGCACGGCGCGGCAGGGCACGGTCGGCAAGGCCGCGGCGCGCGCCGCCCTGCTCGAAGACCTCGCGGTCTTCCGCCGCACGGCGCGCTCGATGTCGGTCGTCATGCCCGGGCTCGACGACAAGTTCCGCATCCCGCGCAACCCGAACAACCAGGAGCTGCTCGACACGGCGCGCGCCTTCCTCGCGCAGGCCGAGCCGCTCAAGGCCGAGTTCCTGAAGCGCGAGGTGCCGGAGAGTCTCTTCCAGGAGCTGGAAGAGGACGTGGCGGCCTTCGAGGCCGCGCACAGCGGCCAGTACACGGGCCGGGGGGAGAGCATCACGGCCGGCGCCTCCATCGACGCGGCCATCGAGCGCGGCAACAACATCATCCGCCAGCTCGACCCCATCGTCTGCAACAAGCTCCACAACAACGACCCGGCGCTCGCCGCCTGGAAAAGCGCCCGCCGCACCGAACGCGCCCCGCGCCGCGCCGACCCCGGCACACCCGCGTCGCCGCCGACCACGCAACACTAACCCGAACCCCGGCCACCCCGGGGCGACAACCCTTAACCCACACACCCGAAGGGCGCGGAGGCCATCACCCCCGCGCCCTTCCACTACCAGGACTACTGTATCCGCTTATGAGGTAGGAATGAGTGAACCACCTTTGCCGGTTTTGTTGAAGTACGGTCGGTTGGTTAGGATTTCTACGGACGTGTTGATTGAATGATGAGTTGGACTTACCAGCAAAACTACCCGCCAAGCCGAAGCACAAATGAAGAAAAGCCCTCCGATTAAGGAGAGCTTTCCCTGTGAACCTTTAATGCGGATGAATGGACTCGAACCATCACGACCTTGCGGCCACTAGCTCCTGAGGCTAGCGCGTCTACCAATTCCGCCACATCCGCGTGCGGGAAGTGAGATATTAAAGGCGGGGTTCGAGGGGTGTCAAGCGAGCCCCCCGGATGTGAAAAAGTAAGCCCGGGCGGCGAACCGTCCGGGCTTACTTGTAACCCCCTTGCTCGAAAGTCGGGGACGACTTAGTTGCCGTTGATACCGTCGCGGTAGCCGTTCTCGAAGCCGGCGCGGAAGTACTGCTGGTACTGGTAGCGGTCGCCGTAGCGCGAGTTGTAGTCCTTGTCGGCGTTGCGGTACGCGCTGAAGTCGTTCACGTTCCGGTAGCCGCCACGGCTGCGATCCCTGCGCCCTTCCTTGATGCCCTCGTTGTAGCCGGCGTTCAGAGCCGTCTGCTGCGACTGCGTGTAATTGCCGTAGCCGTAGTTGCCGTAGCCGCGGTTCCCGTAGGTGCCGTAGCCGCGGTTGCGCTGCTGCTGCTGCAAGATGTACACGTCGCGCTGGTCGTAATCGCCGTCGCCGTCAACGTCGCGGCGGTCGCGGCCGTAGACGCCGCCGTTGCGCTGCTGCTGGATGATGTAGGCGTCGCGCTGATCGTAGTCGCCGTCGCCGTCACGGTCGCGCGGGTCGCGGCCGGGATGGCCGTAGGCGTTGCCGTTGCTGCGCTGCTGCTGGCGGATGTACCGGTCGCGCGCGTCGAAGTCGCCGTCGCCGTCGCGGTCGCGGCGCGCCTCACGCCGGTCGCGGCGCTCGTCACGCCTCTCGCGACGATCCTCCCGGCGCTCGCGACGATTCTGCGCGTTGACCGTCGTCGCCGCCGGCACCAGCAGGAAAAGTCCCAGCGCCAGCATGAGCGCTCTCGTCACATAACCTTTGCCGTTACTCCTCATCCCTTAAACCTCCTCGTGTCCGTCAACGGATTGCTGATATTTTCAACTCGTAGCCCACCGGGTATCGAAACAAGTGCCGTGCCACTTGTTTCGCCGCCGAAAGTGCCGGAAAAAGTCCTGTGCTAAGAACATTTGGCGAAAACGCGCACACGATACAGTGTCGGCCCGGCCTGTTTCGTGTACGAAAAGGGGCGCGGTTTGAGACAGCCGCGTACGGGTCGGTTGCGGGCTCCGGCGCGCGCTTGCTATAGTCGTGAACGTTCACAACGGAATCGCAACAATGGGTTCTGAGGCGAGGCCAGAGGCGTCTGAGTTGCGCGCGCGAGCCGCGGAAGTCTTTAGCCGCATCGAGCGCGCGGCGCTGCGCGCGGGGCGCGACCCCGCCGGCGTGAGGCTCGTCGCCGTCAGCAAGACACACCCGGCCGCCCTCGTCCGCGCGGCGGCGGAGGCCGCCGGGCTCACAGACTTCGGCGAGAACCGCGTGCAGGAGGCCGAGGCGAAGATAGAGGAGTTGAGGACGGACGCGCCCGGCCTGCGCTGGCACCTGATCGGGCACCTCCAGCCGAACAAGGCGCGCAAGGCCGCGCGCCTCTTCGACCTGATTCACTCGGTTGACACGGCCGCCCTCGTCGAAAGGCTCGAACGCATCTGCGCCGAGGACGGGCGCGAACGGCTCGAAGTGCTCGTGCAGGTTGACCTGGCGGGCGAGGCTTCGAAGAGCGGCGCAACCGCGGGGGAGCTGCCGACGTTATTTGAAGTGTTGGGGCGCTCGACGCGCGTGCGCTGCCGCGGGCTGATGATGGTGCCGCCGTTCTTCGAGGACGTGGAGCAGGTCAGACCCTTCTTCCGGCGCCTGCGCGAGGCGCGCGACGAGTGGGGCGCGCGCGGCGCGTTCGGCGGGGAGGCGGGCGAGCTTTCGATGGGCATGAGCCACGACTACGAGGCGGCGGTCGAGGAGGGCGCGACGCTCGTGCGCGTCGGCACGGCGCTGTTCGGCGCGCGCGGCTCCGGAGGGGCGGCGGGCTCTCTAATTTAGGTCATGGAAATATTCAACGTATTAAGCCTGTTCGTGTTCTACGCGATTGCGACGATCATCCTCGTCGTCATCGCGCTGATGTTGGCGCGGCTGATTCTGAACAAGGCCGACCTCAACCCCTTCAGCCGACCCGTCATCATGGTCAGGCGCTGGACTGACCCGATGGTCAACCCCGTGCGCCGGCCGCTCGTGCAGGCGGGCATCAGCCCGAACCTGACGCCGCTGGTCGTCATCCTCATCGCCATCCTGCTCGGCTACTTCGCCTCGCGGTTCATCAACACGGTGCTCTTCACCGTGCACGGGCTGATCAAGAGCGTGACGTTCGGCGACCCGATCTCGCTCGTCGGCTACGTCATCTTCGGAATCCTGGCGATCTACTCGCTCATGATCTTCGCGCGCATCATCATCTCGTGGGGCGTCGGGCCGCACAACCGGCTGCTGCACTTCCTCATCCGCGTGACCGAGCCCGTGCTCGGCCCGTTCCGCCGGCTCATCCCGCCGCTCGGCTTCCTCGACATCTCGCCCATCGTCGTGCTGCTGCTGCTCGACCTCTTCCAGAGGGCCGTGGCGGGCACGCTGCTCCGCGTGTGAGCGGCCGGGCGCGTGCGTCTGACTTCCGGATTCAGGTGATTGACTACAGGGAAGAGGGCGGGGCGCTCGTCTTCGCGGTGCGCGTCGCGCCGCGCGCGTCGAAGACGGCCGCGGCGGGCGAGCACGGCGGCGCGCTCAAGGTGCGCGTCGCGGCGCCGCCCGTCGAGGGCGCGGCCAACGAGGAGTTGACGCGCTTCCTCGCGAAGAGCCTGGGCGTGCCCGCGCGCTCGGTCGAGATCGTCGGGGGGCGCGCGTCGAAGACGAAGGTCGTGCGGGTCGCGGGCGCGCGGCGGGAAGACCTCGCGCGGCTCGCGGCCGGGGGGTAGGGCGCGGTTACGAGTCGCGCGCGCGGTGTGGTATATTTCCGACCCGCTTCTGGTTCAACTTTCAAACTCGACCAAGGAACTCATCAAGATGTCCGGACACTCGAAGTGGCACACTATCAAACACAAGAAGGGCGCTTTGGACGCCAAGCGCGGCAAGGTTTTCACCAAGCTGATTAAGGAGATTCAGGTCGCGGCGCGCACGGGCGGCGGCGACCCGGACGCCAACGCGCGGCTGCGCAAGGCCATCTCCGACGCCAAGGGCGCCAACATGCCCAACGACACCATCGCGCGCGCCGTGCGGCGCGGGACGGGCGCGGAGGAGGGCGTCTCCTACGACGAGATCACCTACGAGGGCTACGGCCCCGGCGGCGTGGCCGTGATGGTCGATTCGATGACCGACAACCGCAACCGCACCGTCGCGGAGATTCGCCACATCTTCGGGAAGAACGGCGGCAACCTCGGCACCTCCGGCGCGGTCAACTGGATGTTCGAGAAGAAGGGCTACATCGTCGTCGCGAAGGAGGCGAAGCCCGAGGACGAGCTGTTCGAGATCGTCACCGACGCCGGGGCCGAAGACCTGCGCGACGACGGCGACAACTTCGAGGTCATCACCTCGCCCGACGACTTCGAGGCGGTGCTCGAAGCCGTCAAGAAGGCCGGCGTCGAGCCGCAGGTGGCCGAGGTCGAGATGCTGCCGAAGGAGTACAAGAAGCTCGAAGGGGTCGAGGCGCGCCAGATGCTCAAGTTGATGGAGGCGCTCGAAGACCACGACGACGTGCAGAAGGTCTCCGCCAACTTCGACATGGACGAGGCCGACATGGACGGGGCTTAAGCAGAAGGGAAGTGTGACGGCGGCGCGGCGGGCGCGGGCTTTCGAGAGTCCCGCGCCCGCCTCATTCGTCTGGGGCTTGTGTCGCCGCATCTCCTCTCATCCTGAATCGCGGGCGGCCGCGTTGTACCGAATGAGGCGGAGGCCCGACCGTGAGGGAGGGCGCCGCACCAAACGCGGGAGGGCGTGACGAAGTAAGACGCACGCCCTCCCTCACGGTCGGGCTTGCGCGAGGGTGCTGCCGATTGTTGGTGCGCGCCCGCGGGGCTTGGTGTATAAAGGCGCGTGCGCGTTTTGGGTATTGATCCGGGGAGCGAGACGACGGGGTGGGGCGTGGTCGATGGCGACGCGCGCCGCTACCGGCTGGTGGACTTCGGCACGGTCAGGGCGAAGCCGCGCGAGCGTTTCGCGGCGCGGCTGCTGAAGATAAGCACGGGCGTCGAAGCCCTCGTCGAGCGGTTCCGCCCCGACGTGTGTGCGGTCGAAGAGGCGTTCTTCGCCGTCAACGCGCAGACGGCGCTCAAGCTCGGGCACGTGCGCGGCGTGGTGCTGCTCGCGGCCGAGCGCGCGGGCGTCGAGATCGCGGAGTACGCGCCGCGGCTCGTCAAGCAGACGGTCGTCGGCTACGGCGCGGCCGAGAAGCAGCAGGTGCAGGAGATGATGCGCGTGCTGCTCAAGCTGAAGGAGCCGCCCGCGCCCTTCGACGCCTCCGACGCGCTGGCGGTGGCCGTCACGCACCTGCACCACGCCGGCCGGCCGCAGGTCTCGAAAGGCAGGACGGCGCCCGCGCGCGCACAACTCGAAGCGCTCCTCGCCGCGAACCCGCGCCGCCGCGCGCCGCGCTAGGCGCCCCGCGTCACGCAAAGCGACTTTCAACCATTCGTTCCGCCGCCGTAACCCCTCCGCCAAGGGCTGACCTCAACCTGACCCGACGAAGGAGGGAGGCCATGCCTCACAAACGTCTGAACGTCTCGTTCGAGCGAGTCGCCGCCGCGGCGTTCGTCCTCTTACTGATAACTTCCACGGCGGAGGCACAGAGAAGGCGCCGGCCGCACGCGGGCGGCGGGGCGGCCGTCGTGGTGGACGAGCGTCTGGCGGCGCTGCGCGACGCGCCGACGCCGACGGCGAACCTCGTGCAGAGGTTGGGCCGCGGGCGCTTCGTCTCGGTCACGGGCGAGCGCGCGTCCGCGGGGCTGACGTTCCTGCGCGTGTCCGTGACGAGCCGCACGGGCGGTTGGCTACAGGCCGAAGCGGTCGTGCGCCCCTCGCGCGCGGGCGACGACGCGCGTCTGCTGCGGCTCGTGCGCGGCTCCGCGGAGTTCGACCGCCTCGCGCGCGCGCGCATCCTGCTCGAAACGTTCCCGCGCTCGACCTTGCGCCCGGCCGCGCTGCTCGTCTACGGCGACGCGGCGGCCGAAGCCGCCGAGCGCCTGACGCGCGAGGCCACGCGCCGCCTCGACCCCGGCGAGATGCAGGCCGGCGGCGCGCCCGTCGCCAGCTACTTCCTCGGCTACAACGGGCTCGACCGCTACCGGCGGCTCGGCGTCGTCTTCGACTTCGACCCGGCCGCCAGACGCTACCGCTACGACGGCGCGGCCTTCCGCGAAATCATCCGCCGACACCCGCGCAGCCCCGAGGCCGCCGAGGCGCGCAAACGTCTCGACCCGAAAACAGGTCAGAACCACCCGCGGTAGCGGGTGGGTCAGTCTCACGCGTCAAGGGCTTTCGGAGACAGACGCACCCACCCGCTACCGCGGGTGGTTCTGACCGCTCCGGCGTCGCTCCGTATGGATACCGCTGTGAGTGTTGTGCGGCTCGGCGCGCGGGAGAAAGGCTATTGCAAAAACGCGCGGGCGCGGTTAGATTGTCGGCGGAG
>DAIRFV010000125.1:0-15785 GCA_036794905.1 Pyrinomonadaceae bacterium | reverse complement strand
TGGGTGCTGGGTTTTGGGTTCCAGATGTTGATGAAAAGCCGATTCTGCCCAACACCCAAAACCCAGCACCCATTACCCATGCAAATACCTATCCCTTATTACTTGTCACGACCCTGGTAGGTCGTACGATTCTGGCGGACGTTGAGGCCGCGCGGGCCTTCCACACGGATGGTGTGGAGGCGCCCGTCGCGCCTTTTTTCTTCGGGCGGGTAGAAGGCGAGGACGTAGGTCGAGGTCACCTCCTCGGCCAGGGCCCTGAACAGCGGGTCGTAGTCCTTCGCCGTGGCGTAGAAGTTCGTCCCGCCGGTCTTCTCCACCAGCCCCGACACGTCGAGCGGCGTCGGGAGCGGCGCGCGCTCGGGCGCGTTCGAGGCGAGCAGCCGCGTGTAGGACGGGAGCGTCACCGTGTAGACGCTGACCTCGGCCTCGTTGGCGCGCTCGATGACCGTCGAGGGGTGGACGGTGTCGCCGACGGGGAAGCCGTCGGTGACGACGACGACGGCCCGCTTCAGCAGCCGCCGGTCGAGCGTGCGCGGCGCGCTGCGCTTGAGCAGGCGGACGGCGTCGTCCACGGCGTCGTAGGCGTGGGTCGAAAGCCCCTCGGTCTCGCGCGCCAGTTTGCCGAGGGCGCGGTCGAGCTTGCGCGGGTCGGAGGTGAAGCCCTGCACCACGCGCGCGTTCATGCCGAAGCTCATCAGCGCGAACGACGCCGGCCGGTTCGAGAGCTTGGCGGAGAAGGCCGTCATCGCCGTCCGCAGCCGCTCCATCTCCTCCGCCGTCATGCTGCCCGACACGTCCACGGCGAAGACCACGGCCACGGGGCGCTCCGCCCCCGTCCGGCGCTCGACGTTGAGGAAGGCCACCGCCCGCTCCTCGCCGTCCTCGTAGAGCTTGAAGTCCTCGGGCCGCAGCCCCTTCACCGCACGCCCCCGCGCGTCCGTCACCGACACGTCCACCAGCACGAGGTCTGTGTCTATCTTCAGCACGTCCTCTTCGCCCAGCTCGACGGGCGTCGGCTGTGGCTTTTGTGAAGATTGCCCGGTCTGCTGTTCCTGCGCGCGCGGCGCGGGGCCGTGCGCGCAGGTAAAGAGGCAGGCGAGGGCCGCGGCGGCGTACAACGCGGCGCGCGCGGAGGGTCTGTTCTTCTGTCCCGACTTAGACGACATATTAGAAAGCGGCGCATCGGACGCGCGGCTGAGGAGTGGCCGGCGCGTGGATTATACGTCGCGGCGCGCGCCCCGCGCCAGAGCCGACACCGAAGGGCGCGGCGGGCAACAACCCCCACCCGCGGAAGCATCAACCAACCGGAAACCGCGTGTTATAATTCGCGCCGCCGCAGTTTGATGCGCGCAAGCGATACGAGGAAGACTGTCGTGACGATGTTCGGAAGAAAATTGTTGGCGGCCGCGTGCGCGGCGCTGTTCACGTTGGCGTTGCCGGCCCCGGCCGCGGCGCAGAAGAGGTCGAAGAAGCCGGCGCCGACGACGGGCAACATCGTCGGCCGCGTGCGCGTCGCGGCCGGCGCCACGCCCGCGGGCATCACTGTGACCGTCCGCCGTGGCGACGAGGAGGTCGCGCGCCGCGAGACCAACTCGAAGGGCGAGTTCGAGTTCCAGGGGCTCGCGCCGGGCACCTACGGCCTGACGCTGCGTAAGGCGGGGCTGGAGGTCGGCCGGATGGAGGACATCGAGGTGAGGGCCGGCAAGACCATCTCGCTCAAGAGCGAAAACCTCTTCCTCGGCGTAGACGAGGGCTCCATCGCGCACATCCGCGGGAGCGTCTTCGACACCAGCGGCCGGAGCGTGGGCGCGGCGAAGGTCGAGCTGGCGCGGGTCGAGGCCGACGGCTCGGTCAAGAAGCTCGACAGCCGCGTCTCGAACGCCACGGGGTCTTTCGCCTTCCGGCTCACGCCCGAACGCGCGCGCTACAGGCTGACGGCGAAGGCCGACGGGGCCGAGCCGACCACCGGTGAGATCGACATTGACGGCGCGGCCATCTACCGCATCGCGCTCTCGCTCCGCCCGAAGAAGTAGGCCGCCCCGGCACGCAGACGTAAAATGAAGGACGCGCACCCGAACAGGGAAGAGGCGCGCGAGGAGTTTCTGACGGCGCGCCAGCTCGCCGAGGTCTTGCAGGTGAGCGAATCAACCGTGCGCCGGCTCGCGCGCGACGGCCGCATCCCGTGCGTGCGGCTCACCCCGCGCCTGCTGCGCTTCAACCTCAAGGCCGTCTGCCGCGCCCTCGACGGCGGCGACACCCGCGCGCGCCCCAAACGCCGCCGGTCCGAAGAGCCCGAGCGCGAAGAGGCGCAGTTGTCCTTCCTCTAAAAGCCGTAAACCGTAAACCGTGAACCGTGACAAGAGAAGACAGGTTCTTCCTTCTGGTCACGGTTCACGGTTTACGGTTTACGCTCTTGTTACGGTTCACGGTTTACCGCTCAAGGCTCTTCGTCCTCTTCGTCCCGGCGCTTTTCGACCTCGGCGCGCGGGCGCCAGTTGCGGGGGCCGTCCTTGACGAGGTCGTGCTTGTGCTTGACGGCCGTCCTCACGTTGAGGAACCACGCCGAGGCGCCGAGCACGCCCGCGAAGAAGGCCAGGTCGTTGCGGCGCAGGTAGAGCAGCACCAGCGCCGCCGCGGCGAGCGCATACGCCAGAACCCTCCACATCAGCGCGTAGTCGAAGCCCGCGTCCTTCATCATGCTTCGTTCAGTTGATGGTCACGGGGATGGGCGCGTCGATGTTGCTCGGGGGGAAGCACTCCCGGTCGTTGCAGTGCTGGACGCGGACCTTCGCGCGGAGCGTGTGGCGCCCCTTCGGCGCGTTCTTGTCGGCGCGCAGCGGGAGCTTGATGACGACGCTCCCCTCGTAGAGGGAGAGCGGCTTGTCGAAGAAAGCGAGCTTACGCGACACGCCGGGCGGGTAGACGGGCTTGCCGGGCGTGATGCCTTCGAGGGGCTCGGCGCTCAGCACGGTCGGGATGTAGAACTTGTCGGAGGCCGGGTTGGCGTGCGTGTGGAATCCGTCGGCGATGTCGAGCCGGACGCTGGCCTCGCCCGCGCCGCCCGCGTCGAGCTTCGCCTCCGTGACCGTGGCCGTCACCTGCTGCGGCCTGGGTGTCGCCTGCGGCGTCGCGGCGGGCGTCGGCGTGACGGCCGCCACTCCGTTCGTGTTCGACTGCCCCCCGCCGCACGCGGCGGAGGCGAGGGGCAGGGCGAGAAGGAGACTCAAGAGAAGTTTCTGTCGTCGCATGGCTGAAGAGTTTATCTCAAATGTCACTCGCGTGTTGAGCGAGGAAGTTTAACCACAGAGACACAGAGGCACGGCCTGTTGAATTATCTCTTCAAAGCCGTGCCTCTGTGTCTCTGTGGTTAATCTCTCGTCACCTCTAAACGGCCGAAGGCGGCTGCGGGTAGTCCTGCGGCGGCGGGGGCGGCTGGTAGTGCGGCGGCGCGGGCGGCGCGGGGCGCGCGCGCAGGCGGCGCGTGACGAAGCGCAGCAGGAAGTATGCCGGCACGCCGATGAAGAGCACGATGGGGATGAGGGCCAGGAGCAGGCGGAGCAGGAAGAGCGTGATGGCGGCCGCGATGTCCACGCCCTCGCCGAAGGCCGCGCCGAGGCTGCGGAAGAAGCCCGTGGTGCCGATGAACGTGGCGGGCGGCTGGAGCGTGACGCTGATGGTCGAGAGGCTCGACTGGTTTTCGAGGAAGCGGCGGCGCCCCTCCACGCGCTCGATCTCGGTGCGGACGTTCGTCAGCTCGCGCTGCACGGAGATGGCGTCGGCCACCGCGTCCGCGCCCTTCATGATCTCAAGCAGTTGCGCTTCGAGCGCGCGCTGCGTGCGCAGGCGCGCTTCGAGGTCGATGTACTCCTCGGTCACGTCCTTGCCCGTGATCTTCTCGGCGGTGACGTTGCCGCCCGCGCCGCGGATCTCGGCGAGCGCCGCGTCGAACTGCGTCGCGGGCACGCGCAACTCGACCGTGACGATCTCGTAAGGCTTCGAGCCGTTCGCGCCCGACTGCTGGCGCGACTCGGAGGTGACGACGAAGCCGCCGCGCGCCTCCGCGATGGAGGCGACGCGCTGCGCGGCCTTGCCGGGCTGTTCGACTTCGAGCGTGAGGGTCGCGTTGCGGATGATCTTGCGCGCGACGGGCGCGGGCGCGTCCGGCTGCGGCGGCGCCGACGGCGCCGGGTCTTCGGTGCGTTCGAGCGAGACGGCCTTCATGGCGACCTCGTCGCCGCCGCCCTGCGCCGCCGCGCCGGGGGCCGTGGTCGCAGAGTCGTGCGTAGAGACGACCCGCGCCATCCGGTTACCGCTCCCTCCGCCGCAACCAATCAGCGCGGCGAGCGCGAGCGCGAGAACCAGTGTGGTCAACAGTCTCATAAGATGCCTCCCGGGGCCGCGGTCTGTCAGAGCGTGCTTAGAACGGGCATGCAGGCCGGGGCTTGCGCGGCGCGGGTCAGCGCGCGTCGTCCCGCTCGAAGTAGGGCGGCGTCTCGCCCGGCTTGAGTCTGCGGAGCAACACGTCCTCGGGGTAGTAGCTGACGCCGGAACGCCGGACGGTCTGCCAGCGCAGCTTGTCGCCGGACATCGAGAGCCTGATGGTGGCCGCGCCGCCGAAGCCGCTCCCCAGGCGGAACTGCGCGGCGCCGTTTTTGACCGTCGCCGTGAAGTCGCAGTCCTCGATGCGCGCGAGGTAGCGCGCCACGATGCCGCAGGTGGCGCGCAGGCGGTTGCCGGTCTGCCTGATGGTGATGTCGATGGCGAACTGCGGCACCTGCTCAAGTTCCATCTCCCGGTACGCGGGCGGCAGCTCCGACTTGTCCTGCGCGTAGGTGGCGTAGTTCCACGTGCCGCGGAAGCCCGCGGGTCTGCCCTGCGCGGGGGTCTCGCGCGCGGCGGCGCAGACAAAGATAAGGAGGAATGTCAGCGACAGGAGCCGGGGGATTCTTCTCATTATTCTTCGCCGCCCTCCTCTTCCTCCTCGTGATTAGCGCCGTGGCGCTCGGGGCGCTTGATGCCGAACTTCTCCAGGCGGTACTGGAGCGTGCGGAAGGTGAGGCCGAGGAGCTTGGCCGCCTTCGTAATGTTGTAGTCGGTGCGCTCCATCGCCTGGATGATGAGGTTGCGCTCCACGTCCTCGAAGTTGACGCCCTCCATGGGGAGCTTGAAGCCCGCGCCCTCGGCCGCGGGGCGCGTCTCCTGCCGGACTTCGAGCGGGAGGTCTTCGACCGTGATGTAGTCGGCCTCGGCGAGCAGGATGGCGCGCTCGATGGCCGACTCCAACTGGCGGACGTTGCCGGGCCACGCGTAGTCGAGCATCACCTTGCGCGCGTCCGGCGTCAGGCCCCGGATGAGGCGCGAGGTGTTGCGCGTGTGCTTCTTGAGGAAGAAGTCTATGAGGACGGGGATGTCTTCGCGGCGCTCGCGCAGCGGGGGCACGTCGATGGAGAGGACGTTGATGCGGTAGTAGAGGTCGTCGCGGAAGCGCCCGTCCGCGACCATCGCGCGCAGGTCGCGGTTGGTGGCGGCGACGACGCGCACGTCGATCTTAATCGCGCGCGTGCCGCCGACCCGCCGAATCTCGCGCTCCTGCAAGGCCCTTAACAGCTTCGCCTGCATGGACACGTCCAGCTCGCCGATCTCGTCGAGGAAGAGCGTGCCGTGATCCGCGATCTCGAAGAGCCCCTTCTTCTCGGCGTGCGCCCCGGTGAACGAGCCCTTCTCGTGGCCGAAGAGCTCGGACTCCAGCAGGTTCTCGTTGATGGCCGCGCAGTTGACGGCCTGGAACATCTCGGAGACGCGCGGGCTCTGCGTGTGGATGGCGCGCGCGATCAGCTCCTTGCCCGTGCCCGACTCGCCGCGGATGAGCACCGTCGAGTTCGAGCGCGCGACCTTGAGGATCATCTTCTTGACGGCCTCCATCTCGGCCGACGCGGAGACGATCTCCTGGTCGAGCGCTTCGAGCTTCGAGAGCGCGCGCCGGATGGTGTCGAGCAGCGCGTCGCGCTCGAAAGGCTTCTCCAGGTAGTCGAACGCGCCGCGCCGCAGCGCCTCCTTCGCCGAATCGATGGAGCCGTGCGCGGTGAGGAGGATGACGATGATCGACGAGTCGAAGGCGAGCAGCTTCGAGAGCAGCTCGATGCCGTCCATGCCCGTCATCTTCAGGTCGGTGAGCGCGAGGTCGAACCGCCGCTCGCGCGCGATGCGCAGCGCGGCCTCGCCCGACGAGGCGGGCGTCACGTCGTAACCCTCGCCCGACAGGATCATCTCCAGAATCTCGCGCTGCGACTTCTCGTCGTCAACGACCAGGATGCTTTTGCGTGCCATGTGTGCTGGGTGCTGGGTGTTGGGTGCTGGGTGTTGGGGAAGAACAGTCTTTCACCCAACACCCAGCACCCAGCACACATCACCCCCTCCTAATTGGTATCTCGACCGTGAACGTCGTCCCTTCGCCGGGCTTGCTCTCGACGCGGATGGAGCCGTCGTGCTCGTCCACGGCCTTCTTGGCGATGGCGAGGCCGAGCCCCGTCCCGGTCTCCTTCGTCGAGAAGTAGGGCTCGAAGATTTTGGGGAGGTGTTCGGCGTCTATGCCGGCGCCCGTGTCGGAGACGCGGACGCGCGCCAGCCCGTTCTCCGCGGAGAGGCCGACCGTCAGGCTTCCCCCGCGCCCTTCCATCGCGTGCATGCTGTTAATGATAAGGTTCGTAAACAGCGAACGTAAAGCCTCCCGGTCGCCCAGCACCGCGGGCATCGCCCCGTTCTCCTCGAAACGCGTCTCCACCCCGATCTCCGCCGCCTGCACCTCGACCATCGAGAGCGCGTCGCGCAACGTCTCGCGCAGGTCGAGCGGCTTGAGGTCGAGGTTGGCCGGGCGCGTGTACTTGAGGAACTCCGTGATGCGCGTGTTGATGCGCGCGACCTCGGCCTTCAGTTGGAGCGTCAACTTCTCGACGAGCGCGCGCTTCTGCGGGTCGTTGGGCGCGAGCGAGGTGCGCAGGTGGTCGAGCGTGAGGTTGATGTAGTTGAGGGGGTTGCGTATCTCGTGCGCGATGGCCGAGGCGAGGCGGCCGATCACCGCCGACTGCTCGGCCTGCTTGAACTGCGTCTCCAGCTCCCTCATGCGTTCGAGCTGCGCGACCATCTCGTTGAAGGTGCCGGCGAGGCGCCCGACCTCGTCGCGGCGGTCGGCGCCGGGGACGCGGAAGGAGAAGTCGCCGCCCGCGACGCGCTGCGCCCCGCCCGAGAGCTCGTTGAGCGGGCGCGTGAAGCGCCAGACGAGGATGCCCGCCACGAGCGTCGAGAGGAGCATGATGGCGAGCGTCGGGAGCAGCGGCCGGAGGGCGTCGTAAGGAGAGCTGTCGCCCATCGGGCTGGTCCCGAGCACGATGACGATGTAGACGAGTCCCGTCTCGGTCTGGAGCGGGATGGCGAAGAAGCGCGGCTCGCCCGAGACGGGCCGCGTCGTCGTGGGCAGCGACGGCCGCAGCCGTTTGAAGCCCGCCGTCGCCTCGCCCGCGTCCACCAGTTGCGGCAGCTTCACATTCTCGGTGTCGGAGATGAAGTCGTAGTGCGCCTCGCCGCTCTCCAAAGTCACGGGCCGGTAGTCCGGGTCGAGGCTGTCCTCGATGCGCCCGTCCCGGTCGCGCACGACGAGGACGTTGACGACGCGCCCCCTCTGCTTTTCGAGCAGAGAATCGTCGCCCGGCTTATCCAGCTCGAACATGTACTTGCCGGAGGTGATGCTCTCGTTGGCGAGCGCGATGGAGGCGGTGAGCGCCTGCTCCTGCCCGGCGACGCGGAAGGCGCGCTCGCGCGAGCGGATGCGGCCGAGGGAGAACTGCACGCCGAGCGTGGCGACGAGCAGCGCCGCCATCACCAGCAGCAGGCGCGTGCGAAAACTGTAGAAAATTTTTGGCAGTCCCATAGGCCCGAAGGTGCCCCCGGCCGCCGGGAACGCTGCTGGGAAAGCTTTCGCCAACGTCGTCAGGCGTTTGGCAAAAGACAGTTGCCCTGCGGCCCGGACAGATGTTATAGTTCCCACGGTCTCCAGCGCAAACCCCTCCGGGAGGCCGCTAGCAGTTCTCTCCAAAAACCTATTCGGTGCGACTTGAAGTTTTGAAGGTGACTTGTAGACCTTGGACGGCAGAGGCATAGGCATGGCTTTTTCAACACTTCGAGTTTGGCACCCGCGGCGCCGCGCTTCCTGCGCCCGCCGAGATTCGCGCGCATTCAAAACTCTGTTAAGTGCATCTTAGCGGTTGACCCGGCCGCGACGGGCGCCCCTCCGTAAAGTCTTACGCGCCCCGAACGGTCTCTTCTGCTTTGCTTTTTAAGCGAGGAAACGCTCGATGACCCCAAAGTTCAGGTACCCCCGTCCCGTCGCGCTCGCCCTGTCTGCCATCTTCCTTTTCGTTGCCGCGGCGTCGGCCGACGCCGCCGCCAAGAAGCCCGCCAAGAAGCCGGCCGCGAAAGCCGCCGCCAAGGCCCCGGCCAAGTCGAAGCGCGGCCGCGAGGCGGCCGCCTCGCGCAGGGACACGCGCTCCTCGAAGCGCGAGCGCGCGGCAGAGGCGCGCAGGGGGAGGAACGACCGCAGCGCGAGGGACGACCGGAGGGGTAAGAAGGGGCGCGCCGAGGAACGCGCCTCGGCGCGTGACTCGCGCAAGATGAGTAAGCGCGAGCGCTTCGCCGCCGCGCGCCGCGAGGCCGAGCGCCGCCGCCGCGAGGCCGCCGAGCGCGCCCGCCAGATCGCGCTCGCCATCGCCCGCCGCCGCGCCGCCGACCAGGCGCTCAAGGACGAGGCGGCCGCCAACATCCTCAAGGACGAGACGACCGGCGAAGACCTCGAAGTCCGCCGCGCCGCGCTCGACGCGCTCGGAGACAGGGCCGGCACCGTCGTCGTGATGAACCCGAAGACGGGTCAGGTCTACACGGTCGTTAACCAGGACTGGGCCTTGCGCCGCGGCTTCAAGCCCTGCTCCACCATCAAGCTCGTGACGGGGCTCGCCGGCCTCAACGAGCACGTCATCGACCCCGTCCAGACGGTCAACATCGGAACCTCCAGCTTCAGCCTCGACCTGACCGACTCGCTCGCCTACTCCAACAACGGCTACTTCCAGCGCGTCGGCGGCCAGGTCGGCTTCTCGAAGATGATGGAGTACGCCAAGAAGATGGGTCTCGGCGAGCCGACGGGCATCAACCACGCGTTCGAGAGCCCGGGCCGCCTCCCCGTCTTCAAGGAGGGCTACGCCGTCAACCACATGTCCTCGCACGGCGACGACATCGAAGTCACCGCCATCCAGCTCGCGCGCATGGCCTCGGCCATCGGCAACGGCGGCAAGCTCCTCGTCCCGCACCTCCCGCGCACCCCGCAGGAGAACGTCAACTTCAAGCGCGAGGTCAAGCGCGAACTCGACATCCCCGAAGACAACCTGCGCCGCGTCGTCCCCGGCATGATCGGCGCCGTCAGCTACGGCACGGCCAAGCGCGCCGCCGCGCCGATGATGACCGTCGCGGGCAAGACCGGCACCTGCACCGGCCAGGGCTCCAAGCTCGGCCTCTTCACCTCCTACGGCCCCGTGCACGACCCGCAGCTCGCCGTCTCCGTCATCCTGCGCAACTCCGGTACGGGCGGCAAGTGGGCGGCCTCCGTGGCCGGCGACGTTTACCGCCGTTTGGGTCTGCTCGCGCGCTTCGCGCCGAAGTCGAACGGCCAGCCGATGCTCGCCAACGACATGGTCGCGCCGCGCCCGCACATCGACCCGCGGAAGGCCGCCGAGGTCTCCGACGAGGAGCGCGAGGACGAGGCGCTCAATGCCAACGCCGCCGCCGACGAGGCTTTCGTCGTGAGCGAGGCGGGCCAGGACGCTTCGGGCACGGGCGCGCAGCGCCCCGCGCTTCAGAAGACTTCGAAGTCGGTCGAGCGCCCCGTCGCCGCCCCGACGCCGGCCGCGCCCCGTCCGACGAACAACACGGTTGCGCCCACCAACGGCGTCGAACGCCCGCGCCGCGTCTCGGACAAGCCCGAATAGGGAAGTCTGAAGTCCGAATTTTAGAGTCAGAGTAGAAGGCCCGGTGTCCTGAACCGGGCCTTCTTCTTTATGATTATTTTCTCGTTGCGTTCCCGTTTCGCGGCCGAAAATGCGCGCCTTGGGGCGGAACTCCGGACTGTGGATTGCCTACCCTATGGTTGAGGGCGTTCGGCTTGACACTTTTCGTACGGTTGTTGCAGTATCAGCGCGGAAATCGTTCAAGGTAAGTACGAACGGCCCTGAAGGCTTCCCCCTTCGGAGCAAGCGGAGGGTGCCCGTGCCCGCGGCAACTGCCCCACACGGGCGCGCATCTGATTTGCGAACGCGACGCCGTCGAGACGGGCGCGCGCCGAATTAAATCTCCCAACAATTAGTCAGGAATCAGCGCACGGAGGATTTGCGACCGATGAAAAACGTGTTACGGCTTCTGGTTTTTACCGCGCTCGTCACGGTGTTCGCGCTCCCGTCATACGCTCAGGACGCGGCGACGCCCGCGCCCGCGCAGACGCCCGCCCCTAGCGGGCCCTGCACCGAGGCTGAAGCGAAGAACGCCCTCTATTCCAAATTCAGAGAAAACTTCAATAAGAGCGCCGATCTGCAAAAGGTCGCCTACGAGTCCGGCAAGGAGTACCTAAGTAAGTACGGCGCTTGCCCCGACGCCGCCGACCAGCAGATCGCCAAGTACGTCCAGAACTGGGTGGGCAAGTACGAGAAGGCGACTCTGGAGTTCAACTGCACGAAGGCCGCCAACGATACCCCGGCTCAGGCGTTCGAGGCTTGTGCGCCGTGGATCGCGGCCAGCCCCGACAACCTGACGCCCCACCTCGCGCTCGTCGGCGCCGGCATCAAGGCGAACGACAAGGGCCTTTTCCCGAAGGCCGCGGCCGAGGCGCGCACCGCGCTCAAGTTGATCGAGGCGGGCAAGACCGCCGACTCGTGGGCGCCCTTCGCCACGCAGCAGGACGCCGCCGCGGGGCTGCGCTACTACATCGCGGCCTGGACGTTCGAGGCCAACCCGGCGGAGTCGGCCGCCCAACTCCTCAAGGTCGCGCAGTCGAGCAGCGTCTTCTCGAAGGAGCCGGCCACGTTCCAGCTTCTCGGCGTCACCCTCTACAACGGAGAGGTGGTGAAGATGGCCGACCAGTACAAGACGCAGTGTGAGGGCAAGGACGCGACGCAAGAGTGCGACGTTCTTCTCAATAAGATCAACTACGCGATTGACCGCGTCGTCGACGCCTACGCCCGCGCCATCGCGCTCGCCAACGCGAACCCGTCGAAGTACGGAGCCACGGTGACCCAGCTCCGCCCCGTGCTGACGACGCTCTACAAGCAGCGCCACGAGGGGCAGGATACCGGGCTCAACGAGATGGTCGCCAGCGTGCTCAGCAAGCCGCTGCCGCTCCCGGGTCAGGAGCCGCCGCTGCCGACCCCGCCGGCGTCCACCACGGGCGCGAACGGCGCCGCGACGCCCGCGACGACGACGACGCCCGCTTCGACGACGCCGACGCCTCCCGCGAAGCCGGCCACCCCGGCGCAGAAGCCGCCGCGCAACTGAGCGGAGACGGTCGTTCAAAGACTCCGAACGCCGGGCGCGCCCGAAGACGAAAGTCGGACGGCGCGCCCGGCGTTTTTCTTGCTACAATCCGCGCATGTCGAACGAGGAGAGCCCCGCCCCGGCCGCAGAGAGTCCCGCCCCGCCCGCGCCAGACCCCCGCACGCTCGAAGAGAACATCGGCTACAGCTTCCGCGACCGCGGACTGATGGAGCGCGCGCTGAAGAACTGCTCGTGGGCGCACGAGTCTGTGGGCGCGGGCGGCGAGCGCGAGGCGCGCGCACTCCACAACGAGGCGCTTGAATTCGTCGGCGACTCCGTCCTCGGCCTCGTCGTCGCCGACGCGCTCTTCCGCTCGCACCCGGCGGTGACCGAGGGCGAGCTCTCCCGCATGAAGCACCGGCTCGTCAGCACGACGACGCTGGCGCGCATTTCGCGCCAACTGGGACTGGGCGAGCACCTGCGCATGGGCCGCGGCGAGGAGAAGACCGGCGGCCGGCGCAAACGCGCCCTGCTCGCCGACGCCTTCGAGGCGCTGCTCGCCGCCGTCTTCCTCGACGGCGGCTATACGGAGGCCGAGGGATTCGTGCGCAGGGCTCTGGGGAGTGAGCTCGTGGAGGCGACGCCCGAGTCGGCGGCGGCGGCCGACTTCAAGACGCTGCTCCAGGAGCGCCTACAGTCCGAGCGCCACCTCTCGCCCACCTACGAGGTGATCGAGACCGAAGGGCCGCCGCACGCGCGCACCTTCCACGTCGAGGCCATCTTCGACGGCGAGCGCGTCCGCGGGGCGGGGCGCACCATCAAGGCCGCCGAGATGGACGCCGCCTGCCGCGCCCTCGAACTCATCGGCCCGCCGCCCAGTTCGGGCGAAGAAGTGAATGGGCCGGACGACGACGGGCAGGAGGGTGCTCGGGAAGAATATTAACCACAGAGGCACAGAGGCACGGCTTGGAGCCATAACTCAACAGGCCGTGTCTCTGTGCCTCTGTGGTTAATCCTTCTTGACTGACATTTCAGGACGGCCGAAGAACTCATGCGCCCACATGAAGCGGGTGCCGGCGGCGAGGGCCGCGCCCTCGTCCTTCTCCATGTCGCCGACGAAGAGCGTCTCGTGCGGCGCGGCGCCGAAGCGACGCATCAGGCGCCACAGCATCTCGGGCTTCGGCTTGCGGCAGGGGCAGCCCAGGTGAGGCGCGTGCGGGCAGAGTTCGACGGAGCCGGGTGGGGCCTTCGGCACCCCGAAAGCCTCGACCACCATCTCCTCAAGCAGCTCGCGCGCGGCCGCGAACGACAGATAGCCTACGCCGACGCCGCCCTGATTGCTGGCCACGCCGAAGCGCGCCCCGCCCTCACCCCAGCGGATTTGCGACAGCCGCTCGCGCACGCCCGGGATGATCTCCCACTCGCCGGGTCGGTTCGGGCAGGGGAGCCCCTCCACGGTCGTGCGCCGCAGCGTCCCGTCCGCGTCGAAGATGTAGAGCCGGAACGGCACATCAACGCTCACGGGCAGAGTCTACGTCCTAACTTTTGATTAAGGCTGTTGCTTGTGTGGAGAAAGTGCGCCGTTCAGCGGAAGCGGTCGCAGTCGATGCCGTACTTCCTCACCTTGTAGCCGATGATGCGCTCGGTCGTGTCGAGGAGCTTCGCGGCCTTCTTGCGGCTCCCGCGTGCCGACTTCAAAGCGTCCTGGATGATGTCGCGCTCGTACGCCTCGACCGCCGACGAGAGCGACAGGCGCGTCACCGTGCCCGAGCCCTCGGCCGTCTGGAGGCTGGGCGGGAGGTGGTGGCCGTGGATGACCGAGGAGTCGCAGACGACGACGGCGCGCTCGATGACGTTCTCCAACTCGCGGACGTTGCCGGGCCAGTGGTAGCTGGTCAGCATGTCGATGGCGGGCGTCGAGACGCGCTTGATGTGCTTGCCGTGCTCGCGCGCGTACTTCTCAAGGAAGTGGTCGGCGAGGAGCAGCACGTCGGGCTTCCGCTCCCTGAGCGGCGGCATGAAGATGGTGAAGACGTTCAGCCGGTAGTAGAGGTCTTCGCGGAACTCGCCCGCGGCGATGGCGCCCTCAAGCTCCTTGTTCGTGGCGGCGACGAGCCGGACGTTGACCTTGATGGTCTCGGTGCCGCCCAGCCGCTCGAACTCGCGCTCCTGGATGGCGCGCAGCAGTTTGATTTGAGTCGAGGCGTTCAGCTCCCCTATCTCGTCGAGGAAGAGCGTGCCGCCGTCGGCCAGCTCGAAGCGCCCCTTCTTGCGCGCCATCGCGCCGGTGAACGCGCCGCGCTCGTGGCCGAACAGCTCGGCCTCGATCAGCGTCTCGGGCAGCGCCGCGCAGCTCACCTTCACGAACGGCTTGCCCGCGCGCAGAGAGTTGTAGTGGATGGCGTGCGCGACCATCTCCTTGCCCGTGCCCGACTCGCCGCGCAGCATGACCGTCGTGTTCGTGCGCGCCACCTGCTCGACCTGCTCGTAGACGTGGCGCATCGGGTTCGAGCTCCCGACGATGTGGCCGAAGTCGAAACGTTCGCGCAACTCCTGCTTGAGGTGCGCGTTCTCGTCGGCGAGGCGCGCGCGCTCCGACTCGACCAGCCGCTCCACCTTCACCGCCTGCGCCACCATCGAGGCGACGACCGCGAAGACCTTCGTCAGCCGCTCGAAGTCGCGCGCCTCCGCGTAGGGCACGTCCACGCCGACGACGCCGACGGCGCCGCGGCCGACCGCGAGCGGCACGCAGACGAAAGAGACCTCCTGCCGCGCGGCCGCGCGCTCGCGCCCCGCGACGCGCTGGAGCATCAGCGGCTCGCGGCTCACCTGCGGCACCACCACGGGCTTGCACGTCTCCGCGACGCGTCCGACCACGCCCTCGCCGACGCGGTAGACGGCGCGCCGCGCCGCCTCGTCGTCCACCCCGTAGCAGGCTTCGACGTGCAGCTCGTCCGTGTCCGCGTCAATCAGCATGATGAAGGCGCGCGCGACCGCTTGCGTGCGGCCGAGCAGTTCGAGCGCGCGCCCGAGCGCCGGGCGGAGCTGCCGCGCGTCGGCGAGCGTCTGCCCGATCTCAAGCAGCGTCGCCATCTCGCGCGCGTCCGTCTGTCCCTGTCTGAGAAGCTGCGGAAGGCCTTGGGGAAGGTTGAAGACGTTTTCCATGAAGAACCCTGTTCGTATCGAACCGCACGCGCCCCGCGACGCACCCGAACTTTAAAGACGGCATCGTAGAGGCCGCTTCGCCCGCCCGTCAAGGCTCGCTAGTCCCTGTTAAGAGCCGGCCGACTTCATCTTCGGCGCGACAGATTTGTCGCGCCCGTTATTTGAGGCGACACAATTGTCGCATTTTGTAACCGGTTACGTACCCCGCGCCCCCCACCAGCCGCCCTCAAACTCGTCACACCCGACCCTCAAGACGCCCCAATATGGACGGCTCTCGTCAAAATCACTTTCAAATTCACTCGCCGCGACGGGCGCAACATTTTTGTCCGGCGCGTTTGCCGGCGCGACAATATTGTCTTCGCCGCCGAGGACGGACGAAGGGCGAAGAACTGCGACTCCGCTCCCGAAAACTCGTCGAATAGACGGGCACATCTCCCGAAGTGTCGCGCACGCCCCCGTGCATAGCGACGGCCGTGCCGCGTGGCACGTGCGTTGTTAACCGGAGTGCCGTAGACAGCCTTCACCTCCGACAGTGCAGGAGCCGCTGTGCGGGAGTCGTTAAGAAAAACTTAAACGGGAGAAACCGATGATGAGAAGGTCTTGGGGTGCGTCGAGGTGTGTCTGGTCTCTGCTGCTGCTGGCGGCGGCGCCGCTCGCGGCTTTGGCCGAAGGGACGCAGACGGACGCGGCGGTTGCGGAGCGCCTGTCGAAGCTCGAAAGCGCGGCCGCCTCGGCGCAGACGGCGGGCGACAACGGCTGGATGCTCGTGTGCGCGGCGCTCGTGCTCTTCATGACGGGGCCGGGGCTCGCGCTCTTCTACGGCGGGCTCGTCCGGCGCAAGAACGTCCTGACGACGATGTTGCAGAGCTTCATCCTGATGGCCGTCGTGTCGGTGCTGTGGGCGCTGTTCGGCTACAGCGTGGCGTTCGCCGAGGGGACGCCGTTCGCGGGCGGGCTCACGCACGCGTTCCTGAGCGGCGTCGGCTCCGCGCCGAACGAGACGTACGCGGCGACCATCCCGCAGCAGACCTTCATGATCTACCAGTTGATGTTCGCCA
>DAIRFV010000124.1:0-15806 GCA_036794905.1 Pyrinomonadaceae bacterium | reverse complement strand
CGCACCGCATGAAGCACTACCCCTCGCAGCTCTCGGGCGGCCAGCAGCAGCGCGTGGCCGTCGCCCGGGCGGTGGCCGGCAACCCCTCCATCCTGCTCGCCGACGAGCCCACGGGCAACCTCGACTCGACCAACGGCGAGGCCGTGATGAACCTCCTGCGCGAGCTGCACGCGGGCGGCGCCACCATCTGCATGGTCACGCACGACCCGCGCTACGCCAAGTACGCCGACCGCACCTTCCACCTCTTCGACGGCCAGGTCGTCGAGGAGACGCACGAGGCGAAGGCCGAAGAGGAGCTGGAAGAGAGCGGCTTCAAGCTGTAGGCGCTCGGCTCCCGGCCTTCGGCTCCCCAGCCCCCGACTCTTTGCGCGCGGGCCGCGGTTCGCGCGCATTGCAGGGGAGACGTGTCGCTACACGCGCCCGGGGGCGGCGATTCCTGTTCGAGGAGGATTGACGCATGAGCACGCTTTGGAAGGACGTGCAGTACGCGGCGCGCGTGCTGCTGAAGAGTAAGGGCTACACGGCCATCGCGATCATCGCCGTCGCCCTGGGCGTGGGGGCCAACACCGCCATCTTCTCGGTCGTCAACGCGGTGCTCCTCAAGCCGCTCAGCTACAAGGACCCGTCGCAGCTCGTCCTCATCCAGCACCACTACCCGAAGCTCGACCTGCGGGCGACGGTCTCGGCGTCCGGCTACGCCTACTACCGCGACAACGTCAAGTCCTTCTCCGACGTGGCGGCCATCTCGGGCTTCTCCGTCAACCTCACGGGCGAGGGCGAGCCCGAAAGGCTGGCGGGGCAGCGGGTGACGGCCAACCTCTTCCCGGCGCTCGGCGCGCAGGCGGCCGAGGGGCGCACCTTCGCGGCGGAAGAGAACGAGGCGGGGCGCAGCAATGTCGTCGTCCTGAGCGACGGCTTCTGGCGGCGCCGCTTCGCCGGGCTGCCCGTCGTCGGCAAGACCGTCACGCTCAACGGCGAGCCCTACACCATCGTCGGCGTGATGCCCGCCTCCTTCCAGCTCGGCCGCGAGTTCGGCGGCCAGCAGCCCGACCTCTGGGCGCCCATCACCTTCACGCCGCAGCAGCTCGACCCGAACCTGAGCCTGACGAACGAGTTCCTGACGGTCTACGCGCGCATGCGGCCGGGCGTGAGCGTCGAGCAGGCGCAGGCCGAGATGGCGTCGGTGGCCGGCGAGCTGCGCCGCCAGTACATGCCCAACACCGACGCGACGAACTGGACGCTGCTGCTCACGCCGCTCGACGAGTTCGTGGTCGGCCGCATCCGGACGGCGCTCTGGGTGCTCTTGGGCGCGGTCGTCTTCGTGCTGCTCATCGCGTGCGCCAACGTGGCCAACCTGACGCTGGCGCGGGCGGCCGTCCGCCAGCGCGAGATAGCGGTGCGCACGGCCTTGGGCGCGTCGCGCTGGCGCGTGGTGCGGCAGCTCTTGACCGAGAGCCTGCTGCTCTCGCTGGTCGGCGGCGCGGCCGGGCTGCTGCTGGCGATGTGGGGCGTTGACCTCCTGTTGAAGCTCAACGAGAACCGCATCCCGCGCTCGGCCGAGATCGGCCTGGACGCGAGCGTGATGCTCTTCACGCTCGGCGTCTCGCTCCTGACGGGCGTCGTCTTCGGGCTCGCCCCCGCCTTCCAGTCTTCCAGCGTCAACCTGCACGACACGCTCAAGGAGGGCGGGCGCTCGGGCAAGGTGGGCGTGCGCCGCGGCGTGCGCAACGCCCTGGTCGTCGCCGAGATGGCCTTCGCCGTCATCCTGCTGGTGGGGGCGGGGCTCCTCATCCGCAGCTTCATGCAGTTGCAGCAGGTCAACCCCGGCTTCCAGCCTGCGGGCGTGCTGGCGATGCAGCTGTCGCTGCCGCCGAACAAGTATGCCGACCGCCCCGCGCGCGCCGCCTTCCTCCGCCAGGCGCTGGAGCGCGTGCGCGCCATCCCCGGCGTCAAGGCCGCGGGCGCGACCACGACGCTGCCGATGAGCGGCCAGAACTCGAGCGGCAGCTTCCAGATCGAGGGGCGGCAGACGGCGCCGGGCGTGAACAACCCGCACGGCAGCCGTTGGCTCGTCTCGGAGGACTACTTCCAGACGATGAACATCCCGCTCGTCAAGGGGCGCTACTTCGACGCGCGCGACACCGAGGCCAACGGCCACGTCGTCATCATTGACGAGGCGCTGGCGCGCAAGTACTGGCCGGACGAGGACCCGGTCGGCAAGCGCGTCTCGTTCGAGAGCAACCCCAACCCCAGCAACCCCAACGACGTGAACGCCCGGCTGCCCATCTGGCGCGAGGTGGTCGGCGTCGTCGGCCACGTCCGCAACGAGGGGCTCGAGGGCGAGTCGCGCGCGCAGTACTACGTCCCCTTCGGCTCGGGCAACGCGTCGTCGGCGAACATCTTCGTGGCGGCGCGCACGGACGCCGACCCGGCCGCGCTCGCGCCCGCCGTGCGCGGGGCCATCGCGGGCGTAGATCGCGACCTGCCCCTCTTCCGCGTGACGACGATGGAGAAGATGGTGGCCGAGTCGCTGACGCAGCGTCGCTTCTCGATGTTCCTCTTAGGCGCCTTCGCGGCGCTGGCGCTGGCGCTGGCGGTCGTCGGGCTCTACGGCGTGATGTCGTACTCGGTGACGCAGCGCACGCACGAGATCGGGTTGCGGATGGCCCTCGGCGCGCAGAGGCGCGACGTGCTGCGGATGGTCGTGGGGCAGGGGATGGCGCTGGTCGCCGTCGGGCTGGCCGTCGGGCTCGCCGGGGCCTTCGCCCTCACGCGCTACATGGCGAGCCTGCTCTACGGCGTCTCGGCCGTGGACCCGCTGACCTACGCCGGCATCGCGCTCATCCTCGGCGCGGTCGCGCTCCTCGCCTCCTACCTCCCCGCGCGCCGCGCGACGAAGGTAGACCCGATGGTGGCGCTCAGATACGAATGAGGCGTGAGCCGTCAACCGTCAACCGTGACGAGTAAGAACAGCTTTGATCTCGTCACGGTTGACGGTTCACGGTTGACGCGCGAACGGAGTGAGCGATGGGAACATTCTTGCAGGACGTGCGGTACGCGGTGCGGACTCTGTTGAAGAGCCCGGGGTTCGCGGCGGTGGCGGTCCTGGCGCTGGCGCTGGGGATCGGCGCGAACACGGCCATCTTCTCGGTCGTGAAGGCCGTGCTGTTGAGCCCCCTGCCGTACCCCGAGCCCGAGCGCCTGGTGTGGGTGCGCGAGAGCAACCCGGGCGCGGACATCCCCGACGAGCCGGCCTCCGCGCCGAACTACAACGACTGGCGCACGCAGGTGCGCAGCTTCGACGGACTAGCCGCCTACGCCAACACGGCGCTCACCCTGACCGACGGCGGCGGCGGCGAGCCCGAGCGCATCCCGGCCGTCTCCACCTCGGCCAACTTCTTCCAGGTCGTCGGCGTCGCGCCCGCCCTCGGCCGCGGCTTCCTGCCCGAAGAGGAGACGGCGGGCAAGAACCGCGTCGTCGTCTTAAGCCACGGCCTCTGGCAGCGGCGCTTCGGCGCGAGCCCGCAGGCGCTCGGCCAGACGATCACCCTCGGCGGCAACGCCTACACCGTCGTCGGCGTCGCGCCCGCCGACTTCAAGTCGCCCGTGCGCGGCCCCAAGGCGCCCGAGATGTGGGTGCCCATCGCCTTCAACTTCAACCAGAACGTCCGCCGCAGCGACTACCTCAACGTCATCGGCCGCCTCCGCGCGGGCGCGACCATCGGGCAGGCGCAGGCCGAGCTGGCGGGCGTCGCCGCGCGGCTGGAGCAGGAGTACCCGGCGACCAACGCCGGGTGGACGGTCACGACGCAGCCGCTGCACGAGCGGGTCGTCGGCAACGTCCGGCAGGCGCTGTGGGTCTTGATGGGCGTCGTCGGGTTCCTGCTCCTCATCGCGTGCGCGAACGTCGCCAACCTCCTGCTGGCGCGCGCGGCGGCGCGGCGGCAGGAGCTCGCCGTGCGCTCGGCGCTCGGCGCGGGGCGCGGCCGCCTCGTGCGGCAACTTCTGACGGAGAGCCTGCTGCTCGGCATCGCGGGCGGCGGGCTCGGGCTGATCCTCGCGGCGTGGGGCGTGGAGCTGCTCGTGGCCTTGAGCCCGGGCAACATCCCGCGGCTCGAAGAGGCGGGACTCGACGCGCGCGTGCTCGCCTTCACCTTCGGCGTGTCGGTCTTGACGGGGGTCGTGTTCGGGCTGCTCCCGGCCCTGAGCGCGTCGAAGACGGACCTCGCCGAGTCGCTCAAGGAGGGCGGCAGCCGCGGCCCGACCGCGGGCCAGGGCGCGCGCCGCCTGCGCAGCTCGCTCGTCATCGCCGAGATCGCCATCACGGCCGTGCTGCTCGCGTGCGCGGGGCTGATGATCCGCAGCTTCAACGCCATCCAGTCCGTCGATCCCGGCTTCCGCCCCGAGCGCGTGCTGACCTTCGAGTTCTCACTGCCCTCGGCCAAGTACAAAGACGAGCCGCAGATCGCCGCCTTCTACGAGCAGCTCACCGCGCGCGCCGCGGCGCTGCCCGGGGTGGAGCGCGCGGCGCTCGTGGACTCCCTGCCGCTGGGCGGGGGCGCCGACGTGCTCTCCTTCGTCATCGAGGGCCGGCCGGAGCTGCCGCCCGAGAAGGTGCAGGACGCGATGTTCTCCACCGCGACCCCGGACTACTTCGACGTGCTGGGCATCGGGCACGTCCGCGGCGAGCGGCTCACCGAGCGACACAGGGACGGCGTGCCGGACGTGGGCGTCATCAACGAGACGATGGCGCGCAAGTTCTGGCCGGACGAAGACCCCATCGGCAAGCGCGTCAACCTCGGCGACCCGGCGCGCGCGCCCTGGATCACGGTCATCGGCGTCGTCAAGGACGCGAGGAGCAGCGGGCTTGATAAGGAGCCGTACGCGCAGATGTACCTGCCGGCCCTTCAGTTCAGGCAGCGCACCATGACCTTCGTGGCGCGCACGTCGGCCGACCCCGCGACGCTCGTCCCCGCGCTCAGGCGCGAGCTGGGGGCGTTGGACCAAGACCTGCCGCTCTACAACGTCCGCACGATGGAGCAGGTGCTGGCCGAGTCCGTCGCGCGCCGCCGCTTCCAGATGATTCTCATCGCGGCGTTCGCGGGCGTCGGGCTGCTGCTCGCGGCCGTCGGCATCTACGGCGTCATCTCCTACACGGTCACGCAGCGCAGCCACGAGATCGGCGTGCGGATGGCGCTCGGCGCGCGCGCCTCGGACATCCTCAAGCTCGTCGTCGGGCAGGGGCTCGGGCTCACGCTGGCGGGCGTCGGCCTCGGGCTCGCCGGCTCCTTCGCGCTGACGCGCGTGCTGTCGAGCCTGCTCTACGGCGTCACGGCCACAGACCCGCTGACCTTCGCCTGCGTCTCGCTGGCGATGCTCGGCGTCGCCCTGCTCGCCTGCCTCATCCCCGCGCGCCGCGCGACGAAAGTAGACCCGATGGTGGCTCTCAGATACGAATGAGCGTGAACCGTGAGGAGGCGTGAACCGTGAACCGTCAACCGTGACGAGTAAGAGCAGGCTTTCTCTTGTCACGGTTGACGGTTGACGGTTCACGGCCCTTGACGCTTGACGAGCGAACGGAGTGGGCGATGAGGACTCTCTTTCAGGACTTGCGCTTCGGGGCGCGGATGCTTGGGAAGCGGCCGGGGTTCACGGCCGTCGCGGTCGTGACGCTGGCCCTAGGGATCGGCGCGAACACGGCCATCTTCTCGGTCGTCAACGGGCTGCTGCTCCGGCCGCTGCCCTTCGCCGACTCCGAACGCCTCGCCATCGTCTGGACGCACTCGCCGGGCGCGAACGTGGCGCAGGACTGGCCGTCGCCGGGGCAGTTCGCGGCCGTCAAAGCGCAGGCCGCCGCGTTCGAGGCGCTGGCGCTCGCGCAAGGCACCAGCTACAACCTCGCGACCGAGTCGGGGGCCGAGCGCATCGGCGCGGTGCTCGCCACCTCGGAGATGTTCCCGCTGCTCGGCGTGCGCCCGCTCCTCGGGCGCGTCTTCCTCCCCGAGGAGGACGCGCCGGGCCGGCCGCCGACCGTCGTCCTGAGCCACGGCCTCTGGCAGCGCCGCTTCGGCTCCGATCCCGGAGTGGTGGGGCGCGCCGTCACCCTCAACGGGCAGAGCCACGAGGTCGTGGGCGTCATGCCGGCCGACTTCTCGCTCGGCTACGAGGTGATGCCCACGGTCGGCTCGGTGCAGCAGCCGGACGTGCTGCTGCCGCTCCCGCTCGACGCCGAGCGCAGGGAGCGTCAGGGCGACGAGAACTTCAACGTCCTCGGCCGCCTCAGGCCCGGCGCGACCCTGGAGCAGGCGCGGACGGAACTCGACCAGGCCGCACGCAACCTCGCGCAGCGGTTCCCCGAACAATACCCGCCGAGCCGCGCCTTCTCCTTCAGCGCCCGGCCGCTGCTCGAACAGGTGGTGGGCGACGTGCGGCCGGCGCTCCTCGTGCTGCTCGGGGCGGTCGGGTTCGTGCTGCTCATCGCGTGCGCCAACGTCGCCAACCTGCTGCTGGCGCGCGCGGCCGTGCGCGAGAAGGAGATGGCGGTGCGCACCGCCATCGGCGCGGGTCGCGGGCGCATCGTGCGGCAGCTCCTGACCGAGAGCCTTGTGCTCTCTTTCGCCGGCGGGGCGCTCGGCCTCGTCATCGCCTTCTGGGGGCTGGACGCGCTGCGGGCGCTGGCCCCGGGCAACATCCCGCGCCTCTCGAACGTCGCGCTCGACGGGCGCGTGCTCCTCTTCACCTCGGCCGTCACGATGCTGACGGGCGTGCTCTTCGGGCTCGCCCCCGCGCTCCGCGGCTCGCGCGTGAACCTGGGCGAGACGCTCAAGGAGGGCGGGCGCGGGATGGCGGGCGGCCAGGGCCAGCGCCTGCGCGACGCGCTCGTCGTCGTCGAGATCGCGCTCTCGCTCGTGCTGCTCGCCGGGGCGGGGCTCCTCGTCCGCAGCTTCGTCCGCGTGCAGCAGGTCGAGCCGGGGTTCGACCCGCGGGGCGTCGTCTCGATGCGGCTGTCGGTGACGGGCACGCCCTATCAGGGCGAGCGGAGCACGGAGTTCTACCGGCAGACGCTGGAGAGGGTGCGCGCGCTGCCCGGCGTCGAGTCGGCGGGCGCGGCCTCGATCATCCCGCTCTCGGGCAGCATCGGCTGGGGGAGCGTCACGATCGAAGGCTACGTGCCGACGACGGGGCAGGAGTCCATCCAGGCCGACTACCGCATCGCCGGTACGGGCTACTTCGAGACGATGCGGGTGCCGCTCCTCAGCGGCCGCCACTTCGACGAGCGCGACGCCGCGAAGGACGCGCCGAAGGCGGTCGTCATCGACGAGAAGATGGCGCGCACCTACTGGCCGGGTCAGGAGGCGGTGGGCAAGCGGCTCAAGCCCGGCGGCGCCGGCAGCGACTCGCCGTGGCGGACGGTCGTGGGCGTCGTCGGCAGCGTCAAGCAGTACGCGCTCGACACCGACTCGCGCGTCACCGTCTACATGCCGCACGGGCAGAGCCCTTCGGGGACGATGTACGTGGTGGCGCGCACCTCGGGCGACCCCGGCGCGCTGGCGCAGGCGATGACGCGGGAGGCGCGCGCCGTCGAGCCGAACGTGCCCGTCTACGACGTGAAGACGATGGGCGCGCGCCTGTCGGACTCGCTCGCGCGGCGGCGCTTCGCGATGACGGCGCTGGGTCTGTTCGCGCTGGTGGCGCTGCTGCTCGCCGCCGTCGGCATCTACGGCGTGATGAGCTACTCGGTGGCGCAGCGGACGCGCGAGATCGGCGTGCGCGTGGCCCTCGGCGCGAGCCGGCGGGACGTGCTCGGCCTCGTGCTCAGGCGGGGTCTGCTGCTGGCGGGGCTCGGCATCGGCGCGGGGCTCGTCGGCGCCGTCCCGCTGGCGCGCGTCATGTCGAGCCTGCTCTACGGCGTCTCGGCGTCCGACCCCTTGACCTACGCCGCCATCTCGCTCCTCCTCGCGCTCGCCGCCCTGCTCGCCTGTTACGTCCCCGCGCGGCGCGCGACGAAGGTAGACCCGATGGTGGCGCTCAGATACGAGTAAGACCGTGAACCGTGAGCCGTCAACCGTGACGAGCTAGAAGACAGTTCTTACTTGTCACGGTTCACGGTTCACGGTTCACGCGAACGGGGTGAGCAAGATGACTCTCTGGCGGGATTTAGGGTTCGCGGCGCGGATGCTGTGGAAGAACCCGGGGTTCACGGCCGTGGCGGTGCTGGCCGTGGCGCTGGGCGTAGGCGCGAACACCACCATCTTCTCGGTCGTGAACGCGCTGCTGCTGCGCCCCTTCGCGTACGAGACGACGGAGAGGGTCGTGATGGTCTGGGAGCGCGGCGTCGAGCAGACCAACAACCGCAACTCGGTCGCGCCCGCCAACTACATGGACTGGCGCGACCAGACCAAAGTCTTCGAGGAGTTGGCCGCCTACGGCCAGCAGCACTTCAGCCTCAACGAGGGCGAGCAGCCCGAGCGCGTCCCCGGCGCGGCCGTCACGCCCTCGCTCTTCCGCGTGCTCGCCGCGCGCGCCGAGCGCGGACGCACCTTCACGGACGAGGAGGGTCGGCCCGGCGCCGAGGAGGTCGTCCTCATTAATCACGGCCTCTGGCGCGACCGCTTCGGCGCAGACCCCGACATCGTCGGCAAGAGCGTCCGCATCGACAACCGCCCGCGCACGGTCGTCGGCGTCATGCCCGACGACTTCAACTTCCCGCTCAACGCCAGCCAGGTCTGGGCGCCGCTCGTCTTCGAGCCGAAGGACGCGCAGAACCGCGGGAACCACTACCTCCAGGTCGTGGGACTCATGCGCCCCGGCGTCACCGTCGAGCAGGCCGACGCCGAGGTGCGCGGCGTGGCCGAGCGCGCGCGGCAGCTCTACCCGGACACGAACGGCGGGCGCACGGCCTTCGCCGAGTCGCTCACGGACTCCTTCACGCGCGGCCCCAAGCCCTACCTCATGGTGCTGCTCGGGGCGGTCGGCTTCGTGCTCCTGATCGCGTGCGCCAACGTCGCCAACCTCCTGCTCGTGCGCGCCTCTTCGCGCCAGCGCGAGCTGGCCGTGCGCACCGCGCTCGGCGCGAGCCGCTGGCGGCTCGTCCGACAGCTCCTGACCGAGAGTCTGCTGCTCGCGCTCGTCGGCGGCGCGGCGGGTCTGCTCTTCTCCGTGTGGGGCGTCGAGTTCATCGCGAAGGGGATGCCGCCGACCTTCACGAAGTTCATCCCCGGCTGGCGGCACATGGGCATCGACACGACCGTGCTCGTCTTCACGCTCGGCGCGTCGGTGCTGACGGGGGTCGTGTTCGGCATCGTGCCCGCGCTCCAGGCGACGCGCACGAACCTGAACGAGTCTCTGAAGGAGGGCGGGCAGAAGGGCGCGAGCGGCGGCGTGCGGCGCAACCTGATGCGGAGCATTCTGGTCGTCGCCGAGGTGGCGCTCTCGCTCATGCTGCTGGTCGGCGCCGGCCTGATGGTGCGCAGCTTCTACGAGATGATGCGCGCCGACCTGGGCCTCAAGCCCGACGGCGTGCTCACCGTCCAGATGTCCCTGCCGCGCGCGGGCTACCCCGAGGAGGCGCAGCGCCGGAGCTTCTACGAGCAACTCGTCGCGCGCGTCGGCGCGCTGCCCGGCGTCGCCTCGGCCGCGGCCATCAACTACGTCCCGATGGATCGCTCCGGCAACCTGAGCTCCAGCTTCCACGTCGAGGGCCGCCCGGCCCCGCCGCCGGACCGCCGCCCCTACGCCAACTACAACGTCGTCACGCCCGGCTACTTCGAGACGGCCGGCACGCGCCTCGTCGGCGGGCGCGGCTTCACCGAGGCGGACGACGAGCGGGCGCCCAAGGTCTGCATCGTCAACGAGACGCTGGCGCGCCGCGTCTTCCCCGGCGAAGAGGTTGTCGGCCGCCGCCTCGTCATCTCGGAAGCGGAGGGGCCGTGGGAGATCGTCGGCGTCGCGGCCGACGTGAAGAACGAGGACATGGACGCGGAGGCGGAGTGGGCCTTCTACCGGCCCCTGCGGCAAGACCCCTGGCACACGATGGCGCTCGTCGTGCGCGCGGGCGAGGGCGCGAGCGCGGCGGGGCTGGCGCCCGCGGTGCGCGGCGAGGTGAAGGCGCTCGACGCCGGACTCCCCGTCTACAACGTGCGGCAGATGAGCGACGTGGTGGAAGAGGCGGTCTCGCCGAAGCGCCTGACGATGCTCCTGATGGCCTTCTTCGCCGTGGGCGCGCTGCTGCTCGCGGCCGTCGGGCTCTACGCGGTGATGTCTTACGTCGTGGCGCAGCGCCGCCACGAGATCGGCATCCGGCTCGCGCTCGGCGCGCAGGGGGGAGACATCCTGCGGCTCGTCCTCTCGCAGGGGCTCGTGCTCACGTCCGTCGGGCTCGCGCTCGGGCTCGCGGGCGCGCTCATGCTGACGCGCGTGATGGCGGGCATCCTCTACGGCGTCTCGGCCACCGACCCGCTGGTCTTCGGCGGCGTCGCGCTCGTGCTCGCGTCGGCCGCGCTGCTCGCCTGCCTCATCCCCGCGCGCCGCGCGACGCGGGTTGACCCGATGATCGCCCTGAGGTACGAGTGACGGGCGGCGGTTGGTAGGAGGGAAGACGCCGACTTTGCCTTTACTCGTCACACAGCACTTGTCACGCATCACTCGCGAACGGGGTGGGCACATGAGGAATCTCTGGCAGGACGTGCGGTACGGGGCGCGCGCGCTGCGCGCGAACCCGGGGTTCACGGCGGTGGCCGTCGTGGCGCTGGCGCTGGGGGTGGGGGCGAACACGGCGATCTTCTCGGTCGTCAACGCGGTGCTGCTGCGGCCGCTTCAGTACCCGCACCACGAGCGCGTCGTGGCCATCCAGGAGTTGAGCCCCGAGGGGCGCCGCGTCCAGGTCACGCCGGCCAACTTCCTCGACTGGCGCGAGCAGGCCACCGCCTTCGAGCGGATGGCGGCCGTCCTCACGCGCACGTCGAACCTCGCCTCGCAGGACGAGGCCGAGCGCATCGACCTCGCCATGACCTCGGTCAGCTTCTTCGACGTGTTCGGCGTGCGGCCCCGCGCGGGCCGCTTCTTCCTGCCCGGGGAGGAGACGGCCGGCCACGCCCCCGTCGTCGTCCTCAGCCACGCGCTCTGGCAGCGCCGCTTCGGCGCAGACCCTTCGATCATCGGCAGGAGCGTCACGCTCGACGGCCGCCCCTACGAAGTCGTCGGCGTCGCGCCCGAGGGCTTCTCCTACCCCGACCGCACGGAAGTCTGGGTGCCGCCCTTCGCCCGCGTGCCCACCATCAGCGAGCAGCAGGACGTGGAGCGCGCGCGCGGCTTCGGGTTCCTGAGCGCGGTCGCGCTCCTCAAGCCCGGCGAGACCTTGGAGCACGCGCGCGCCGAGATGGAGGCCATCACCGCGCGCCTCCGCCAGCAGTACCCCGAGTCGAACAGCAAGCGCTTCAACCGCGTCGTCACGCTGCACGAACATCTGGTGGGCGAGAGCAGCCGCGCGCTGCTGCTCCTGCTCGGGGCGGTGGCGCTCGTCCTGCTCATCGCGTGCGCCAACGTGGCCAACCTCCTGCTCGCGCGCGCCGCCGGGCGCCAGAAGGAGATGGCGGTGCGCGCGGCGCTCGGCGCGACGCGGCTGCGGCTCGCGCGGCAGTTGCTCGTCGAGAGTCTGCTGCTCGCGCTCGCGGGCGGGGCGGCCGGGCTCCTGTTCGGCTGGTGGGGCGTTGACCTCTTGAAGGGGCTGCTGCCCGCGGAGTTCCCGAGGGTCGCGGACATCGGCGTCGACCCGCGCGTGCTCGGCTTCACGCTCCTCGTCTCGTGCGCGACCGGGATCGCCTTCGGGCTCGCGCCGGCCCTGCAGTTCACGAGGCCGGACCTGCACGGCGCGCTCAAGGAGAGCGCGCGCGGCTCGACGGGCGGCGCGGGCGCCGGGCTCGTGCGCAACCTCCTGATCGTTTTCGAGGTGGCGCTCTCGCTCGTGCTGCTCGTCGGCGCCGGCCTCCTCTTCCGCAGCTTCCTCACGCTGCGCGCGGTCGAGCTGGGCTTCCGGCCGCAGAGCCTGCTCACCTTCCGCCTCAGCCCTTCGGGCGAGCGCTTCCGGGAGGACGCGCAGTACACGGACTTCTACCGCGACGTGGCCGAGCGCGTCGCGGCGCTGCCCGGCGTGGAGGCCGTCGGCGTCATCAACACGCTGCCGCTGGTGAAGGGGCCGACCTCGGGCATCCAGTTCGAGGGGCGCCCGGCCGTCAGGCGCGACCAGTGGCCGTCGGTCAACTACCGCAGCGTGAGCCCCGACTACTTCCGCGCCGCCGGCATCAGTGTCGTCAAGGGGCGCGCGATTGAGGCGCGCGACACGGCCGACGCGCCGCTCGTGTTCGCCGTCAACCAGGCGCTCGCGCGCCGGGACTTCCCCGGGGAAGACCCCGTCGGCAAGCGCATCAGCAACGGCATCGGGCCGGACGGGAAGCCCATCTGGAAGGAGATCGTCGGCGTCGTCGCCGACGTGCGCAGCGAGGAGCCGGGGCGCGAGGCCGCGCCCGAGATCTACGCCTCCTTCACGCAAGACCCCTTCGCCGGCATGTCCTACGTCGTGCGCACGTCGGCCGAGCCGGAGGGCCTCGTGCCCGCCGTGCGCGAGGCCGTGCGGGCGGTGGACAGGGCGCAGCCGGTCGCCGAGGTGCGGACGATGGAGCAGCTCGTCGGCGAGTCGTTCGCGCAGCCGCGCTTCAACTCGCTGCTGCTCGGCCTGTTCGCCTGCATGGCCCTGCTGCTGGCGGCCGCCGGGATTTACGGCGTGATGAGTTACGCCGTCACGCAGCGCACGCACGAGATCGGCATCCGCATCGCGCTCGGCGCGCAGCACAAAGACGTGCTGCGGCTCGTCGTCGGGCGCGGGATGGCGCTCGCGCTGGCGGGCGTCGGCCTCGGGCTCGTGGCGGCGTTCGCGCTGACGCGCGTGCTGTCGAGCCTGCTCTACGGCGTCACGGCCACAGACCCTCTGACCTACGTCGCGGTCGCGCTGCTGCTCGGGACGGTCGCGCTCCTCGCCTCTTACATCCCCGCGCGGCGCGCGACGAAAGTAGACCCGATGGTGGCGCTTAGATACGAGTGAGACCCCGGGAGCGCGGGCATCCCTGCCCGCCATGAGCGCGAAGGCGCGAAGACGGTGAGACTTACAACCTCGAAGTCGAGGTAAAGCGGAAGACTCTGAGCGTGCTGAAGCACGCTCCGGCGGGCAGAGGGATGCCCGCGCTCCCGGGGGAGGAGAAGCGATGACGACTCTGCTTCAGGACTTGCGCTTCGGGGCGCGGATGCTTGGGAAGCGGCCGGGGTTCACGGCGGTGGCCGTGCTGACTTTGGCCCTGGGCATCGGCGCGAACACGGCCATCTTCAGCCTCGTCAACGCGGTGCTGCTCAGGCCGCTGCCGTTCGCGGAGCCCGGGCGGCTGGTGATGTTGTGGGAGGACGCGTCGCGCATCGGCTTCCCGCAGAACACGCCCGCGCCCGCCAACTACGTGGACTGGAAGACGCAGACGCGCTCGTTCGAGGGGATGGCCGCGACGATGTGGGCGAGCTTCAACCTGACGGGCTACGGCGAGCCGCAGAAGCTGAACGGCGAGGCCGTGACGGCCGACCTCTTCGGCGTGCTCGGCGTGCGCCCCGCGCTCGGCCGCGGCTTCACGCCGGATGAGGAGCGGCCGGGCTCCGATGGCGTCGTCATCCTCAGCCACGGCCTCTGGCGCGAGACGTTCGGCGGCGAGCGCTCCATCCTCGGGCGCGACATCATCCTCAGCGGCGAGAAGCGGACAGTCGTCGGCGTGATGCCCGAGGGCTTCCAGTTCCTCGAACCGAACATACGGCTGTGGGTTCCGCTCGCGCAGGCGCCGGAAGACTGGGCCAACCGCGGCGGGCACTACCTGACGGTCGTCGGCCGCCTGAAGCAGGGCGTCACCGTCGAGCAGGCCGACGCCGACCTCAAGGCCGTCATGGCGCGCATCTCGCGCGATTACCCGGAGGACGCGTCCGAGCTGGGCGCCTACGTGCTGCCGCTGCGCGAGCAGGTGTCGGGCGAGGTGCGCCGGCCGCTGCTGATGCTCGTCGTGGCCGTCGCCTTCGTCCTGCTCATCGCGTGCGCGAACGTGGCGGGGCTGCTGCTCGCGCGCTCGGCCGCGCGGCGCAGGGAGATCGCCGTCCGCGTCGCGCTCGGCGCGACGCGGCGGCGCGTGGTGCGGCAACTGCTGACGGAGAGCGCGCTGCTCTCGGCGGCGGGCGGCGCGGCGGGGCTGCTGCTCGCGCTGTGGAGCTTCGCCTTCCTGCGGCAGTTGGTGCCGCCGTCGCTCGCGGCGCCGCTGACGGTCGACGCGCGCGCGCTGCTCTTCACGCTCGCCGTCTCGCTCCTGACGGCGACGCTGTTCGGGCTCGCGCCCGCGCTCGCATCGTCGAAGGCGGGGCCGGCGGACGCGCTCAAGCAGGGCGGCGGTCGCGGCGCGGTGGGCGGCGGCGGCCGAGGTCTGCGCGGCGCGTTCGTCGTCGCGGAGGTGGCGCTCGCCCTGGTGCTGCTCGTCGGCGCGGCGCTCCTCATCCAGTCCTTGCAGAAGCTGCGCGGCGAGTACGCGCTGGCCAGTCCGGAGCAGGTTCTGACGATGAGGACGGTGCTGCCGGAGAATCGCTACCGCGAGCGCGCGCAGCGCGAGGGGTTCTACGACGCGGTGCTCGGGCGCGTGCGCGCGCTGCCCGGCGTCGTCTCGGCCGGCTACACCACGTCCGTGCCTTTGGCTTGGAAGGGCGGGACGAGCGGCCTCACGGTCGAGGGTCGCCCCCCCCGGCAGGGGCTCCAGGACGACGCCGTCCACCGGCAGGTCACGGCCGGGTACCTTGAGGCCCTCGGTCTTCAGCTCAAGGCCGGGCGCCTCATCGCGGAGTCGGACGCGCCGCAGACGCAGCCCGTGGCCGTCGTCAACGAGGCGATGGCCCGCACCTACTTCGCGGGCGGCGACGCGCTCGGCAAGCGTTTCAAGGTCGGCGGCCCCGACGCGGAGCGGCCGTGGGTGACGGTCGTCGGCGTCGTCGGCGACCTGCGGCAGATGGGCATCGAGGCGCCGGCCAAGCCCGAGATGTACCTGCCCTACAAGCAGGTCAACTACCAGCCGTGGTTCGCGCCCGCGCACCTCGTCGTGCGCTCGTCCGGCGAGCCGGGCGGCCTCGTCGCCTCGGTGCGCCGCGAGGTACACGCCGTCGATCCCGAGCAGCCCGTCTCGAACGTCCAGACGATGGCCGAGATTCTGGGCGAGGAGGCCGCGCAGCGGCGCACGGGGATGCTGCTGCTCGCGACGTTCGCGGGGCTGGCGTTGCTGCTGGCGTCGCTCGGCATCTACGGCGTGCTCTCCTTCTTCGTCGCGCAGCACACGCAGGAGATAGGCGTCCGCCTCGCGCTCGGCGCGCGGCCCCGGGCCATCCTCGCGCTCGTGCTGGGGAAGGGGATGCGGCTCGCGCTCGCGGGGCTGGCCCTCGGACTCTGCGGCGCGCTCATGCTCACGCGCTTCATCGAGAGCCAGCTCTTCGGCGTCTCGGCGAGCGACCCGCTGACCTACGCCGCGCTCGCGCTCCTGCTGGCCCTCGTGGCGCTCGTCGCCTGCTACCTGCCGGCGCGCAGGGCGATGAAGGTAGACCCGATGGTCGCTCTCAGATACGAATGAGCGTAAACCGTGAACCGTCAACCGTGACGAGATAAAAGACAGTTCTTACTTGTCACGGTTGACGGTTCACGGTTCACGCGCGAACGAAAGTGAGCGAATGAAGACCCTGCTCCAGGACGTGCGTTA
>DAIRFV010000401.1:0-4404 GCA_036794905.1 Pyrinomonadaceae bacterium | reverse complement strand
GGCGACCTCAACATCGCCGAGCCGAAGGCGCTCATCGGCTTCGCCGGCCCGCGCGTCATCGAGCAGACCATCCGCCAGAAACTCCCCGAGAACTTCCAGACCGCCGAGTTCCTCTTGGAGCACGGCATGCTCGACGCCGTCGTGGACCGCCGCGAGATACGCGACTGGATCGTGCGCGCCCTCGGCTTCACCTACAACCCCGAAGGCCGCCCCCAACCCTTCAAGGCCGAACTCGCCCCGGGCGCCAACGGCGACGGCGTCCTCAACCCTTCGACGGCCGAACCGCCGGAAGTTAAGACCGAAGCCTAACCTGTTAAACTTCGTCCGTGGACTTCGACGAGTCGGTCAGATACCTCTTCAGCCTCGGCCACGAGACGCTGGCCGTCAAGCTCGGCCTTGAGAACGTCTCGCGCCTGCTCGAACGCCTCGGGCGCCCGCAGGACTCCTTCCCCTCCGTCCAGATCGCCGGCACGAACGGCAAGGGCTCGACCGCGGCGATGCTCGCGGCCGTGGCGCGCGCGGCCGGCGTGCGCGCGGGGCTCTACACCTCGCCGCACCTCGTCTCGGTGACCGAGCGCGTGCGCGTCGGCGACCGCGAAATCTCGCGCGAGGGCTTCGCGCGCCACGCGACGCGCGTGCGCGAGGCGGCCGAGTGGGTCGGGCGCGAGTCGGGCGCGCTCCCGACCTTCTTCGAGCAGGTGACGGGCATCGCACTCTCCGCGTTCGCGGACGAAGGTGTCGAACTCGCCATCCTCGAAACCGGCCTGGGCGGCCGGCTCGACGCGACGACGGCCGCGGGCGCGCGCTGGGTGGCCGTCACGCCGGTCGCGCTCGACCATCAGGAATATCTGGGCTCGACGCTCGCCGAGATCGCCGCCGAGAAGGCCGCCATCATCCGCCCCGGCACGCGCGCCGTCGTCGCGCCGCAGGAGCCGGGAGCGTTAGAGGTCATCACGCGGCGCTGCCGCGAGTCGGGCGTCGAGCCGCGCTCCGCGACCGAAGAGGTCGAGGTTGAAGAGGTCGGGGCGGACGGCCGTCTCCGCGTGCGGCTGCGCACGGCGCGCGACGTGTACGCGGGCGTGCGCCTCTCGCTGCGCGGCCGTCACCAGTTGACGAACGCCGCCGTCGCGGTCGCACTCGCAGAGATGCTCGCCGAAGACGGCTTCCGGGTCTCGCGCGAACACGTCGTCGAGGGGCTCGGGACGGCGGAGCACGCGGGGCGTCTGGAGCTCGACGAGCGGCAGCGGCCGGCCGTCCTCTACGACGGCGCGCACAACGCGGCGGGCGCACGCGCGCTGCGCGCGTACCTCGACGAGTTCGCGCCCGGGGGCGTCACGATGGTCTTCGGCGCGATGCGCGACAAGGAGCTGGGGGAGATAGGGCGCGTGCTCTTCCCCGCCGCGCGCCACCTCGTGCTGACGGCGCCGGAGAGCCCGCGCGCCGCGACCGTGGAGGAACTGCTCCGCGCCGTGCCCGTCCCGCCCTCTTCGAGTACAATCGCGCTCGCGCCTTCGAGCCGCGACGCGTTGGTCATCGCGCGGACGCACACGCCCGCCGACGGGCTCGTCTGCGTGACCGGCTCGCTCTACCTCGTCGGCGAGGTGAAGTCCCAACTCGAACCAAACGTCGGAGAGTCCTGAGAGATGGCGGAAGTTTCCGAATCCAAACGCCTGTGGCGCACGGCGCTGATCGTGGCGGGCGTCGGCGTGCTCGTCCTCGTGCCGCTGGGGTGGCTGGCGCTGCGGATGTGGGACGACACCATCCAGCGGCGCGTCATCGCGGCCAACGAGTCGGCCGCGCTCAACAACCTCGACAACATACAGGCCGCGCAGCAGCTCTACTTCGAGGCCAACGGGCAGTACGGCACCTTCCGACAGCTCATCGACTCGGGCATCTTTCAGGCCGAGGTGAGCGGCGACCCGCCCGTCGCGCGCGGCTACGTCTACACCTTCAAGGTGCAGCCGCGCACCGACACGCAGCCCGCCTCCTACACCGTCAACGCCGACCCCGTCCGCACGGAGGGGCGCGACGCGACGGGGCGCCGCCACTTCTTCGTCGGCTCCGATGTCACCGGCGTCCGCTTCAACGAGTCGCGCCCCGCGACCAAAGACGACAGGCCGCGCCCGAAGGTGTCGGAGTATTGAAGTCAGTAGTCAGTAGTCAGTAGTCAGTAGCCAGCAGGGCTCCGCCTATTGGCTGTTGACGATGACAACCGCCGGGTTCGGGCGACGATGCTTTACTACTGTCTACTGTCTACTGTCTACTGTCTACTTGATTATGGATAAAGAGCAGCCCGAGGTTCTGTCGAGCGAGGAGGTCTTCGGCGGCAGGCTCATCAGCGTCTCGCGCGACACGGTGCGCGAGGGCGAACAGACCTACCTGCGCGAGGTCGTCAGACACCCGGGCGGGGCGGCGGTCGTGCCGTACTTCGAGGACGGGACGGTCGCGTTCGTGAGCCAGTACAGGCACCCGGCGCGGAAGTACGTGCTGGAACTGCCCGCGGGCAAACTCGACCCGGGCGAGCGGCCCGCCGAGACGGCCGCGCGCGAGTTGGAGGAGGAGCTGGGCGTCGTCGCCGGGCGTTGGGAACAGCTCTCGGAGTTCTACACCACGCCCGGTTTCTGCGCCGAGCGGCTGTGGGTCTTCCTCGCCACGGGGCTAAGAGAGACCGCGCGCCGGCACGAGGAGGACGAGATCATCGAGGTCGTGCGTGTGCCCTTCGTGCGCGCGCTCGCGATGGTCGCGTCGGGCGAGATTGAAGACGCCAAGACCATCATCGGCCTCCTCCTCGCCGCCCGCCGCCTCGGCGTCGGGGCGTAAGACAAACAAACAATCACGGAGGCGCGGGGGCACGGCTTTGAGTCTTTAGCCGTGTCCGCGCGCCTCTGTGGTTAAATACTCTCCCTTATGACGGACGACATCCCGCGCACCCCTCCGCCGCGCGCGCCGACCTTTTTGAATTACGCGCACACGGCGGTGGCCTGGCCGCTGGTCGCGCTCTACACGGTGTTGATGGCGACGCTGTCGCTGGCCTGCTCGCCCTTCGACCGGAGGGGGCGGATGCAGCACTGGTGCGCGAGCACCTGGAGCCGGATGATCGCGCGGACGGCGCGGCTCGACGTGCGCGTCCACGGCGCCGAGCACCTGCGCGCGGGACAGTCTTACGTCTTCCTCTCGACGCACCAGAGCTGGATGGACATCCCCGTGATGCTCGGCTACCTGCCCAGCCAGCTCCGCATCGCGGCCAAGCGCGAGGTCTTCCTCGTCCCCTTCCTCGGCTGGCACATGCGGCGCGCGGGACACATCGCGATCAACCGCGGCTCGACGGCCGAGTCCGTCGCCAGTCTGCAACGCGCGGCGCGGCTGCTCGGCGACGGCGTCTCGGCCTTCCTCTTCCCCGAGGGCACGCGCACGCGCGACGGCTCGCTCCAGCCGCTCAAGAAGGGCGGCTTCCGGCTCGCGCTGGAGTCCGGCCTCCCCGTCGTCCCCGTCACCATCACCGGGACGCGGCGCGCGATGCCGCGCGGCTCGATGATCCTGCGCGCCGGCCCCGTCGAGATGTACCTCGACCCGCCCCTCCACACCCGCGGCCTCGACGACGCAGACCTCCCCGCCCTCATGCAACAGGTGCGCGACGCGATGCTGAGCCACTTCAGTAGGCGGTAGGCGGTAGGCAGTCGCTCCGCGTTCGAGCTAGTTGTAAGGTTGAATCAACGTTCTCGACAGCAGGGCTCTCAACTGCCTACTCCCATCTGCCTACTGCCTACTGCCTACTGCTTTCTGCTACACTCGCTGTGTGGACAATCCGCCGATTCAACTCCCGCTGGGACGCCCCGCAGAACTGACGCGCGAGGAGCCGCCGCCGCCCGCGCGGCCCGATCCGGACAACCCGCCGTGGGGTCTGGGGGGCGCGGTCGGGTTGCTGGTCTTGAGCTTCATGCTCATGGTCGTGACGCAGGTGCTCTTCCTCATCCCCTACGCGCTGCGGCGCGGCGTCAAGCTCGACGCGCTGGCCGAGTTCGCCCTCAAAGACCCGGGCGCCATCTTCATCCAGGTCGTCTCGATCATCCCGGCGCACCTGCTCACGCTCGGGCTGGCGTGGCTGTTGGTGACGAGGGTCGGCAAGTACCCCTTCTTCGCCACGCTCGGGTGGGAGTGGGGCGACGGGTTCACCCTGTGGCGGAGCATCTGGCTGGGCGTCGTCATGTTCCTCACCGGCGTGAGCATCATCTACCTCACGGGGCCCACCGACAACGCGCTCGAACGGCTCCTCCAGAGTTCGCGCGCCGCGGCGCTCGCCACCGCCTTCGCCGCGACCTTCACGGCGCCGCTCGTCGAGGAGATAGTCTTCCGCGGCCTGCTCTACTCCTCTCTGCGGCGGCTGGTCGGCGCGGCGTGGGCCGT
>DAIRFV010000123.1:0-15905 GCA_036794905.1 Pyrinomonadaceae bacterium | reverse complement strand
GCTGCGCGCCGAGCGCGCCAAGCTCCTCGGCTACCAGACGCACGCGCACTGGCGGCTGGAGAACGCGATGGCGAAGACGCCCGAGCGCGCGACCGAGTTGATGGAGGCGGTCTGGAAGCCCGCGGTCGCGCGCGTCCGCGAGGAGGTCGCCGACATGCAGGCGCTCGCCGACAAGGAGGGCGCGAAGCTCAAGATCGAGCCGTGGGACTACCGCTACTACATGGAGAAGGTGCGCAAGGCGCGCTACGACCTCGACCAGAACGAGGTCAAGCAGTACCTCCAGTTGGAGAAGCTGCGCGAGGGCATCTTCTGGGTCGCCGGCGAGCTGTTCAACTTCGACTTCCGTGCGGCGCCCGCCGTCCCCGTCTACCACCCGGACGTGCGCGTCTGGGAGGTGACCGACCGGGCGTCGGGCAAGCACATCGGACTCTGGTTCTTCGACCCCTACGCGCGCGAGGGCAAGCGCTCCGGCGCGTGGATGAACGCCTACCGCCGCCAGGGGCGGATGGACAAGGCCGTCACGACCATCGTCTCGAACAACTCGAACTTCGTGAAGGGCAAGCCGGGCGAGCCGGTGCTCATCTCGTGGGACGACGCGACGACGATGTTCCACGAGTTCGGCCACGCGCTGCACGGGCTCTCCTCCTCGGTCACCTACCCGACGCTCGCGGGCACGGCCGTCTCGCGCGACTACGTCGAGTTCCCTTCGCAGCTCCTGGAGCACTGGCTCTCGACGCCGGAGGTCTTGCAGCGCTTCGCAGTCCACCACCAGACGGGCAAGCCCATCCCGCAGGCGCTCGTCGATAAGGTCATGCGCGCCTCGACCTTCAACCAGGGCTTCGCCACGACCGAGTACCTCGCGAGCGCGCTCGTGGACATGCGGCTCCACCTCGCGGGCGCGCAGAAGATCGACCCGGACGCCTTCGAGAAGAAGACGCTGGCCGAGCTGGGGATGCCGGCGGAGCTGGTCATGCGCCACCGCACGCCGCAGTTCGGGCACGTCTTTTCGAGCGACGCCTACTCGGCCGGCTACTACAGCTACCTCTGGTCGGACGTTTTGACCGCCGACGCCTTCGGGGCGTTCACGGAGGGCGGCGGCGCCTACGACAAGAAGGTGGCCGAGCGCCTGCGCCGCTTTATCTTCTCGGTCGGCAACACCGTAGACCCGGCCGAGGGCTACCGCGGCTTCCGCGGCCGCGACCCGCGCATCGAGGCGCTCATGCGCAAGCGCGGCTTCCCCACCGGCGAGTCCGAGTCGAGGGGCGGCGGCGACAAGTCCACGGCCAGGCCGGCGACCAAGCGCAACTAAGGGCGCCGGAGAGCAACGGACGTGGGAGAACGTTCATGCACGAAGAGGCCGCCCCGGGTGAAGACGCTCGGGGCGGCCTTCTGCCTGTCGGCGTCCCTCTGCCTCTGCCCGACGCCCGCGCCCGGCCGCCAGCGCGTCGTCCCCGACACGCCCCGGCAGTCGAACCGGCTGCTCGGCGTCAGGCTCGGCGCGGAAGTCACCGCGTGGCTCGACGAGGTCGAGCGCAAGTTGGGCAGGGAGGTCTGGGCCGAGTTCGCCGAACTCGACCCGGCGGACGCGGGCGGCGACTTCACCCTGGGGACGAGTTACCTGACGGGGGCCGGCGTCGGCGTCCTCCGCGTGGACGAGAGCTTCAGGGGTCGCGGGGAGAAGCTGACCGAGGCCGTCATCGGCCACGAACTGCTCCACCTGCGGCTGCGCGTGCGCGGCTACCCGCTCTTCCTCTTCGCGCCCGAGGTGCAGACGAAGATGGGGGCGGCCGAGGACGTGGAGCAGCCGAACGTCAACGACCTCGTCAGCATGATCGAGCACCGCGTCTTCGCCCCCGAGATGCGGCGCACCGGCTTCGACAAGCTGATCGACCTCACCAACTACCTCGACTCCGCCCGCCGCCGACGCGGGGCGCCGGACGGCCAGGCCGAGGTGCTCAACTACGCGCGCGCCTCTCTGGAGTGGGACAACCCCCAACGGCTCGAAGAGCTGACGAAGATTTACCGCGCCAACGGCTGGACGCGCTCGCTCGCGGGCGGGCGGCGGCTGGCCGAGACCATCCGCGCCGCCGACGCCCGGACGCCCTCGGAAGTCACGGCCCTCTTCCTCCGCTGCCTGCCCGTCCTCTACGGCGCCGAGTTCCGCGTCGAGCCCGACACGAAGTTCCCGCTCGCGCGCATCTACCCGCAGATGCTCATCCGCGTTCAGGGTCGTGCGCGCCCCGCGCGCACGCGCCGCCGCCGTTGACGCCCGTGCCCCCGCTACAAATACCCCGCCGTTTGCCTTATCATATACGCCAGGTATGACAACAGCTCTTTTCGTGCTTCTCGTGTTCGCGCTCGTACTGGCGAACGGCTTCTTCGTGGCTTCCGAGTTCGCGCTGGTCGGCGTGCGCCGCTCGCGCGTCGAGACGCTGGCCGCCACGGGCAACCGCAGCGCGCGCCGTCTGCTCGGCCTGCTCGACAACCTCAACGCCTACATCTCCGCCACGCAGCTCGGCATCACGATGGCCTCGCTGGCGCTGGGCTGGATCGGCGAGCCCGTCGTCGCGCGCATCCTCGAAGAGCCGCTCAAGCCCTACCTCTCCGAGACGGCGCTCCACACCGTCTCGTTCGCGGTCGCCTTCACCATCATCACCTTCCTGCACATCGTGCTCGGCGAGCTGGCGCCGAAGACGATGGCGCTGGAGATGGCCGAGCGCGTGGCGCTGGCCGTCTCGTGGCCCCTGCTGGCCTTCTACAAAATCTTCAGTTGGCCCATCCGCGTCCTCGACTGGGCGGGCACGCGCACCGTGCGGCTCTTCGGCCTGCACCCGTCGAACGACCACGCCTCCGTCTACACCGAGGACGAGCTGCGCCACCTCATCGGCGTCTCGCAGAAGAGCGGCCACATCAAGGCCGCCGAGCAACAACTGCTCGACCGCGTCTTCGAGTTCGGCGACGCCGAGGTGCGCGAGGCGATGGTGCCGCGCACGCAGGTCGAGGCGCTGCACGTGACCGCCACGCTCGAAGAGGTCAGGGCCGCCTTCCTCTCGACCGGCTACTCGCGCCTCCCCGTCTACCGCGAGCGGCTCGACGACATCGTCGGCATTCTGTTCAGGAAGGATTTGGACATGGGGCAGGCGCGCCCCGAAACGTTCGGCCTGGAGAGGATCGTGCGCCAACCGGTCTTCATCCCGGCCACGGCGAGCTTGGGCGACGCGCTCAAGCAGATGCAGGCCACGCGCGTGCACTTCGTCTTCGTGCTCGACGAGCACGGCGGGCTCGAAGGGATTCTGACGATTGAAGATTTGCTCGAAGAGATCGTCGGCGAGATCAACGACGAGTACGACGAGGAGACGCGCTCGCAGTGCGTCGTGCAGCCGGACGGGACTTACCTGCTCGACGGCATGATGGCCGTGCGCGACGCCAACCGGCAGTTCGAGCTCGAACTGCCGGAGGACGCCGGCTACACGACGCTGGCCGGGTTCCTGATGGCGCAGTCCGGGCGCGTGCTGGCGGCGGGCGACAGCGTCGAGTACCGCGGCGCGCTCTTCCAGGTCGAGCGGACGCAGCGCTTCCGCATCCGCTGGGTGAAGTTCACGCCGCCGCCGCGCGAGGAAGCCCCGGCGGGGAGCGGCGCCGCGGTCGGGGCGCTCCTGCCTTTCGCGGGTGTCTGCGCCGAGGCGTGGCCGCTGCTGCTCTGCGTGTGAGCCGGGCGGGCGGGCGCTCAGCGCTTGCGCGTCTTCTTGCCCTGCGGCTGCGGCCTGGCCTTCTTCTCGGCCGCCTTCGGCTGCTCGGGCTTGGGCTCTTGCGCCTGCTTCGCGCGCTTGCCCAGAACCTTATCGACCGACTCGGCCGAGGGCGCGCGCCCTTCGGCGAAGACGAAGACGTGGTAGTGGTCGCGCAGCTCGCGGAGCGCCTCGACGCGGCCCTCACGTTCGAGGCGCGCGATCTCGCCCATGACGAACTCCTGCTCTTCGGCCGTCATGTAGCGGTAGTACACGTCGAAGGCGAAGCCGGTCGTGTGCGGCGGCGGCGCCACGTCCGCCGCGTTCGGGTTGCCGGACTCACGCAGGAGCCGCTGGTACTCGTCCGTCCTCACGAGCGAGGTGATGGGCAGACGCCGCCCGAACTTCGACTCGTAGGTCGTGCCCAATTCTTCGATGAGCGCGAGCGTCGCGGGCCGGACGTGGCTGAGCATGCGCGCCTGAAACTCCCTCGACACGGCCGGGTCGCGCAGGTCGTACTGGCGCCCGCCGAAGTCGCGCGCGAGCCGTTCCAACGCGGCGTACTCCGCGAAGAAGCGTTCGCCCGACTTCGCGCGCGTCTTCGCGCCGGGCTTGCCGTAGTAGGCCGCGAGCAGCTTCTCCTTGTCCGTGACGGCCGTCAGCTCTTTCCTGCGCGCGGCGGCGTCCGCCAGCAGGCGCGCGCGCGCCTCCCGCTCCTTGCGGCCGACTTCCTTGAGCCTCACCTCTATCTCGTGCAGCCCGTTCGAGAGTCGCCCGCGCTCCTCGACGAGCCCGCGCTCCGCCGCCTCCAACTCCTCGACGTTCGCGTAGAGCGGGACGACCTTCCTCGCCTTCGTGTCGTAATGCGTGAGCGCGCCCGTCGCCGTCAGCCCCACGCCGTAGAGCACGAAGCCGCGGCCGAGTCGCGGCACCTCGATTAGTTCGCGCCCGCCCGCGATCATTTCGGCCAGGTCGGCGAAGTCGTGCGGCGGGCGGACTCCCGCCTCCGCGGCGGCCGCGCCCTGGATGGCGAGGAAGCGGCGCGCCTCGCTGTACTGCCTCAGCTCCTGCGGGATTTCGACCTCGCCGGCCTTGCGGCCGGTGGGCTCGCCGCGGTCTTCTTCCAGCTTCAGCACGGCCTCGGCGTAGGGGTCGGGCGGGGGCGCGCCGGTCAGGATGTCCCGCACCTGCTCGGCGCCGGTCTTGAGGCCGCCGATGACGGCCTGCCTGTTCTTGTAGTAGACGAACGGGGCGGCGACCGCGCCGCACACGAGAATCGCGAGCGGGAGCCAGCGTGTGAGCGCCGAGTGCTTTTGGGGTGAAGAGGCGGCGGGAGGTTTGCCGCTTACGTGGGGGGGGGACGTGTCGGGTGGGCCGACGCCCTGCGCGCGGGCGGAGTCGGGCGCGTGGGCATCACGGCCCGCGGCCTCGTCCGACTTCATCTGCCTGCCCGCTTGTTCGGATTCCACGCCCCTAAAATATCACGGGCGCGCGGGGCTCCGCATGACACTCGGCGGCGTCAGCGGACGGCGTCGGCGAGGCTCTCCCCGTTGAGGAGGACGCGGACGCCGCGGACGCCGCGGAACTGGCGCGCCGTCGCCCTGATCTGCTCCTCGATGCGCGGCTGGTCGCAGACGCCCGCGACGGGAAGAGTGCCGCGTATGCGGACGGTCGCCACGCCGCGGCTGATGACCGCGCTCTGCACGCGCAGCCCCTCGCCCGCCCAGTAGTTGCCCAGACCGCCCTCGAACTCGCGCGGGATTGACAGAAGCTCTTCGACCGCGGCCTTCAGCGGCGCGGCCGTCGCCGGCACCCTGCGCGTGACGGCGACGAGACTGTCGTCGCAGCCGATGCGACGGCCGCGCCGGCCTTGGTCGTCGGGCGCGACGAGGAAGACCTTGACCTCGCGCGTCCTCCGTCTCGACTGCGCCGCCGGGACGGCCGCCGCGGCCGAGGCGACCGCCGTCAACAGACACACCGCCGCTAGCATTCGTCTCATCCATTCACTCCGAGTCAGGCGAGAGACGGCGGGCGAGCCCTCCGCCGTCGGGGGCTCGGCGAAAGACACGCCCGCCGTCTGTGTTCGTGCGCCCGCGCGCCGCGGCAGGGCTCTGCCCTCAGCAGTCGCGGACTAAGGCGTGACGGGTACACCACCCTGGGTAACGCCGTAATATGCCGCCATCCCCCCGCCGACAATGCCGAAGACGATGCAGAGGACGATGACTATCGTCCAGATAATCATCAGGTTCCGGATGTTAAGCTTCCCCGCGTTCAGCCAACCCCAGATAAATGTCCAGAGCGAACACGTAATGATGCCGATGATCCCATGTATCGGCCCGGCAGTCTTAAACTGCTTGATGAGCACCAGGATAAATAGCACAAGCCACGCTAGGTTGAGCAACAAGCTAAGAATATACATTCCACCATCCTCCTTCTATTTTCATAGACCGGTAAAAGAATGTGACCGCGAGGCTCGCCGGTTAAAACGCACCCGGCAGGAACAGCAGGCGAACCGACCAGTACAGGATGAGCGCCCCGAGCACGACGTCGGCGACCCCCGTGCGGCGCTCGACGCGCCCGACGAGCCCCGCGAACGCCTCGCGCCGCGCCGCGGGCAGCAGCCCCGCGACGGCGAAGGCCGCCAGCCCCAACAGCAGCAACGGCGCGAAGGCGTGCGCGCCGAGGGCGGCCGCGAAGTCGCCCCGCAGCAGCGAGACGGTCGCGCGCGTGAGCCCGCACCCCGGACACGGGACGCCCAGCCCCGACATCAGAGGGCAGGGCCAGCCCCCGACCCCGGACGCCACGCCCGCGACCTGGACGGCCGCCACCGCCGTCACGCCGAGCGCGACCCTCCGGTCGCGCAGCAGCGAGGCCAGCGTGGTGCCGTGCCGTCCGTGGTTCGTCATAAGGGCTGACGTGTGTTGCGAGGCGCTTTGCTTCGGCGGCCTCGGGGCGGTCACTCTGCGGGGGCCGCCCTCACGGGCTGGAGTACGTACTGTAAGAGTTCGGCTTAAAGCTGTAGAGCGCTTGGAAAGGACGCGCAATTATATGAAAAATAAGTGAGAAGGCAAGAGTAATTTGTGCCGGGCCGGCGGCCGTATCTGAACCCGCCCGGTTTACGCTTTCGCGCCGGTCGTCGAGCGGTACCACTCGATGGTGCGGCGCAGGCCCTCGACGAAATCCACGCGGGCGCGGAACCCGAACAACTCCTCGGCGCGCGTCACGTCGAGCGCGCGGCGCGGCTGCCCGTCGGGCTTCGAGGCGTCCCAGACGAGCCGTCCCGTGTAGCCGGTCTCTTTGGCTATCAGCCCGGCGAGGTCTCGGATGCTGATCTCCATCCCCGACCCGAGGTTGACGGGGTCGCCCCCGTCGTACTTCTCCGCGGCGAGCACAATCCCTTCGGCCGCGTCGTCCACGTAAAGGAACTCGCGCGTGGCCGCGCCCGTCCCCCACACCTCGACCTCGGGCTCGCCGCGCTCCTCGGCGTCCACGAACTTCTTGATGAGCGCCGGGATGACGTGCGACGTGTTCGGGTTGAAGTTGTCGTTCGGGCCGTAGAGGTTGACGGGCAGGAGATAGATGCCGTTGAAGCCGTATTGGTCGCGGTACGCCTGACACTGCACGAGCAGCGCCTTCTTCGCCACCCCGTACGGCGCGTTCGTCTCCTCCGGGTAGCCGTCCCACAGGTTGTCTTCCTTGAACGGCACGGGCGTGAATTTGGGGTAGGCGCAGATCGTCCCGACCTGCACGAACTTCTCGACGCCCGCGAGGCGCGCGCCCTCGATGAGCTGGACGCCCATCATGATGTTCTCGTAGAAGTAGAGGCCGGGGTTCTCGCGGTTGGCGCCGATGCCGCCGACGACGGCCGCGAGGTGGATGACGACTTCGGGGCGCGCCTCCGCGTAGAGCCGTGCGACATGCTCGCCCTTCACCAGATCGTAATCGCGCTTGCGGACGACGAAAACATCCTCACAGCCGCGCCGGCGGAGCTTGTCCACCACCACGCCGCCGAGGAAGCCGCCGCCCCCCGTGACCGCAATCCTCTTGCCCTGAAGGAAGTTCTCCATAAATCCTAGTTCAAGCGCCGGCGCGCGCCGCGGCGAGGTCTTCGAGCCACGCCGCGAGCAGCGGCAGCTCCTCCCGCCCGACCAGAGACATCTCGACCAGACGCTCGTAGCACGCCATGAGGTTCTCGCCGAGGCGCTCGACGCCGGGCGAGAGCTTGAGCCCCGCGAGCGCCTCGCAGATCGAGGCGTTGTTGAGGTAGCCCGGCACCTCGTCGCGGAAGTCGCGCATCAGGTTGTGCTCGTTGCGCTCCTGCCAGACCGTGGGCTCGTGGAAGAGCACGCCCCAGCCCTGCTCCCAACCGATGCGCTGCGCGACGAAGCTGCGCCAGATGTCGGTCATGCGGAACGAGCAGTAGGCCGGCAGGTAAAGCAGCGGGAAGGCGTCCGCCCACCACGTCGTGTTCTGGCTGTTAAAGGGACACCACGAGCCGCTGCCGAGCACGACGCGGCGGTCGCGGCGGAACGACTGCGGCAGCTCTTCGACGAGGCGGTAGATGGCGTCCACGTCCGGGTTCTCGTCGGCGAGCCCCTGCTGGATGGGGCAGTCGGCGTCTCTGACCTGTAAAGAGTCGAACTCGGGCACGCGCTCGCGCACGCGTTCGAGCGGGAGGCCGCGCGGCCAGATGTTTACATCAGTGAAGTAGCGGTAGACGTTGACCCAACCCGCGCCCTCGACCGCCGGCACGGAGACGTGACGCCGACGCTCGCCCCAGAACTCTTCGCGCGGGATGTTGTCGTCGTCGGTCTCGACGATGACCCGGGCGCCCTCGCGGATGGCGATGAGGTAGCCGAGGTTCTTGCGCGCGTAGTGGCGCGTGGGGCAGAGGCGCGCGGAGCGGAAGCCCGACTCGTACTGCGCGTCGAGTCCGTAGAAGTCGCAGCCCTCAAGACGGAAGTCGGCGGGGCTCGCCTCGTCGCCGATGACGACGAACTGCCGGCCCCGCCCGCGCGAGCCTTCGGCCAGAGCGCTCAGCACGCGGTTGGGGCCGGAGATGGAGGTGACGACGAGCGCGACCCTCTCCGTCATGCCGCCTCGTCCTGTTCGATGGCGACGGCACGGCCGCCCGAGAAGCGCGCGCGGAAGAGCCGCCAGAGGTTGACGAAGGCGTCCTTGAGCACGTTGTTGTTGACGCTGTCGCTGGCCGCGCGGTAGTGGATGGGGACTTCCGTAAAGCGCAGGTGTTGGCAGTGCGCCTTGATCTCGGTCTGGAAGAAGTGGCCGCGCGAGTTGACCCCGCGGCGCAAGACCTCCTGGAGCGCGGCGCGCGAGAAGAGCTCGAAGCCGCTCGTCATGTCGGTCAGGCGTGTGCCGAGCAGCAGGTTGGTCAGGAACGTCCCGCCGCGGCTGATGACCTGGCGCTTGAGGGCGCTCTCCGTGATGCGCCCGCCGTGGCAGAAGCGGCTGCCGAAGACGCAGTCGTTCCCTTCGAGCATCTTCTCGAAGAAGGCGGGGATGTCAGACGGCTGGTGGCTGTAGCCGGCGTCAATCTCCAGCACCCAGTCGCAGCCCGAGTCGAGCGCCTCGCGGTAGCCGCGCAGGTATGCGTCCACCACGCAGCGGTTCTCGGGCGCCCAGACGACGCGCAGGTGGGGGACGGTCGCCTCCAACTCACGCAGAAGGTCGAGCGTCCCGTCGCGGCTGACGCGGTCGAGGACGGCGAAGAAGGTCAGCGACTTGAACCGGAAGGGCTCGCAGGCGGCCAGCACCTCGCGGACGAAGCGCTCGGCCGAGTCGCGCTCGTTCGCCATCGGGCAGACGACGCCGAGGTTGACGCGGGAGGTGGCTGGCTCGACAGTGACCGCCCTTGCGGCGGCGACGCTCGTTAACAAATTCCGTTTCGACCCTTCCATTGGGGAGATAAAAAAAACCGAAGCCACAGACTCTAACACGAGCCCCGAAGCTGCGCGAAATGCCCGAGGGCGGTAGACAGGAGGCAGTAGTCAGTAGTCAGTAGAAAAGCCCTCTTCGCTCGAACCGTGCGGTTCTCATCTTCAAAGTTATTGAGCGGAGCCTACTGACTACTGACTACTGTCTCCTGACTACTGCCTTCCCTCAATCCGTCCCACATCCGCTTCGCCAGGAACAGCCACAGGCCGAAGGCGGCGAAGAATTTGACGGCGTTCGCGAGGGCCAGCACGCCCTTGAGGTGGAACATGTCGTCGCGCGGGAAGTCCCACGCGAGGACGAGGAGCGCCGCGAGCGCGCCGAGCGCCGACGCGGGGCGCGTCGGCCCCTTCAGCAGAAAGTTGATCGCGAAGAGCGCCGCCGGCAGCGCGTAGACGAGGTGGTGCTCCCACGAGAGCGGCGCCACCAGAAACGTCATCAGGAGGAAGAGCGCAACGTCGGCGTCGAGCGTCCTCTCCCCCTCCCCCTTGCGCGCCGACAGCAGCGCCAGCCCCGCGGTCGCCGCCCCGACCGCGCCCGCGAGCAGGTACGTGAGCGGCCTCGTGACCAGGCGCACGGGGACGCCGAAGACCTCCTGCGTCCGATCCTGCACGAAGATCATGAAGCCGTTGATGCTGTGGTTCCACGGCTCGGCCGGCAGGAACAAATTGAACGGCCGCAGGCCGTAGCCGCCCGTCGGCGCCACGTTCGTCAGCCAGTCGCCCCACAGCCCACGCGGCAGCACCCACCACGAGAACAGCCCGTAGACCGCCAGCAGCCCCACCAACCACGCCGCCGCCGCGTACCTCCTCCTCAGCACGAGGAGCGGCAGCAGCAGCACCGGGTACGTCTTCAACAGCACCGCGAGCGACAGGGGCACCGCGACGGCCAGGGCGTGCCAGTTCCGCTTGAGGGCGAGCCACGCCAGCAGGACGAGCGCCAGCACAATCAGGTTGATCTGACCCCACGCGAAGTTATCGGCGACGGGGTAGTAGTTCAGTACGTAAACGGTCATCAGCGCGAAGGCGAAGGGCCGCCACGCGGGCGGCGGGTCGAACGGCGCGACGCGCAGGAAGAGGAGGTAGAGGATGAGCAGCAGGCAGAGGTGACTGGCGACCAGCAGCCGCACCTTCGCCGCGTCGTAGGTGACGGCGGCGAAGGGGTAGAAGGCGAGCAGCGAGGGCGGCGGGTAGAGGTAGGGGAAGATGCGCCGCTGCTGGCGCTGTGCGATCTCGTCGAACGCGCCCTGGACGTAGGGCGAGCGCCCGTCCTCGAAGACCATCTTCGCGCCCCAGTAGAGCGTCGGGAAGTCGCCGGGCAACTGGCCGGCCCGCTGGTAGCCCTGCTGGTACAGGTATGGGACGTAGAGGAGGACGAAGAGGCAGGCGAGCGCCCGCTTTAACGTTTTGTCACCCACGCTCAGTATTCCAGGAACGGCCCCGCGGCGCGTAAAGGTTAGATGGCGGCTCAGATGGCGTCGAGGATTGACGCGAAGAACTCCCTGTCCTTCGCGTGGGTCAGCAGGCCGGCGACCCTCTCCGGCTCGACCCAACGCGCCTCGGGGTTGTCGGCGTCGAGCGGCGCCAGTTCCGTCGCGTCGGCCCGGAAGAGGAAGAGGTGTATCGTCTTCAGCTCCGACTCGTCCACGCCGCCGTCGGGGCCGAGGCGGTGCCTCGTGTAGCTGCCGAGCGGCCTGACCAGCTCCAGGCGTGTGACGCCGGACTCCTCGCGAATCTCCCTCCGCGCGGCCTCAAGGGGCGTCTCGCCCGCTTCGATGTGGCCCTTCGGCAGAGACCAGCTCGTCCCGTGCTGGCTGACCACCAGCACGCGCCCCTCCGGGTTGACGACCACGCCGCCCGCACTCTCCGTGTGAATCATTTATGTCGTCGCCTTAACGCGGCCAGCTAAACATAACTCGGCGCGGATGACAAGAACGACGGCCGGGCTCAGCGGGAAGGCGTGCGCTCGACCTCCGCGACCTCGCCCCAGTAGCGCGGCTGCAACAGGAGGCGGCGCAGCAGCGGGCGCAGTCCCGGCAACGGCAGCGCCGCGTACACGTCCACCGCCGCCGAGAAGAGCGCGCGCCGCCGGAGCCGCAGCAGACCGCGCACGCGCTCCGGCACGAGCAGCGCCTGCACCTCCAGCAGCAGACGGTAACGCCACTCGCCGAGGTGCCGGCGGTAGCTGCCGTACAGGAGCGCCGTGTGCCTGCCGCGCGCCAGGTCGCGCTCCATGTGCGAGCGGCGGTCTGCCTGCCAGCGCCCGTAATCTTCGGGCAGTTCTTTGACGTTCAGCCCCGCCCCGACGCGCCGGAAGACCGCGTACAGCTCCTCGCGCTCGGGCCCCGTCAGCGCGCCGTAGAGCAGACGGTGCGCGCGCTCGGAGTAGTCCACGAGCATGTAGAGCACGTCGCGGAACGCCCACTCGGGGATGGTCTGCCCGCGCAACGCCTCGACGCCCGCGTGCGCCGCGTTGATGCGCCCGAGCGTGGCGCGCGCCGCCTCCTCGCCCGCGAAGACGATCTCGCGCGCGTAGCGCACCGTCGAGAAGAGACGGCCGACGGGGTCGTTCGGAATTTTGCCGGTGAAGAAGAGCCAGTCCACGGCCCTGTTCAGCGCGAACTCCGCGGCCGAGCCGGCGAAGATGAGCATGACGACATCCGGGTCGGCCCAAATCTTCCGCACGACGGAGCCGGGCGCGACGAACTCGCGGCCTGCCGGTTCGCCACGCCCCCGTGCGGCCCCGCCTGTTCCCTGTGCGTCTTTCACTTCGTGTAGCTGTCGGCCCCGAGGAAGTGGAGCGAGACGTACGGCTCGTCGCCGACGACCCAACTGTCGTGCGGCGTCGAGGGGACGTGGAAGAGCGTCCCGGGCGTCAGCTCGTAGGCCTCCCCGCCGAGCAGCGCGGCGACGGCCCGGCCCGAGACGACGAGGCCCACGTGCTCGACCTCGCAGAAGGGCGTGCCCGCGAGCGGCCGGACGTGTTCCGACCACCTCCAGCCGGGCTGGTAGGTGGCGCGCCCGACCGTGAGCCCGCCGATGCGCACGACCTCGAACCGGCCCAGCTCGAACTCGCGCGTCTCGTCGGGACGCTCGAAACGCTTCAAGATCACCTCATCCATCCGAGGCTCCTCCGAAAGGCCGTGAACCGCGAACCGTGAACCGTGACAAGAGAGAACGGCTTTCCTTCTCGTCGTCCTTATCCGGCGCGGGCGTCTGAATCGGGTCAGTGGGCATAAGGCAAGACGTAAGGCGGAATTCGAATTCGGCTTTCCACTGTTGGGGGAGCGTGACGACGCGGATTATACAGCGGCGGCCCGGCGTTGGGAACTTTCGTCGCGCGCGAGGCGCGCTGATCCTTTTTCCGCGCGCCTCGCGCGTAATAGAATGGGCGCGCAAATCCTGCGCCCCGAAGTGTGCGCGTATCTTGAGCGCGGATTCGAAGAGGCTTCTTTTCCCGGAGGATGAAAGACAGAAATGAGCACGCAGATTAGTCCCGAGCCTTCAAAGGCGCTTCCCGACGATGTTTCGCCTGCCGCCGCGGAGGCCGAGCCCCAGGGCCCGCCGCCCGCGGTCGTCCTGACGCAGATGGCCTTCGGCGCGCTGTTGACGCAGGGGCTCTACGTCGCCGCGCGGCTCGGCATCGCCGACCTGCTCGCCGCAGGGCCGCGCCCCGTCGCGGAGTTGGCCGCGGAGACCGAGACGCACGAGCGCTCTCTCTACCGCGTCCTGCGTTCGCTGGCGGGCGCGGGCGTCTTCGCGGAGGTCGCGCCGAAGACCTTCGGCCTGACGCCGTTGGCCGAGCTGCTGCGCTCGGACGCGCCCGGCTCGATGCGCAACGGCATCATCTTCATGGGCGAGGAGTGGCACTTCAACGTCTGGTCGAACATGATGCACAGCGTCCGGACGGGCGCGCCCGCCTGGGGTCAGACGCACGGCGCGGAGGTCTTCGAGTACTTCGCCGCCAACCCCGAGCACGCCGAAATCTTCAACGACGCCATGACCGACATGAGCGTCGGCACCGCGCCCGCGGTCGTCGAGGCGTACGACTTCAGCCCTTTCGGCACGCTCGCCGACATCGCGGGCGGCCACGGCTACCTGCTCGCGCAGATTCTGAAAGCCAACCCGGGACTGTCGGGCGTCCTCTTCGACGTGGCGCCGGTCGTCGAGGGCGCGGCTTCGCTGCTGAAGCGCGAGGGCGTCTCGGAACGCGTCCGAAGCGTCGCGGGCGACTTCTTCCGGGGCGTGCCGCGCGCCGACGCCTACATCATGAAGCACATCATCCACGACTGGGACGACGAGCGCGCCGCCCTCATCCTCCGGAACATTAACGAGGCGATGGGGCCTGCGGGTCGCGTCCTCATCGTCGAGACCATCGTCCCCGAGGGGAACGAGCCGCACTACAGCAAGGTGCTCGACCTGGAGATGCTCACCTCGCCCGGCGGCATCGAGCGCACGGCCGAAGAGTACGCCGCGCTGCTCGCCGCGGCCGGCCTCAAACTCTCGCGCATCATCCCGACCCGCTCGCCCTTCAGCATCGTCGAGGCCGTGAGGGCTTAAGAAAGCGCAGCGGCTTGCAGTCGAGCGTGACTGCAAGGAGGTTAACCACGGAGACACAGGGGCACGGCTTTTAATGTTTTAGCCGTGCCCCTGTGTCTCCGTGGTTAACGCTCTTCTTCTTCACTCAAGGGAAGGGCTGTAAATCGACCCCGCGCCCGCGCCCGCGCCGCGCGTCCGCGTCGAACGTACGTTTCCTTACCTTCAAGTAATCTGTAAACCACGCCGACAAAAAAGTTCTTGCGCCCTGCCGAAAAACTGCTATATTGCACGGCACTCACCAGTAGACTTGAGACCGTAACTAAGTCGGCGGTTCGACGAGCCCTCTTTTGGCCCTAAAGACAGGTCGCCCTTTCCCCCAAACTCCAGGTGTTGCCGTGCGCGCGTCCGCCGTCGGACTCGTCCGCCGCGTCGCGTGCGAGCCCCTTCTCCTCCCCCTTGTTAAAAACCTCAAGGCGGGCATCGCGCCCGCCGTTCGGCCTCAACCTTTCTGCCAGAACTTTGGAGGGACAATGAGAAAGACGCTCTTACTGCTCGCCACGCTCGCCCTGTGTCTCACCGCTTTGATCTCCTCCGGCTCGCCGGGTACACGCACCTCGGCCAGCCCCGCGCCGAAGCCCAAGGGGCAGAAGCTCCACAAGAAAGAGAAGGCGATCCCCGGCAACTACATCGTCGTCCTCGACGACACGGCCGCCGGCCAACCCGGCGAATTCTCGCAGGCCGACCAGTTGACCGACGTGCTCGTCTCGGCCTACGGCGGCAAGGTCAAGCGGCGCTACAAGCACGCCCTGAACGGCTTCGCCGCCGAGATGACCGAGGCGGAGGCGCTGGCCCTCAGCGAAGACCCGCGCGTCCAGTTCGTCGAAGAGGACGCCGTCATGACCATCGACGCCACGCAGACCGGCGCGACCTGGGGGCTCGACCGCATCGACCAGCGCGACCGGCCCTTGAACGGCACCTACAACTACAACTACACGGGCTCGGGCGTGCGCGCCTACATCATCGACACCGGCATCCTCACCTCGCACGCGCAGTTCGGCGGCCGCGCGGCCGTCTCCTACGACGCCTTCGGCGGCAACGGGCAGGACTGCAACGGCCACGGCACGCACGTCGCCGGCACGGTCGGCGGCTCGACCTACGGCGTCGCCAAGAGCGTGCAGCTCCGCGCCGTGCGCGTGCTCAACTGCTCGGGCTCGGGGAGCACCTCGGGCGTCATCGCGGGCGTCAACTGGGTCGCCAACAACCGGCAACTGCCGGCCGTCGCCAACATGAGCCTCGGCGGCGGGGCGTCCAGCTCGCTCGACACGGCCGTCAACAACGCCATCAACCGGGGCGTGACCTTCGCCGTCGCCGCCGGCAACAGCAACGCCAACGCGTGCAACTACTCGCCCGCGCGCGTGGCCGCGGCCATCACCGTCGGCTCGACCACCAGCACGGACGCGCGCTCGTCCTTCTCCAACTACGGCACGTGCGTGGACATCTTCGCGCCGGGCTCTTCCATCACTTCGGCGTGGTACACGTCCACGACGGCGACGCGCACCATCTCGGGCACCTCGATGGCCTCGCCGCACGTCGCGGGCGCGGCGGCGCTCTACCTGCAAGTCAACACCGGCGCGTCGAACGCGACCGTCCGCAACGCGCTCGTCAACGGCTCGACGACCAACCGCCT
>DAIRFV010000400.1:0-4435 GCA_036794905.1 Pyrinomonadaceae bacterium | reverse complement strand
CTACTGTCTACTCCCCAAATGTTTCCGTAAGAACTCTGTCGTGCGGCGCCAGGCGTCGGCGGCCGACTCGGCGTCGTAGACCTCGGGGCGCGAGTCGTTGAAGAAGGCGTGGTCGGCGCCGGGGTAGATGTGCGTCTCGATGGCCTTGCCGTGCTCCGCGAATCTCCCTTCGAGGGCGCGGACGGCCTCGGGCGGGACGAAGGCGTCCTTCTCCGCGTAGAGGCCGAGGACGGGCGCGCGCAAGTTCTCGAAGTCGGGCTCGACCTTCGGGTGGATGCCGTAGAAGACGACGCAGGCGCCGACCCGCTCGTTCTTCGAGGCGGCGTAGAGCGCGAGCACGCCGCCCATGCAGAAGCCGACCGTGCCCACCTGGTCGCCTTCGGTCGCCTCGTGATTAATCAAATACTCGACGGCGCCGCGCAAGTCCTTCTCGGTCTGCGCGATGTTGAGCGCCATCATCATCTTGCCCGCCTCGTCGGGCGAGCGCGCCACCTCGCCGTGGTAGAGGTCGGGCGCGAGCGCGACGAAGCCCGCGGCGGCGAAGCGGTCGGCCACTTCACGGATGTGCGGCACGAGCCCCCACCACTCCTGTATGACGACGACGCCGGGGCCGCGCCCCGCCTGCGGCAGGGAAAGGTATCCGTCCGCCGTGCCGCCGTTGCTCTGAAACTGGATCATCTGGCCGGCCATCTCGCTTGAGTCCTCCCGGAAGGTGAAAATTTCCGCGCGGGTTCGGGGAACCTTACCCCCCGCCCGCGTGAATAGATTACGGCTTCGTTTTGATTGACGAGTCGGCAGCCGTTTTATCGGCGCGCGCCGCGGAAGTCAAGGGGCGGCCCGGCGCTTGACGCGCGGGGCGCAGGCCGGAATAATACGGCCGCGAAACCTTAGAGCCCGCGCGGCCGACCGCCGCCGCGCGCGGCTTCCCCGGCTCCACCTTCAACCCTTAGCCACACTCCGGCGAGTTCACCCCGAGCGGTGTGCCCTCACTTCGTACCAAGAGGTTTTATGAAGACATCTCTCAGAATCAGGTTCGTCGCCCTCCTGCTCACGCTCCCTCTGCTGCTCGCGCCCCTGTCGGCCGCCTCCGCGGCCGGCGGCGAGCTCGTCGGCACCGTCACCGACCCGAAGGGCGCGGTCGTCGTCGGCGCCTCCGTCACCGTCTACCCCGAAGCGGGCGGCCAGCCCGTCGCCACCGTCCGCACGGACGCGCAGGGTCAGTACAAAGTCCCCAGCGTCCCGCCCGGCACCTACACCGTGGGCGTCTCCGCCGAAGGGTTCGGCCCCGTGATGTCCGAGAAGCAGGTCGTAGGCGAAGGGCAGACGGCGAAGCTCGACTTCAAGCTCGAAGTCGCCTCGGTCGAGACCAGCGTGACGGTGACCTCCTCGGGGCCGAAGCCGAACTCCGACCCGACCTACCAGTCGCTGCGCAGGCAGGGCGAGGCGCAGGACTTCACGGGCGAGTACGCGCAGGTGACGAACCTCGTGCTCAAGCGCGACGCGGCCACCTTCACGCTCGCGTCGGGCGAGCTCTACTTCCTGCCGCCGGTGGACGGGCGCGTCACGGGCGCCGTCTTCGTCGGCGAGGGCGAGCTGAGCCTGACGCCGCCCGTCGAGCACGAGCGCCGGAGCCTCGCCCTCTTCACCGGCGAGCCCACCATCAACGAGAAGTTCACGAGGCTGGCGCTGCGCTTCACCGACAAGTCCTACGAGGAGGTCAAGGCGTCGCCGCAGGCCAGGATGGCGACGGGCGGCCCGCAGGCCGCGCGCGCCAGGGAGATTTACGGCGACAACCTCTACCTCCTGCGCAAGCAGATGCGCACGAACATGGAGCTGCGCGCGCTCGTCGACCTCTACACGCCCGAGCGCCCCGGCTTCTTCGTCGCCTTCATCGGCGGCAGGCGCTTCGAGAAGCTGGTCTTCCAGCTGGACCCGCTCGGCATCCCCGAGGTCTCGCCCGAGGAGGTGCTGCTCGCCAGCTACGGCGACTCCGACGGCGGCTACTGGACGGCCTTCCACCTCACGGACGAGTACAAGGCGGGCAAGGGCAACAGCGACGAAGACCACCGCATCTTCGACATCACGCACCACGACATCAGCGGCGCCATCAAGGGGACGCAGATCTCGGCCTCCGACACCGTCAGTTTCCGCCCGCTCATCGGCGGCTCGCGCGTCCTGCCCTTCGACCTCTACGCCTCGCTGCGCGTGGCCCGCGTCCGCGACGAGCAGGGGCGCGACCTCCAGTTCATCCAGGAGAAGAAGGAGCGCGACTCCGACTTCGCCCTCATCTGGCCCGAGCCTTTGGAGGCCGGCAAGAGCTACAAGGTGACGATAGACTACCAGGGCGGCGAGGCGCTGCGCGACGCGGGCGGCGGCAACTTCTTCCTCGTCCCGCGCTCGTCGTGGTACCCGAACAACGGCGGCACGCAGTTCGGCGACCGCGCCACCTTCGACGTGACCTTCCACTACCCGAAGGAGCTGACGCTGGTCGGGACGGGCGCGCCCGACGGCGTGCCGGCCGTCGAGAGCGGGCGCTCCGTGGCGAAGTGGTCGAGCGGCAAGACCGAGCTGGCCGTCGCCGGCTTCAACTACGGCCTCTTCAAGCGCAAGATGGTGAAGGACGAGGGCAGCGGCTACGAGATCGAGTTCTACGCCAACGAGCACAGCTCGGGGCCGATCGGCTCCGGGATGAGGGGCGGCGTCGATTCCGACGGCTCGATGTCAGGGGGCGGCGGCTCGATGTCGACGGCCGGCGGGGCCGGGCGCATCCTCCCCCAGACGCAGAACTCGATGCGCATCTTCGACGCCTTCTTCGGCAAGCTCCCCTACAAGCGCATCGCCATGACGCAGCAGCCCGCCGCCAACTTCGGCCAGGCGTGGCCCACGCTCATCTACATGCCCTACACGGCCTTCCTCGACCCCACCCAGCGCTGGCTCGCCTCGGACGACGTGAAGTACGCCACCAACGACTTCTTCAAGTACGTCGGGCCGCACGAGGTCGCGCACCAGTGGTGGGGGCACCTCGTCGGCTGGAAGTCCTACCGCGACCAGTGGATGAGCGAGGGCTTCGCCGAGTTCTCCTCCTCGCTCTACGTGCAGGCGACCGAGGGCAACGACAAGTTCCTCGACTTCTGGGAGGAGCAGCGCGAGCTGATTACGAAGGCGCGCCCGCAGACGAAGGACCGCCGGCCCTACTCGGTCGGCCCCGTCACCCAGGGGTACCGCCTCAACAGCGGCAAGACGGGCGGCATCGCGCGCTTCATGATCTACCCGAAGGGCGCCTACATCCTGCACATGCTGCGGATGATGATGTACGACCGCAAGACCGTGGACGAGCGCTTCGCGGCGATGATGAAGGACTTCATCAAGGAGAACTACAACAAGGACGTCTCGACCGAGGACTTCAAGCGGGCGGTCGAGCGCCACATGACGCGCGAGATGAACGTGCTGGGGGACGGCAAGATGGACTGGTTCTTCAACCAGTGGGTCTACGGCACGGAGATGCCGAGCTACCGGCTGGACTACTCCGTCAGCGGCAACGCCATCACGGGGCGCGTCACGCAGTCGGGCGTCTCGGACAACTTCCACATGATCGTCCCCATCTACGCCGACTTCGGCAAGGGCTGGGTGCGCCTCGGCGCGGCGACCATGCACGGCAACCAGACGACCGACCTCGGCCGCCTCGACCTGCCCCAGCAGCCCAAGCGCCTCGCCATCGCCGCCTTCAAAGACGTGCTGGCCTTAAGCATCGAGAACAAAAAGCAGTAAGAGCGTAAGCCGTAAGCCGTAAGCCGTGACGAGAGAAAGCCGCGGCTGCTTCTCGTCACGGTTTACGGTTTACGGCCGTTTACTGTATCATCGGCCCGCTCTCGGAGAGTTTTTGAAGGTCTGTTCAAAGCCCGGCGGTGGAGCCGCCCGTGGCCTCTCCTGCCCCGACTCCATTTCAAGACACGGCGGCGCGCGCACAGGCGGCCAGAGTCCCAGCGGCCCACAGCCGCGCGGGGCCGTCACACGACTGACAGTTCTCAAACCAGGGAGAATGCGACATGTTTAGACCCGGAAGAAATCCGAAGGACACGCACACCGCAGACGACACGGCCGACCACACGCCGCAGAGCCCCGCGGCCTCCTCCGGCTACGGCTCCTCGCCGGGCGCGGGCGCCCCCGCCCCGGCCGCCACGCCGACCGAGGCCTACCAGCAGTCGGTCTACACGCAGACCACCTCGCGCGCCGTCACCGAGAGCGAGTCGCTCGCGCGCGACATCAAGGAGGGGACGCTCACGGGCTTCGTCGGCAACGGGACGACGCTCACGGGCGAGGCCAGCTTCAAGGGCATGCTGCGCGTGGACGGCGGAGTGTCGGGCACCGTCAGGTCGGACGACGGCACGCTCATCGTCTCGACCAACGGGCGCGTGGACGCCAACGTCGAGGTCGC
>DAIRFV010000122.1:10264-15974 GCA_036794905.1 Pyrinomonadaceae bacterium | reverse complement strand
TGACGCGGTGCGCGCCGGGCACGGTGAAGGTCATCTCGACGGCGGGGCAGCCGCCCGCGAGCACGGCGTCGGCGACTTTGCGCGCCTCGTGGCCCGACTCCGCGCGCACGACGGCCACGAGGCCGGCGTCCGTGATGCGCCGGAGTATCTCCAGTTTGGGAATCATTCGGTCGCAAGCCCTCCCGGTCTCTTTCAGCGCACGCCGAGCAGGATGTCCATGGTCAACTGGTCGAGCCGCTCGTACTTCAGCCCCTTCGACGCCAGCTCCGCCCGGTCGAAGTTCTGCGCGAGCAGTTCCGTGGCCTTGCCCTTCTCGAACTTCCCGCCCGAGCCGTTGCCGTCGGTCTTCGCAATCTCGGCGAGGATGGACTTGATCTCCGGGTCGCGGTTCCACTGCTCGCCCTTCTCCTTGAGGACGAGGTACGTCCTCATGCAGCCGCGCGCGAAGTCCTTGACGCCCTCGTAGTCCTCCGTCCGGTACGCGTGCGCGTCGAACGCCCGCGGCCCGTCGTAGCCCACGTCTTCGAGGAACTTCACCAGCCAGAAAGCCGTCTTCGGGTTGGCACTGCCGAAGCGCAAGTCCTGGTCGTAGCGGCCGGGCACCTGGTCGTTCAAGTCGATGTGGAAGAGCTTGCCGGCCTCCCACGCCTGCGCCACCGCGTGCGTCATGTTGAGCCCCGCCATGTGCTCGTGCGCGACCTCCGGGTTGACGCCGACCAGGTCGGGGCGGTCGAGCGTCGCGATGAGCGCGAGGTATGCGCCCGTCGTCGGCATGTAGATGTCGGCGCGCGGCTCGTTCGGCTTCGCCTCTAACGCGAAGCGGTAGTCGTAGCCCTGCGAGACGGAGTACTCGCAGAGGTAGTTCAAGGCCTCCCGCAAACGCTTGACGCCTTCGTCGGCGCGGCGGCAGGCGTCCGTCTCCACGCCCTCGCGCCCGCCCCACAGCACGAAAATCTTCGCGCCGAACTCGGCGCCCAGGTCCATCGCCCGCATCGTCTTTTGCAGGGCGTAAGAGCGGACGCGCGCGTCGTTGGCCGTGAACGCGCCGTCGCGGAAGACGGGTTCGTAGAAGAGGTTGACGGTCGCCATCGGCACCGTCAGGTTGTTCTCCTCGCACGCCCCGCGGAACTCGCGCACGATGCGGTCGCGCTCCGCGGGGGTCGCGTCAATCGGCACTAAATCGTTGTCGTGGAAGTTGACGCCCCACGCGCCGACCTCGCCGAGCAGCCGCGCCGCGTCGTTGGGCGGCAAGGAAGGGCGGACGGCGTCGCCGAACGGGTCGCGCCCGCGGTTGCCCACCGTCCAGAGGCCGAAGGTGAACTTGTGCTCCGGCCGCGGTGTGTACGTGTCTTCTGCCATGGTCTTATTCTCCCTTTCTCGCTTGTTGGTCTACGCGCGACCGACGCCTACGCCTCGGCGATTCGGCGCAGCGCCGGATAGATTGCCCGAAAGATTCTATAACGCTCGTCCATGACGCGCGCGCCCGCGGCGTCGGGCGGGACGCGCACGCGCACGCGCACCGCGGCGGCGCACGCGTCGTCCACCGAGGCCCAGGCGCCGCCGCCCACGCCCGCGAGCAGCGCCGCGCCGTAGGCCGCGCCCTCGTCTGCCTCGACCAGCTCGACCTCGCGCCCGTACACGTCCGCCTGAATCTGCCGCCACACGCGCGAGCGCGCGCCGCCGCCCCCGAGCCTTATCGTCTCGACGGGGACGCCCATCTCCGCGAAGATGGTCAGCGTGTCCCTCAGGCTGAACGCGACGCCTTCGAGGATGGCGCGGACGACGTGCGCGCGCTTGTGACCGGCGTTCAATCCTACTAAAGCCGCGCGCGCGTGCGGGTCGAGGTGCGGCGTGCGCTCGCCCATCAGGTACGGCGCCCACAGCACGCCGTCCGCGCCCGGCGGCGCAGACGAAGCCTCCTCGCCCAGACGCTCGTAAGGGTCCCGGCCGTCGTCCGCGCCCGCGCCGAACTGGTCGCGGAACCAGCGCAGGGAGAGACCCGCGCCCTGCGTCACGCCCATGACGTGCCAGCGTTCGGGGACGGCGTGGCAGAAGGTGTGGACGCGGCCCTTGGGGTCGAGCGCGGGCCGGTCGGTCGCGGCGAAGACGACGCCCGAGGTGCCGATGGTCGCGCTGACCGCGCCCGGCCTCACGATCCCCATGCCGACCGCGCCCGCCGCCTGGTCGCCCGCGCCCGCGACGACCGGCGTCCCCTCGCGCAGACCCGTCGCCGCCGCACCTGCGGCCGAGACGCGTCCCGTGACTTCCGCAGACTCGTACGCGCGCGGCAATAAGCTCCGTTCGATGCCGGTGAGTTCCAGCATCTCCTCCGACCACCTGCGGTGGGTCACGTCGAAGAGGAGCGTGCCCGAGGCGTCGGCCACGTCGGTCGCCTTCTCGCCCGTCAGTCTGAGCCTCACATAATCCTTGGGGAGCAGCACCGAGCGGACTTGCGCCCAGACCTCGGGCTCGCGCTCGCGCACCCAGAGCATCTTCGGCAGGGTGAAGCCTTCGAGCGCGGGGTTCGAGACGAGCTGAATCAGGCGCTCCGCGCCGACCTGTCGGGTGAGCGCGCGACACTGCTCGTGCGTGCGCACGTCGCACCAGATGATGGAGGGGCGCAGCGGCTCGTCCCGCTCGTCGAGCAGCACCGCGCCGTGCATCTGACCCGTCAGGCCGACGCAGGCGACATCCTCGGCGCGCACGCCTTCCGCCGAGAGCACTTCGCGCACGGCCTGCTCGCTCGCGCGCCACCAGTCGCGCGCGTCCTGCTCGGCCCAGCCCGTCCGCGGCGAGGCGAACGGCGCGTGCTCGACGGTCGCGGAGGCGACCACGCTCCCCCGCTCGTCAACCAGAAGGGCGCGACTCCCGCCCGTCCCAACGTCAATCCCGAGTAGCTTCATCTCACTCCGTTCGCGTGAACCGTGAACCGTGACCAGAGGTAAGCAGTTTTAACCCGTCACGGCTTACGGTTCACGCTCTTACCACCAGATGTCCGAAAGCGGCCGCGCCCGGCGAGGAGCCGGAGATGATGAGCGGCGCGTGGCCGGTGCGGCGCTCGTACTCTTTGGCCACCGCCTCGACCGATGCGCGCGCGCCCTTGCGGCCGAGGACGGCGACGGTGCCGCCGCTGCCGCCGCCCGTGATCTTCGCGCCGCAGAGCCCCGACTCGGCCCCGGCCTCGCGCACGAGCCTGACCAGCTCGTCCGTCCCCGGCGAGCCGAGGCAGCAGGCCGAGTAGCTCTTGTGCGACTTGTACATCAGCTCGCCCAGCTCGGGCGCGCGCGCCGCGGCGTCTTCGCCCTCAAGTATCTCGGCGAACTTCCTGACGCGCGCGTGCTCGAAGACGGGGTGCTGCGTCGCCTGCCGGACGTGGTAGTGGCGCGCGGGGTCTACCGCCGTCACGGGGTCTGTGATGCCCTGATACCTTTCGAGGAACTCGGCGCCCGACATGCGCGCGGGCAGGTGTGCGGCGTAGCGCGCCTCGAACTCGGCCGGCGTGATGTTGGCGAGGTAGCCGTGCCAGTCGGGGTCCTGGATGCGGACGTGCCCGCGCGTCTCCGCGTCGGAGACGCGCAGGCCCGCCATCTCGGCGATCATGCGGTAGCCCATGAAGGCCGCCGTGCGCACCGTGCCGTAGTCCGCGCCGCTAACGGCATGGCGGATGCCCGAATCCACGCCCCACACCTCAAGCTCTCCGGGCAGCGCCACCGTGCCCTTCAGCTCGCCGGGCTGGCAGAGCAGGGCCAGTAACTTGCCGGCCTCGCCGCAGGCCGAGGTCATCTGATCCATCACGCCGCAGGGCGCGCAGGCCACGAGGTTCTCGACCCTCTGGCAGAGGAAGGCCATGTCGCGCGGCTCCAGCTCGATTTGATAAGCCGCGGCGATGGCCTGCATCGTCGCCACTTCGAGCGCGGCCGAGGAGCTGACGCCTTTGCCCTCGGGCACCTCCGAGCGGATGAGGATGCGCGCGCCGCGCTCGAAGCGCGTGCCCCGCTCGCGCGCGAGGACGAGGAAGGCCCCGGCGACGTAGGCGGCCCAGTCGTTCCCGTCCCGTTTGAAGTAACGCGCGGCGTCGGCGTATTCGAGCGGGCGGCCCGACGAGTCGTACAGGTCGTCGAGCGCCATCTCGAACATGCGCGCTTGCCCTTCGTCGGTGGGCGGGAGGCTGACGACGACGAGCGTCCTCTGCGCGCGGAGCTGCAACGCGGCGTGCGTGGCGGAGGCGATGGGGAGTTCGAGGACGAGCGAGCCCGAGTAGTCGGCGATGCCGCCCATCAGGTCGAGGCGGCCGGGCGCGCGCGTGACGTAGACCGGGCCTCCGCCCTCGAAGAGCACGCTCATCGAGGGCGATTCGCCCGCGAGCAGTCGCCTCACCATGCGGACGAAGTCGTCCGTGTCCGCCAGTCCGTGTGTCGAGCCCTGTTCGATGCCGTTCATCTGCACATCCGTCTCTGCCGTCTCAAGTCCCCGGCGCTTGGTAAGACTTACGCCCCCGGACCGCGTGCCCGGGGTGGCCGCGCGGCCTCGAACGCGAGGCGCGCTCAGACATCCTCGGCCCCCCTCTGTTGCAGCAGCCCGCGCCGTTCGAGCGCGGCGCGCAGCAGCGGCTCGATCTGCGCCCGGACGCCTTCGTTGGCGTAGCCGACCCACGCCACGTCGGGCTCGACCGCGAGCGGCGCGCGCAGGGGCTCGCCGTCGAGGTCTGTGACGACGACGCCCGCCTCGCGCGCGATCAGCTCCGTGCAGAGGTCGTACGGGTGGCAGCAGATGCCGAGCACGAGTCCGCGCGCGCGCACCAGTTCCTCCATCAGCGGCCGCAGGTCGGCCGTGAAGCGGTCGTGCCCCGACATCAGCTCGTAGAGCTGTCCCCCGCTCGACGTGTACTGGTCTTCGAAGCAATGCGCCTTGCCCGGCTGCACCGGCCCGAGCGCCCCCAACACTATCTCTTCGTCAATCGCCGCCAGCTCCTCGCGCGCGCCGGGGAAGAAGCGCGCGACCTGCGCGTAGCCGTGCGCGATGGAGGGCGACTGCGAAGGTCTCAGTTTGATGGGCGTGGACTCGCCCGTCAGGCGGTTGAAGCGCTCGGCGTGCGCGCCCTCGCCGCGCACGGCCCAGGCCACGTCCGAGAGGTGCTGTTTGACGAGTGGTATCTCGGTCTGGACGGCCAGCTCGATGTCGGCGAGCGAGGTCTCGGCGCCGCGGTTCGGCGCGACGCCGGTCAGAACCCAGGCGCTGCGCTTCTGGTACATCAGGCCGCGCGTGCCGTCGATGGGATCGACGACGACGCGCCAGACCGCGTCCGTCTCGAGCGCGCCGTGCGGCAGGACGACCTGCCCGCCGTGCGGCAACCCTTCGGCGACGAGGACGAGCGGCGCCGTGTGCGCCACCTCGCGCTCGAAGAACTCGACGATCAGTTCCTCGCTCACGCGGTCAACGGCGTAGATGGTGTCGCCCTCCTCCTCGCGCTCGACCTCGGCCAGCGACTCCACGGCCGAGCGCTCGCAGGCTTCGACCACCGCCGCGCGTATCTGTTCGTGCAGCCGCCGCAGGGGCGCGAGCAGCCAGCGCGAATCGTCCGTCGAGTGTTTGAGTGTCATCGTGTCCCGTGCTTCAGCAGTTCAAAGTTCGAGTCCGAGCGGCCGGACTCCTAAGCCCTCTCAGCCCGCGGCGAGGCAGCGCTCGAACTCTTCCATCTCGGCCGCGCCGC
>DAIRFV010000122.1:0-10164 GCA_036794905.1 Pyrinomonadaceae bacterium | reverse complement strand
CCCTCTCAGCCCGCGGCGAGGCAGCGCTCGAACTCTTCCATCTCGGCCGCGCCGCCGACGACGAGCGGCGTGCGCTGGTGCACGTCGCGCGGCTGTATGTCGAGTATGTGCTGCCGGCCGTCGCTCGCAGACCCGCCCGCCTGCTCGGCGAGGAAGGCGACGGGGTTGGCCTCGTACAGGAGCCGCAGCTTCCCCTCGGGGTGGTCCGTGTTCGGCGGGTAGATGAAGACGCCGCCGCGCAGCAGCGTCCGGTGGAAGTCGGCCACCATCGAGCCGACGAAGCGGGAGGAGTAGCGGCACCCGGCCTCGCCCGACTTCAGGCGGTGCAGGTAGCGCACGTAGACCTCGGGCCAGCGGTCGCAGTAAGACTCGTTGATCGAGTAGTAGGCGCCGCGCTCGGGGATGCGCACGTTCTCCTTCGTCAGGATGTAGGAGCCGACGAGCGGGTCGAGGGTGAAGGTGTGGACGCCGTTGCCCGCGCTGTAGACGAGCACCGTCGAAGAGCCGTAGACGACGTAGCCGGCGGCGACCTGCTTGCGACCGGGTTGGAGCACCCACTGCAGCGGGTCGCCGGCCCTGTCGCCTTCGGGGCGGCGGAAGATGGCGAAGGTCGTCCCGATGGTGACGGCCACGTCGATGTTCGACGAGCCGTCGAGCGGGTCGAAGACGATGGCGTACTTCGCCGCGGGCGAGTCGTGGCGGAGCACGAGCGGCTCCTCGTTCTCCTCCGAGGCGATGATGCCGATGCTCTCGCGCAGGGAGAGGCAGTGGATGAGCGCCTCGTTGGCGTAAACGTCGAGCTTCTGCTGCACCTCGCCCTGCACGTTGACCTCGCCGAACGAGCCGATGATGCCGGTGAGCCCCGCGCGCCTGACCTGCGACTCGATCATCTTCGTGGCGAGCGAGATTCCCGAGACGAGCCAGGAGAACTCGGTCGTCGCGCCGGGGAATCGCTTCTGCTCCTGCAGGACGTGTTGCTGGAAGGTAGTAATCATCGTCTCGACTCGTCCGCGCCGGTGCTTCGGGATGTTAGAGCAAGAGGGTGCGCCCTGATTATACAGGCGCGGCGGGGGATTAGCCCCGCGGTTTGTGACGGGCGGGGACGGCCGCGCCGAGCAGCCGCGCGCCGCCCGTCTCGGCGCGCACACGGTAAGCCCCGGCGCCGCCCGCGACGAGCGCCGTCTCGTACTGAGCCAGACGCACCGTCTCGCCGTCGCAGGAGAGTTCGGCGCCTCCTTCCGTCACCGTCAGGATGTGGAAGGTCGCGCCCGCGGTGTCGGCGTCCAACGCCTCACGGCCGAGTCGCACCACTTCGAGCTCGAAGTGGGGGCAGACGAGCGCGGCGGCGGCGGCCGTCCCCCGCAGCTCGGGCGCGGGGCGGACGACGGCGCCTTTGCGCGGGTCTGTGACGGCCACCGACTCCTCGACGTGCAATTTTCTTCCTGCGGAGGCCGGCCTGTCCCAGTCGTAGACGCGGTAGGTCGTGTCGCTCGACTGCTGCACCTCGTAGAGCAGAAGCCCCGGCCCCAGCGCGTGCAAAGTGCCCGCCGGGATGTAGACCGTCTGGCCCGCGCTGACCTCAAGACGCTCGGCCACTTCGAGGACGCGGCCCCCGCGTATCGCCGCCTCCAACTCCTCCTCGCCCGTCCCCGGCTTGATGCCCGCGTAGATGGTCGCGCCCGGCTCGACCTCGATGAAGTGCCACGCCTCGGTCTTGCCGAACTCCCCCTCACCGACCAGGCGCGCGGCCTGCTCGTCGTCCGGGTGCACCTGCACCGAGAGCCAGTCGGCGCAGTCGAGCAGCTTGACGAGCAGAGGGAACCGACTCCCGTAAGTCTCGAAGACCTCGCGGCCGAGGAACTGTGCGCCGTACTCCGTAGACAACTCCGCGACGGTGCGCCCGGCGTGCTCGCCCTCGCGGACGCGGCTCTCCTCGAACGCGACCCACGCCTCGCCCACCGGCGGGTCGGCCGCCTTCAACCTCTGCCCGCCCCACACGCGCTCGCGGTACTGCGGCTCAAGGAGAAAGAGTCTCTGCGGCATAGGAACTAAAAGAAGTAGACAGTAGACAGTAGTCAGTAGTCAGGAGAAAAACCTTTCCGTTTGCGAGACTTGCGGCTGTCATCCTCGACCTTCTCAAAGCGGAGCCCCTACTGTCTACTGTCTACTGACTACTGACTACTGCATCATCTCCCCATCCACCCGCCGTCAACGACGAGGACGTGGCCGTTGATGTAGTCGCTCGCGGGCGCCGAGAGGAAGACGGCCGCGCCCGCCAAATCCTTCGGCTCGCCCCAGCGCCCGGCCGGGATGCGTTCGAGTATCTGGCGGTTGCGCGTCTCGTCCTTCTGCAACGCGGCCGTGTTGTCGGTGCGCATGTAGCCGGGCGCGATGGCGTTGACGCAGACGCCTTTCGACGCCCACTCGTTGGCGAGCGCCTTGGTCAGCTGCGCGACGCCGCCCTTCGACGCCGCGTAGGCCGGGACGGTGACTCCGCCCTGAAAAGAGAGGAGGGAGGCGACGTTGACGATCTTCCCCGACCCGCGCCCGACCATGTGGCGGCCGGCGAGCTGCGAGAGGCGGAAGACGGCCGAGAGGTTGACCTCGATGACGGCCGCCCAGTCCTCCTCGGAGAAGTCCACGGCCGGCGCGCGGCGGATGATGCCGGCGTTGTTGACGAGGATGTCGAGCCGGCCGAACTCGCCCAAAGTCTCCTCGACCAGACGGCGCGGCACGTCTTTGTCTGAGAGGTCGCCGACGACGGCGAGCGCACGTTTACCCACGCCCGCGACGCTCGCGCAGGTCGCCTCGGGGCTGCGCGAGTTGCCGTGGCAGGCCACGTCGGCGCCCGCCTCCGCCAGCGCCGACGCGACCGCCGCGCCGAGTCCCGCCGAGGCGCCCGTCACCAGCGCCACCTTGCCGTCCAGCCTGAATGCGTCAGGAATCATCTTCTCACTCCGAAGCCTCGCGCGTTTTTTTGTTTGGGAAGTTAACTTATATTATCGTTCGGCGCGAAAACCAACTGGCGCGGCCGTTTCTCGCGCGCCGGTGGTAGAATCCCACGCCGGGCGAAACCTCCACGGGACGAAAAGGACGAGGGCAGATGATAGAGCGCGAGGCGGTCGGCAGGGCCTTCCGAGAGCGTTACGGGCGCGCGGCGCGCCTCTTCCGCGCGCCGGGCCGCGTCAACCTCATCGGCGAGCACACCGACTACAACGGCGGCTTCGTGCTCCCGATGGCCATCGAGCGCGCGACGTTCGTCGCCGCCGCGCCGCGCCCGGACCGCACGGTGCGCGCCTACTCCGCGAGCCTCGAAGAGGAGTTGAGCTTCGACCTCGACCGCCCCGGCCCTCGGCGCCGCGGCATCTGGCTCGACTACGTCGAGGGCGTCGCGCAGGCGCTCGAGTCGCGCGGCGTGAAGCTCTCGGGCGCAGACCTTCTCATCGACTCGGACGTGCCGGCCGGGGCGGGTCTCTCCTCTTCGGCGGCGCTGGAAATCTCGGTGGGGCTGGCGCTCGCGCGCGTCTCGGGGCGGGAGGTGGACGGCGTCACGCTCGCGCTCGCCGGCCAGCAGGCCGAGCACACCTACGTCGGCACGCTCTGCGGCATCATGGATCAGTTCGTCGCCGCGCTCGCGCGCGCGCACCACGCGCTCCTCATCGACTGCCGCAGCCTTGAGGCCGAGCCCGTCCCGCTCGACACCACGGAGGCCGCCTTCGTCGTCGCCGACACGCGCGTCAAGCACGAGCTTTCGTCGTCGGAGTACAACGTCCGCCGCGCCGAGTGCGCCCGCGGCGTCGAACTGTTGCAGGCGCACCTGCCCGACATCACGCAACTGCGCGACGTGAGTGTCGAAGACTTCGAGAGACACAAAGACACGCTCCCCGACCCGCTCCGCCGCCGCTGCCGCCACATCGTCACCGAGAACGAACGCACGCTCTCGGCCGCGCGGGCGCTCGGCGCCGGAGACCTCGCGTCGATGGGGCGGCTGATGTACGCGTCGCACTACTCTCTGCGCGACGACTACGAGGTGAGCAGCCCGGAGCTGGACGTGCTGGTCGAGCTGGCGCGCGACCTGCCGGGCGTCCTCGGCGCGCGCATGACCGGCGGCGGCTTCGGCGGCTCCACCGTCTCGCTCGTCCGCCGCGAATCACTGGGAGAGTTCGGGCGCGCCCTCGCCGAGGGCTACGAGCGCGCCACCGGCCGGCGCCCCGCCATCCTCGTCTCCGAGGCCGGCGCGGGCGCCGCGGAGTTGGGCGGCGTCTGACCGCCCGTTCGTCACCTCTCAGGACTTCCACGACGGAGATGAAGAATATGAGAAGAACCCTCTACTGTCTGCTCGCCCTTCTCATCCTCGCGGCGCCGCCGGTGCGGGGCGCGGCCCCCGCGGCGCCGGCGCAGGACGAGTCGGCCGCCGCGCTCTACAAGGCCGTCGAAGACTACACGCGCGACCAGCGCGCGGAGATGCGCGCGCAGGGCAAGACGCCCGACCGCGACGACATGGAGCGGCTTGAGCGCGAGAGGCGCGAGCTGGCCGCGCGCTCCGCCGCGAAGCTGGCCGCGCGCCCCGGCCTCGCCGGGCTCGACCTCTTCTACCTCGGCGCGCTCTACAACATCGCCGGGAAGAAGAAGGAGACGCTCGAAGTGATGCGCCGCTACCTCGCCGACGGCGCGGCCGCGGGGTCGCACGCGCAGGCCGCGCGCAACCTCGTCGCCGTCTACGCGGCGCAGACCAAGCTCTTCGAGGAGGCCGAGGCGGCGCGCGCCGCCTACCTCGCGGGCGAGCCGAAGACCACGGGGCAGCTCCTCCAGAACGAGCACGAGCTCGGCATCGCCTACCTCAAGGCCAGGCAGTACGAGCGCGCCGCCGAGCGCTCGTCCGAGGCGTTCCGGCTGGCGAAGGCGCTCAAGGGCAGGGAACTCCCGCAGGCGCGGCGCGAGGAGGCCATCTTCGCCGCGGGCGAGACGCTGGCCGCCGCCTACTCCTCGCTCAAGCGGAAGGAGGAGTCGCTCGCGACCGTCGTCGAGCTCTTCCGGATCGCGCTCGAAATGCCCTCGGCCAACCTCTACCGGATGACGGCCGGCCGCTTCCCCGACAAGGCGGACGACGCCGAGCGCGCCATCCTCGCGCTCCCCCCCGACCGCCTCGCCGCGCCGCCCGAGCTGACCGTCGCCGAGTGGATCGACCAGGAGCCGCTCAGTCTCGCCGACCTGCGCGGGAAGGTCGTGCTCATCGACTTCTGGTACGAGTGGTGCGGCCCGTGCCGCGCGTCCTTCCCCGTGCTGCGCGACTGGCAGAAGAAGCACGCCGAGCGCGGCTTCACCGTCATCGGGCTCACCGACCTGCAAGGCACGCTCGGCGGCAGCGGCAAGAGCCGCGCCGAGAAGATGGACTTCCTGCGCCGCTTCAAGCAGGGGAACAAGATGACCTACCCGGTCGCCATCGCCGAGAGCGGCCGCGAGAATTTGTCCGAGTACGGCGTCAACGCCTTCCCCACGGCCGTCCTCATTGACCGCCGCGGCGCCGTCCGCTTCATCAGCATCGGCGTCAGCCCCGGCGAGCTCTCGCGCCTCGGCGACATGGTCGAGAAACTGGTCAAAGAGTCCGCGCCCGGACAAAATGCGAGTAGTCAGTAGCCAGTAGCCAGTAGCCAGTAGGGAAAAACCTTCGACGCTCGGACCCCGCGGTCGTCATCTTCAGCCTCTAACAGGCGAAGCCCTACTGTCTACTGTCTACTGACTACTGTCTACTGTATAATTCCCATCGGATGATTAAGTTTTTACACATGTCGGACGTGCACCTCGGGTGCCGCCGTTACAACCTCGAAGAGCGGACGAAGGACTTCTTCCGGAGCTGGTACGACGTGATTCAGCAGCACGCCGTCCCTAACGCGGTGGACTTCGTCCTCATCGCGGGCGACTTCTTCGACCGCCGCAACATCGACCCGCAGACGATGAACCACGCGCTCGCGGGCCTCCAAATCCTGAAAGACCACGGCATCCCCGTCGTCGCCATCGAGGGCAACCACGACCGCCGCGACGCCGTCTCCGACTACAGTTGGATGCGCTCGTTCTCGCAGGCCGGCTTCTTCATCCTCCTGGAGCCGGCGCGCGTCGAGGCGTCCGCCGAGGGCGCTCTGCCGTGGCAGATGGTGCCGTGGGACGAGGAGTCGCACACGGGCTCCTACGTGGACATCAAGGGCGCGCGCATCTACGGCACGCACTGGTACGGCACCTCGGCCAACGCCGCGATGCCGATGCTCGCCGAAAGTCTGCGCGCCGCGCGCGGCGAAGGTCTCTTCCACATCCTCCTGCTGCACACGGACGTCGAGGGGCAGCTCAACCGCCCCATCCCCGCGCTCTCGGTCGAACGGCTGAAGGAGCTGCGCGCGCTCGTCGATTACGTCGCGCTCGGCCACACGCACAAGAAGTTCGAGATCGACAACTGGGCCTTCAACCCCGGCTCGCTCGAAGCCTGCTCCATCGACGAGTACCGCGAGGAGCGCGGCCTCTACCTCGTCGAGGTGGATGACGACCGCGCGGTCAAGGCGACCTTCGTCAACGAGTACGTCCAGCGCCCGTTCGACAGACTGACCGTCGATGTCTCCGGCGCCGAAGACCAGTCGGAAGTCCACGAGCGCCTGATGGAGAAGGTCAGGAACGAGGTGACCCCGCACGACCCGGAGTCGGACGGCCCCGCGCCCATCATCGAGATCAACCTGCGCGGCCACCTCGGCTTCAAGAACTCTCTGCTCGACATGCGACGGATGCGCGAGGAGGCTCTCGCCCACACGGGCGCGCTCCACGTCATGCTCAAGAACCAGAGCGTGCCCGTCGAGTACGCCGTCGCCGCGGGGCTGGACGCCGACACCTCGCGCGCGCACCGCGAGCGAAGAATCGTCGAAGACCTCATCGCGCGCGACACGCGCTTCCGCGACCGCGCGCGCGAGATGGCCGAGCTCGTCCTCGAAGCCAAGCGCCGCGCGCTCGGCGACGAGCCCCCCGAGTCCATCCTCGAACTCATCGAGCAGAAGGTCGAGCCGCGCGCGCCGCGCGACGAGACGGCGGAGGCGGCCCCCTCCCCCGCGGCCCTCGGCGCGCTCGAACGCAGTGCGACCACGGCCCTGACGAGTGACAAGTGACAGGAACGTGAACCGTAAACCGTGAACCGTGACAAGTAAGAACCGGTTTTCATCTCGTTACGGTTGACGGTTCACGGTTCACGCCTTTTATGTCTGAAGCCCTCGACAAGGTGCGCGGCGTGCGGGAGTTGCCGATCTTCCCGCTGCCGCTCGTGCTCTTCCCGGGCGTGCCGCTGCCGCTCCACATCTTCGAGGAGCGCTACCGCCGCATGCTGGCCGACGTGCGCGCCTCGAACAACCTCTTCGGCCTCTCCTACTTCACGCCCGACGCCGCGGGCGAAGAACGCCCGCCCGAGGGGCACGTCGGCTGCGCGACCGAGGTCGTCGAGGTGCAGCCGCTGCCCGACGGCCGCTCGAACATCCTCACCCTCGGCGTCGTGCGCTACCGCGTCGCCGAGTACGTCGAGCGCGGCGACCCTTACCTGGTCGCGCGCGTCGAGTTCTTCGAGGACGAGGGGGAGGACGCCGCCGTGGTCGGCCGCCGCGCCGAGGAGGTGTCCGAGCTGTTCATGCGCATCGCGCGCGCGATGCGCACCGCCAACGCCGAGCGCGGCGCGCTCCCCGAGTTGCCGCAGGACGACCCCGAGCGCCTCTCCTTCCTCGTCGCCGCCGTGGTGGAGATGGACGCCGAGACGAAGCAGCGGCTGCTTGAGACGCGCTCGACCGCGGAACGCCTGCGCCGCCTCCACACGATGCTCGCGCAGGCCGTCACCTCCTACGAGGAGCGCGCGCGCACGCACGAGCTGGCGCGCGGCAACGGCCACGCCGGCAAAGAGATCGACTTCGAAGAATGACCCGGGAAACAGACGGACAGGGCGGCGACGCTGAGTCGCGAGAGGTGCGCGTGCGCGTCCTCTTCTTCGGCGCGGCGCGCGAGGCCGCGGCCGACGAGGCCGTCCTGACGCTCGCCGCGGGCGCGACGGCGCGCGCCGCCTTCGGGCGTCTGCTCGAAGAGTATCCAGACCTCTTACGCTTCCGCTCCTCGCTCCTCGTCGCCGTCAACCAGGAGTACGCGCGCGACCTCGACGTCGAGCTGGAGGACGGCGACGAACTAGCCCTCTTCCCGCCGGTGAGCGGCGGCGACGGCGAACCGCCCGAGGCGGACGACGCCGAAGACTTCTTCGAACTGACGACCGAGCCCATCGACGTGGGCGCCGTCGCGCGCCGCGTCGTCCCCCGCCGCTGCGGCGCGACCGTCACGCTCGACGGCTACGCGCGCGAGTGGACGCGCGGGCGCCGCACGCTCCACCTCGTCTACGAAGCCTACGCCCCGATGGCGCTCGCCGAGCTGAAGCGTTTGGGCGAAGAGGCGCACCGCCGTTTCCGTATCGCGCACGTCGGCATCGTCCACCGCACGGGTCGCACCGAGATCGGCGAGACCTCCGTCGTCATCGCGGTGAGCGCCCCGCACCGCCGCGCGGCCTTCGAAGCCTGCGAGTGGGCCATCCGCGAGCTCAAGCGCACCGTCCCCATCTGGAAGAAGGAGTTCTTCGAGGACGGCGAGGTCTGGGTCGAAGGCGAGTTCGCGCCGAAAGAGACTGTCGAGGGGGTCGAGTCGGAAAACGCATGAGCCTCTGGAGTGTCGCGCTGCTCGTCTTTCTCATCAACCTGCCGTTCGGCTACTGGCGCGCGAGCGTGCGGAAGCTCTCAAGGCAGTGGTTCCTGGCCGTGCATTTGCCGGTGCCGCTGGTCATCGCGCTGAGAATCTTCTCGGGGCTCGGCTTCCAGTTGATAAGCTTCCCCGTGCTCGTCGGCGCGTTCTTCCTCGGGCAGTTCGTCGGCGGGAGGCTGCGCAACATCATACAGGGGCGCGGGCCCGGCCGCGCGCACCACTGAATTCTTCGGCGGCGTCTCTCATGTCCGAGCGTCTACACTTCAAGCGACTTCACCCGGAGGCGAGGCTCCCCTCCCGCGGGAGCGCGGGCGCGGCCGGGTTAGACCTCTACGCAATCGAGCGCGTGACCATCGCGCCGGGCGGGCGCGCGGCCGTGCGGACGGGGCTCGCCGTGGCCGTGCCCGCGGGCTTCTACGGCCGCGTCGCGCCGCGCTCGGGGCTCGCGGTGCGCCACGGCGTAGACGTGCTGGCCGGGGTGATTGATTCCGACTACCGCGGAGAGATTCTGTGCGCGCTCGTCAACCACGGCCGGGAGCCGTTCGAGGTCGAGCCGGGCGCGCGCGTCGCGCAGCTCGTCGTCGAGGCCATCGCCACCCCCGAGCCCGCCTGGGCCGAAGACCTCGAAGAGACCGGGCGCGGCGCGGGCGGCTTCGGCAGCACCGGTTAATACAACGGCGGGAGGGCAGTCATGAAAAGAATCGGGCTGAGTCTCATCATCGCCGCCGCGTTCCTCGCCTGCGGCGTGCGCGCGTCCGCGGACTCGTGGCGGCTGCCGACGCCGCAGAAGTACTACTCCGCGAACAGAGAGTATTACCTCGAAGTCATCCCGCGCGAGCCGGAGAGTCAGTTGACAGGGTTCTTCCGGTACGGGGCGGCGAAGAAGGAGCCGGCCGGCTCGAAGCCGGAGGTGGAGAACAGCTACTGCCGGGGCGTCTTCCACAGGCGGAAGGATGACGGGAGGTACGAGAAGGTCTGGGAGCGACGCCTCTCTAACGACGTGGCCCCCGTCAACGTCCTCCTCTCCGACGGCGGCCAGTACGTCGCCACGTTCGACAACTGGCAGGCCGTCGGGATGGGCGACGACGTGGTGGTGATCTACGGGCCGGAGGGGAAGCTGATTAAGAAACTGGCCCTCTCGGACATCGTCCCCAGGGTCTCCAACCTCCCGCGCACCGCCGGCTCGATCTTCTGGGGAGGCAAACACCACATAGATGAAAGAAGCCTCCAACTGGTGCTGAAGGTGCTCTCCGAATGGAGCCCCGAGTACGACGAAGGGAAGTACAGGGAGGTGAGGGTTGACCTGAGAACCGGCGACTTCGTTAAGGCGAAGGCCGTCGCCGATTAAAGCGTCCTGCACTTGAGTGAGGATAAAGAGCATTAACCACAGAGACACAGAGGCACGGCTAA
>DAIRFV010000121.1:12945-16005 GCA_036794905.1 Pyrinomonadaceae bacterium | reverse complement strand
AGCGCTTCGTCGAGAAGAGGTGGTAGTTGACCTCGAAGCGCGGCTCCTCCTCGGGCCCGCGGTCTGCGCCCGCGATGTCCGCGAGCATGTCGAACTCGAAGCCCGGCGCCGCCTTCAGGTGCGCGCACACGGCCGCCACGGCCTCGCGCGGCACGACCAGCGTCAGCTCGCCGAAAGCCTCTATGACTTCCGAGACCCAGCCCTCGTGCTCGCCGCGCAGCGCCGCGATCATGTCGGCCGGCGGAACCGGGTACGACTTGGCCGCGCGGCTCCCGGCGGCGATCTCCTTCTCTCGCTCGATGTCTTGAGCCATATGAAAAACCGTGAAACGTAAACCGTGAACCGTGACAGGTGAAAGCGCGTGAGTTGTGAACCGCAAGCCGTGAGTAAGACCCCCTTACTTCTCGTCACGGTTTACGGTTCACGGTTCACGGCCTTAGCTCGACCTGCGGCGCTCGTGGCGCGAGGCGATGGTGTAGGGGCGCGAGGGCGACGTTTGCGCCGCCGCCTCGTTGGTGGCCGAGACGCCGACGGCGGGGAGCGTGCCCGGCGGCACGGCCTCGTAAGCCTCTTCGGGCGGCACGTCGTCGCGGTCGCGCAGAGACTCACCCATCACTTTCTGCTGGAGCATCAGGATGGCGTGGATGAGCATTTCCGGGCGGGGGGGGCAGCGGGGGATGTACACGTCCACGGGCACGATCTTGTCCACGCCCTGGACGATGGCGTAGTTGTCGAAGACGCCGCCCGAGGTGGCGCACGCGCCCATCGAGATGACCCACTTCGGCTCGGGCATCTGGTCGTAGATGCGCCGCAAGACGGGCGCCATCTTACGCGACACGCGCCCCGAGACGATCATCACGTCGGCCTGTCTGGGACTTGCGCGGAAGACCTCCGAGCCGAAGCGCGCCAGGTCGTGGCGCGAGTCGGTGGTCGCCATCATCTCGATGGCGCAGCAGGCGAGCCCGAAGGTCGCCGGCCACAAACTGGACTTGCGCGCCCAGTTGACCAGCGAGTCGAGCCGCGTCGTGATGATGTCGGGCAGCGCCTCGGCGATGAAATTCTCTAAGCCCATAAGTATACCTTGCTGAACCTTTTACGCGGCGCGAGCCGGCGCCGCGTGCCTCACCTCGGCCGCGCGCGCGCGGGCTTCGGTCAACTCCAGCGCACGCGCCTCCGCCTCCGCCTCGACGCGCGCCTTCGCGCCCCACTCGAAGAGACCCTTCTTCAGGATGTAGACGTAGCCGACGAGGAGCAGCGCCACGAACGTCATCATCTCGACGTAGATGAGGAGTCCGAGGTTGAAGTCCTGGACGAAGCTGCGGAAGACGACGGCCCAGGGCAGCAGGAAGATCAGCTCGATGTCGAAGAGGATGAAGATCATCGCCACGAGGTAGAACTTCACCGAGAACCGCTCGCGCGCCGAGCCCACGGGGTCTTTGCCGCACTCGTAGGGCATCGTCTTCGTCCGCGTCGCCTTGTGCTGGCCGACGAGCTGCGACAGCAAAACGTTGCCCACGGCGAACCCCGCGGCGACGAGGAACATGAGCGCGATTGGCAGGTAATCGGACAGACTGAACACACTATCCTCCCGTCAGCTTGCGCCGAAATAGCGGCCCCCTAGCGGCCGTTTTTGAGTTTGAGAATCATGGTACAAGCCAATCCTAGTCCACGCGGCGGGTCGTGTCAAGGCCGTCCCCGCCCGCGCCCAAAGCCATGTTTTGCAAGGAGATTGACCGGCTTCGCGGGCTGTGCTAACTTGATTTTACCCCCGTCGGGGAGGCCGACCTCCCCGGCCAAATCCGCGCCACACATTCGTCTTCCGTAGCAAGCAGTGATCACCGGATTCAACACCGACATTCCGTACGACGGAGTCACGTACCACGTCCAGACCGAGGACAAGGGGCTCGACACACCGCTCATCCTCTCGCTCGTCTACGTCGGCGGCCACATCATCGCCAGCAAGCGCACGCCCTACGCCGACCTCATCAGCAAGGGCTTCGACGAGCAAGTCCTGACCGAGCGCCTGCAACGCCAGCACAAGCTCATCTGCGCCGCCATCAAGCAGGGCCGCGTCGAAGACCTCAAGCGCATGAGCGGCCCCAACGGCGGCTCTGCGCAGCCCGACCCTGCGGCGCCCGAGGCCGCACGCAAAGCCGCAGGCCCGCGCCGGAAGAAGTCAGACGCGCCCGCGCCTCCGCCGGAGAAGACGGCCGAGCCCGCCGAGCCGGCCGCCGCGTCACAGACGGCCGGCGCCGTCGAAGAGGCAGCGCCCGCCGCGCCGGAAGCGCCGGAAGCGGCCGCCCCTTCGCCCGCGCCTCCGGAGGCAGAGGCCGCCCCGCCCGTAGACGTTAAGGCGAAGCCGGAGCCCGACATCGTCATCCTGTCCACGCTCGCCGACGAGATCAGCACGCTCGACTACTACCGCATCGCGCCCGCGACGAAGGAGACCGCCGCGGCGCCCGAGCCCGCGCCGCAGGAGCCGGAGCTTGCCCCCGTCGAGACTATCGTCGAGGCCGAGGTGGTCGAGGAGCCCGAAGAGGTTTCCGACGAAATCCATTTGAGCCTTCTGGACGACGAGGGCGAGTTCCGCGCGGGGCAGTTGGTGACGATCAAGATTTACGTCGGCCGCGGCACGTACGGCCAGAGGCCGGTCGGGCAGGCCAACCTGACGGTCAAAGTCCTGGGCACCTCGTTCCGGCCGCTCATCGTGACGACGACGACCGACCAGCACGGCGTCGGGGTCGTCCGCGCGCTGCTGCCGCGCTTCAACTCCGGCCGCGCGGCCATCATCATCCGCGCCGTCGCGGACGAACACTCGGCCGAGATGCGCCGCATCATCCACCAGTGACGAAAGGCGTGACGCTTGCGCGTAGAGCTTAACGGGGAGCCGACGGAACTGTCCGAAGGGGCGACGCTGCTCTCCCTCATCGAACAACTCTCGCTCGCGCCCGAGCGCGTCGCCGTCGAGCTCAACCGCGAAGTCGTCCGACGCGCCGACTGGCCCGCCGCACGCCTCTCCGAAGGCGACCGGGTCGAGATCGTCCACTTCGTCGGCGGCGG
>DAIRFV010000121.1:0-12845 GCA_036794905.1 Pyrinomonadaceae bacterium | reverse complement strand
GAGCACTCATAAAAATGTCCACAGCGATTCAGGCAGAGAGGGAGACGTTCGAGGTCGCGGGGCGCGTGTTCGCGTCGCGGCTGATCGTGGGGACGGGGAAGTACAGGAGCTTCGAGGAGATGAAGGCGGCGCACCGCGCTTCGGGCGCGGAGATGGTGACGGTGGCAGTCCGCCGCGTGCCCTTAGACCGCAAGACCGAGTCGTTCCTCGACCACCTCGACCCGAGCCTCGTCATCCTCCCGAACACGGCCGGCTGCTACACGGCCGAAGAAGCAATCCGCACGGCGAGGCTCGCGCGCGAGGCTTTGCAGACCGACCTCGTCAAGCTCGAAGTCATCGGCGACCAGACGACGCTCTTCCCCGACAACGAGCAGACGCTGGAGGCGGCGCGCGTGCTCGTCCGGGAGGGTTTTAAGGTGCTGCCCTACTTCTCGGACGACCTCATCATGGCGAAGAAGCTTCTGGACGCGGGCTGCTCGGCCGTGATGCCGCTGGCCGCGCCCATCGGGTCGGGGCTCGGCGTGCAGAACCCCGCCAATCTCGCCATCATGCGCGAGCAGTTGCCCGACGCAGTTATCATCGTGGACGCGGGCGTCGGCACGGCGAGCGACGCCGCGGTCGCGATGGAGCTGGGCGTGGACGCGGTGCTGATGAACACGGCCATCGCGGAGGCCGAAGACTCCGCGCGGATGGCTACGGCCATGCGCCTGGCGGTCGAGGCCGGCCGCCTCGCGTACCTCGCGGGGAGAATGCCGAAACGTCTCTACGCCAGCGCTTCGAGCCCTTTGACGGGCGTGATTCGCTGAACTCGCAGAGGTTTAAAAGTAAGAAGCGCGGCGGGAGAGTCGCCTCCGAAGTCGGAGACGGCTCTCCCGTCTCATTTTGCGCGGGGGGCGCGGGGCACGCCTGCGCGGGCGCGTTGCTGTTGCGCGGGTCGGGCGGGCCGGCCGCGAAGTCCGCGGAGTTGTTCCCGGTGTCCGCGCAGCCGCCACCGTCGCGGACGGCGGCCGTGTTCGTGCCCGGCGCGGGGGCCGGTGCGGTCTCGGAGCAGTTCGCGGACGGGCCGTAACCGACGAGGTCAACGATATTCGTTCCCGGAGGGCACGCGCCGGACAGCGCCGCCGTCGTGTTGACGAGAGCCACCTTGCCCGCCGTCGCGCTCAGGTTGACTGAGCCCGCGGCGTCGGGCGCGGGGAGCGCGCTGACGCCGTTCGCGTTGCCGGCCTGCTGCACGAGGTAACGCTGCCCGGGTGCGAGCGTGACGTTGCCGAGGGCCGTGACCTGCCACGCCGCCGTCCCCGTCGCGGAAGCGTATTGCACAGACCAGCCGGCGAGCGAGACGGCAGACTCCCCACGGTTGTAAAGCTCTATGAAATCGTTCCTGAAAGCGGAACAGCCCGCCGTCGTGCAACCCGCCCCGCCGTAGACCTGACTGATAACGACGAGCGTCGGCGCCGGGCTCGGCGTCGGCGTCGGGGTTACTGAGGGCGTCGGCGTCGGCGTACTCGTCGGCGTCGGGCTTGGAGAAGGGGTTGGCGTCGGCGTCGGTGACGGCGTCGGCGTCACGGTCGGAGTGGGAGAAGGCGAGGGCGTCGGCGTCGGCGAGGGAGTCGGAGAAGGTGTCGGGGTCGGCGTAGGTATCGGCGTCGGGGATGGTGTCGGAGTTGGAGTCGGCGTCGGCGAGGGTGTCGGGGTGGGAGTCGGGTTGACGTGGATTGTGGCAGAGCCTTCGACGCCGCCGGCGCGTGCGAAGAGTTCGACCGTACCGGGCGACTGGGCTGTGGCGCTGACGGCCGTGCCTTCCGTGGGCGCGGCCGTCAGCCGCTGCGGGTTGCCCGGAGCCCAGTTGAAGAGGACGCCGGGGACTTCCACTTCGACGCCGTCGTCGCGCGCGTAGGCGCGTGCGTGGAAGTCGAACGTGCCGCCCACTTCGAGCGCGGCCGTGGCGGGCGTGACCTCGATGCGCGCGAGCGGCGGCGAGCCGAAGGGAGTCCCGTCGGAGCGCAGGCCGGGCGAGTAGGCGCGGTTCGCGGCGGCCGGGACGGACGCGTGCGCGTTGAAGTCGCCGCCCGCAGAGCCCGCGCCCGCGTCGGGCGAGCGCGTCAGAGACTGGTCCCTCGGCGCGTTGACGGAGCCGCCGGCCCCGTACGCGTGCGCGGCGACGACAAAGACGCGCTCGGGCGCGAGGGGTAGTTTGAGGGTCAGCGTGTCGCCGCCGTCGTTGAGGCTGAGCGAGTTGGTCTTCAAGACGAGTGCGCCGCCGAACCGTTCAAGCGCCGGCTCTCCGCCGCCGAAGATGACGAGCGGGCGCCCCGCTTCGAGTGTCGTGCGCTCCGGGAAGGTGAAACGTACGCCCGAAGCGTCGGCGACTTGCAGACCGGAAAGTTCGAGGGGCGCGTCGGAGATGTTGAAAAGCTCCACGAACTCGTCGTCGTCGGCGCCGCGCGTGCCGTCGCGGTTCGCGTCGCCCTCGACCTGCGCCGTGTCCGGGTCGTCGGGCGGCACGTCCGCGAGCAGTTCGTTGACGACCAGCGGGAAGAGCACGTTCACCTCCGCGCGCCCCCATATCTCCGCCCCTTGGTTGTCGGGCGTGGCGGCCTTGATACGAACGGCGCCGACGCCCGACGCGCGCACCACGCCAGGCGAATCCACGGCCGCGACGAGCACGTCGTCCGAACTCCAACTGATGAGAGCGTCGGGGACGGGCTGTCCGTTCTCGTCGTAGGCGTGTGCGGAGAGCCGCGCGGTGCCGCCGCGGTTCAGGACGAGCGCGTGCGGCGAGACTTCGACGCGCGTTATCTTCGGCGGACGCTTCGAGACGAGTATGTCGGCGTCGGCGCTGTTGACGCCCGCGCCGCCCGCGCTCGCGTGTGCGCTGACCTTTGTCGAACCTTCGGCCAGACCGCGCAGGGCGAACGTGACGGAGCCGTCGCCGGCCTCCGGCGCGACGCTCTCGACCCCGGCGACGAGCGCGTCGCTCGACTTGAAGTTAAACTGCACGCCTTTCAAAGAGCGCTCGTACTGGTCGAACGCCTGTGCGTTGAAGATGGCCGACTCGCCGACGAAAATCGTCTGTCGGGTCGGGGCCAAGGCGACGCGCGTGAGACGGCCCGCGCGTTCGAGGAAGAACCCGCCGTCGAAACGTCTGCCGGGCGAGAACCTGCGCGCGGTGTCGGCGGCCGTGTGTCGCGCGAACGCGCCCGTGATGTCGGGCGCGCGCGTGATTGATTGATCGACGGAGTCGCCGCCGAAGTTATCGCCCGCGGTGCCGTATGTGAACTGCGTGACGAGGTTCCCCGCGGCGTCGCGCACGACGAGCGTGAGCCCCGCGTTGGCGAGCGAGAGCGTCCCGCCGCTCGCCTGCCCGACGGGCGCGCCGCCGAAGAAGGGGTCGTTCGGGTCAGGATTTCCGCCGCCAAAGAGCACGAGCGCCTCGCCCGCCGGGAGCCGGCTCGCGGACGGGAACGTGTGCCGCACGCTCTCCGCAGACGCGCCCGGGGGACGCGTGCGAACTGTCCAGCCGGAAAGGTCGAGCGCGTCCGTCCACCCGTTAACAAACTCGACGAACTCCTCCTCCGAACCGACGCGCACGCCGTCGTGGTTGGCGTCGCCCGCCGCGCCGTCGGGCGGGTCGGCCAGCACCTCGTTGACGACGAGCGTTCGTTCGACGACGCGCAGAGACACGACGGATGTCGTCTCCCCGACGCCGACCCTGACGACCGTCACGCCCGCGCCCACGCCGACGGCGAGGCCGTTCGAATCAAACGTCGCGACGGACGTATCCTCCGACTCGAAGGACACGGCCGGGCTCGGAATCTCTTCGCCGAGCGAGTCGAAGGCGCGCACAGTGAAGCGCACCTCGCCGCCGGTTGGGATTAACGCCACGGCCGGAATGACCTCGACGCGTGCGGCGCGCGCGGGCGGCCCGCCGCCGTTCAGAGTCAGGGTCGCGCGGTTGCTTTCGGCCCCGTCGGCGCGGACGACGAGCGCGGCAGCGCCCGCCCCTCTCAGCGCGGACGAGAGCGCGAGGTGCAACTGGTCGAGACCGGGCAGGTCGGGCGAGGGGACGACGGCCTCGACCCGCACGGGTCGATTGCCGACGAGGGCTTCGACCTGTCGCGCGTCGCGCAGTCCCGTGCAGAAGACGATGAGGCGCCGGGGCTCGCCGGCCTCGTCCGTCACGTCGAAAGGGCCCGGCCGCAGCGTCGAGTTTTCGAGCGCCACGGCCTCGCCCGCGCCCGTCCCGCTCAGGGTGAAGACGCCCGGGGCCGCGCGCGCGACGTTGAACTCGCCGCGCAGCTCGAAGCCGTCGTGGTTGCGCACGACGAACTCGTTGAGACCCGCGCCGAGCGCCGCGGGCAGTTTGAAGTTGAGCTGTGTCGGCGAGGCGAAAAAGATTTGGGCGGCGTGTCCGCCGACGCTGACCGAGAGGTTCTCGACCATCGTCGGGAACGAGCCGCCCGGGAGTCTCGCCGGAGAGTTCGCGGCGAGCGCGAGATTCTTTCCCGTGACGACGACCAGAGAGTCCTGCGCGAGCGCGCCCGCGGGCGGCGTCTTGCCGGGGGCGGCGGCGTTGGAGATTTGCAGCCCCGCCCCGAAAGGCGCGCGCGGCGGGACGGCCGCGAGGTAAATCTCCGAGTCTCCCTCGAACTCTTCAGGCACGTCGGGCTCGGACAGCACGCGCGGGAAGTTGAAGGCGACGCGCGCGCCCGCGTCGTCGAGCGACGAGACGACCTCCGCGCGGGCCGCGGCCGGGGCGTCGGTCAGACGCACAGTCGTGTCCGAGGGGATGTCGTGAAGATACAGCTCGACGCTCGCGTCCGCGTTGCCGCCCGAGACGTTGCGGCGCGTGGCGTAGGCGACGCGGTTGCCGTCGCCGCTGACGGTCGCGTTGAGAGGCACGTCGGCGGCGCGCGTGCCGAGTTGCGTCAACTGCCGTACGGCGAAGCCGTTGCGCCCGTCGAGAAGAAAGACCTGCGTCGCGCCGTTCGCGCCCCGCGCAGAGTAGACGACGCGCAGCCCGTCGTCGCTCACGGCCCGTCCCAACGTCAACGCGAGAGACGGCACGCCCGACGCGGCCTTCAAAGTCTCGCCGCCCGCGACCGAATGGATGAGCAGGTCGCTCGAACCAGCGTCGTCAACTCGTTCGAGCACGAAGGCGACGCGCGAACCGTCGCCGCTCAACTTCGCGTCGCGCGCCGACTCGCCCACGCCGACGCGCGTTATCTGCGAGACCTTCCGCGTCAGTGTGTCCAGCAGAAAAATCTGCCGCGCGAGCCCCGCGTTCTCGCCTACGAGGTCGCGGTCGGAAGTGAAAGCCACGAGCCGGCCGTCGTCCGAGATGGAGGGCAGGAAACAGCCCTGCGCGGCGCGGCGCGCGGGCTCGTCGGGCGTCGTGTGAGTCAACTGGCTGAGGCGCGCGCCGTCGTGGAAGAAGATTTCCGAGCCGCCGTCCCTGTTCTCGCCCAGAGGGTCTGCGTGCGACGCGAAGGCCGCGCGCGTGCCGTCCTGCACGAGCGCCGCCGCGGGCGCGCGCGAGAGCGCCAACTCCCTGAACGTCGGCTCCTGCGCCGCGTCGGCCGTGACGAGTCGGAAGCCCGCGCCCGCGCCCGCGGCGGCCATGTCCGCGCTCGTCTCGAACGCGACGCGCGAGCCGTCGCCGCTGAGCGTCGGATTAAGATTAATCGCCCCGGGCTGCGTGCGCGTCACGCGCCGCACGCCCTCGCCCTGCGAACTGACGCGCGCGACCAACAACAGGCCGATTGAGACGGAGAAGAGAACCGCGAAGGCGCAACGCCTGAGAAGTGAGGGCACGCCCGACCTCCTTACCGACGCAGAGGCGAGAGGCTGGCGGGCCACCTACCGGGTTAAAAGTTGTCGGCTAAAGTCCGAAGGGCACTTCCCACGAAGCGGACGGGTCGAAGCCGTGAGCGAGCCTGACCCGATGTGCGCGGCATTCTACAACTTCGGATGTGAAAGGCAAGAAGAATTTATAACGTGGTGCGGTCGAGTGCGACCGTCGCGTGGCAGGTCAGGTCAGAACCGCCCGCGGTAGCGGGTGGGTCAGGCTCACGCGTCGAGGGCCGACAGAGCCAGACGTACCCGCCCGCTACCGCGGGCGGTTCTGACCGCTATAGTATCGCACCCGTATGAACGCCGCTGTATGCGCTTATAAAAACAGATGCGCCGAAATGGGCGTCTTTACTGACAGCAGATAGTACATCTACTATGCGTTATCGCGCTTCCATAATTCATAGTTGTGTTAGATGAGGAATAAATGTTGGACGAAAGCAACAAGCTAGGCTTTGTGGTATCCAATTTTGAAGAGCTTGAGTCGCGATTGATAGAGTGTCTCAGCTACATCCCATATATCGAGAATAACAAGCAGGTTATCTCACCAAAATTTATTCCGATTATTTTAGAGGCTTGTAGCTTGATTGATTCTGTATTCAAAAATTCCAAAGGCGAAAAGGGGAAGAGATATGATTTGATGAGCTACACAAAATTAGTCGAGCATGATCTCTATCTTGAAGAAGCCATTTCAATATTTCTGAATCCACCTTTACCATTTCTTACACCTTTTGAGAATTGGACGAAAGCGATCCCGACCTGGTGGGTAGCCTACAATAAATTGAAACATGATCGATTAGATAATTACGACGTTGCCACATACGAGAATGCGATACTTGCCATGACCGGCTTGCATCAGGTTATCTCGCGGAGCGTGGAGTTTGCGCCAGTACTTCTTTCCGCTGGATGGTTAACTTCTGATAGTCGCGATGTTGGTGAACTGCTGGCGGGTCGTTTTTCATCAACCAACCCCATTCCTGTGGCCTCCAAGCTCTTTGTGAGTCCTGTGCACAGTAATTTTATAAGTTATTATAAAGGGCATCCGGCTATTGAACCCTTCTGTGATTTTACAGGTCGGGTAAAAGATATATTGGCTGCGCATGAGTGGTTGTAAATTAAAGTGTGTAATCCAATGAGCGGGCTAACAACTCATTCAACCGGATGCGCAATTTGCCAGCTTCTCAAACTTGAATGCGCGCCGGTTAATTCGGCGTTGGAACGCACAGAAGAATGAGCGGACAGCACGTTGCAGTCGGGAGGTCTGAAGGTGGATGAACAAGCCGAGCGGGCCGCGCTGCTGTCGGCGCTGACCACGGAGCACTTCGTGTTGCAGACGGCGAACAATGCGACGTACTCGGAGGCCGCCGCCCGCAGCACTTTGTATGTCATGGCGCTGTCGAGTTCGCTGGTCGCCATCGGGTTCGTGGCGGGCTCCACCGACGTGTTAATCCCGTTCGCGGCCATCGTGCTGCCGGCAGTTTTCGTGCTCGGGCTCTTTACCGTGGTCAGGCTGGTCGAGACGACGCTGGAGAGTCAGCATTGCGAGCGGGGCATCGCACGCGTCCGCGCTTATTACCGCACACTCGGCCCGGAGGCGGCGCGCCTGTTCTCGGCGGAGCACGGCCGCTGGCCTGAAGCGGAGGCACCCGCGCTGCGGCTCGGTACCGTCATCGCGTTTTTCGGCACGACGGCGAGCATGATCGCGGTCATCAACAACGTAGTGGCCGGCGTGGGGATAGCACTGCTCCTGCGTTATCTCAGCCCCACGACACCCTCCTGGGTCTATTCCGTCGCGGGAGTCGTCGGCGCAACGGGACTGACCTGGCTGTTTTATCTCTACCAGCGCTGGCGCTTCGCCGACTATGACACCCGAACCGGCCGGCGCGCGCAAGTACCATGAAGCCCTCCCGCTCTATTTTCTCTTCGCTCGTCGTCGCAGTCTGTTCCACCCTTGTCTTCGCACACACTTGTGCGGTAATTCGTAGCTTGTCGGGCGCGAAAGATAACTGGGAGGGTGTGGAAGTTGACGGGGCGGGTGTGAAAGTTAGCAGGGCGGGCGTGAGAGTCGATTGGTCGCTTATGAAAGTTCATTGGTCGGTAAGTAAAGTTTATAGGTCGGGCGTGAAAGTTGATTGGGCGGGCGCGAAACTTTAGTGGGCGGGTGTGAAAGTTCGTTGGTCGAGTATGAAAGTTGATTGGGCGGGCGTGAAAGATTGCGGGGAGGGGGTGTGAGAGGATTGTTTCGTGGTGAAAGTTGGCTGGTCGTGTGTGTCAGTTTATTGGGTCGGTGTTAAAGGAAGGTGGGCGGCGGTGAGAGTTTTGTCGGCTGACGGGGGATATAGCGGGGTGCAGTCGAGTGCGGCCGTCGCGTGGCGATAAAGGTCAGTACCACCCGCGGTAGCGGGTGGGCCGTCGGCGTGAGACCCACCCGCTACCGCGGGTGGTACTGACCTCTCCGGCGTCGCACTCGTATGAACGCCGCCGTAGGCTCTGTCAGGGCGTAAAGAGAAGGGCCGGCCGGTTTATTGGATGACCGGCCGGCCTCGTTTTGTGTGGAGATTCGCGTGAAAGTATTTACTCGACGCCGACGGAAGCTGTTACTTCTTTGGCCTCCTTGCGGGAGAACTCGGGGAGGGCTTCGAAGACTTCGAGGGCGTATTTGACGTTGTTAAAGGGGGCGGAGACCTGTACGCCCTGGATGATGTCGCGCACGTCAAGCAAAAGCTCGCGGGCGATGGCGAGTCCTTCGTCGCGGGCGGCGTCTTTGCCCTTCTCGGAGGCTACGCGCATGCGCTCCATGATGGAGGGGGTGACGCGGACGCCGGGGACTTCGTTGTGGAGGAACTCGGCGTTGCGGTAGGAGACGAGCGGCCAGATGCCCGCGATGACGGGCACGCGGACGTGCTCGATGCGCTTGAGGAAGTCGCGGAGCTGTTCGGTGTCGAAGACCGGCTGCGTGATGGCGAACTCGGCGCCGGCCTCGACCTTCCACTCGAAGCGCTTGATCTCCTCGTCCAGATTTACCGCGCCGGGGTTGACGCCGACGCCGATGACGAAGGGGGTCGGCGTGCCCGTCGGGTTGTTGCCGAGGTCGAGCCCGTGGTTGAGCTTGTTGACCATGTTCGTCAGCCCGATGGAGTCGATGTCGAAGACGGCGGTCGCGTCCGGGTACGGCCCCATCTTCGGCGGGTCGCCGGTGATGAGCAGCAGGTTGCGCAGGCCCAGGGCCGCCGCGCCCAGCAGGTCTGACATCATCCCGAGCAGGTTACGGTCGCGGCAGCAGTAGTGGAGGACCGACTCGAGCCCTATCTCGCGCTCGACTAAAACGGCCGTGGCCTGCGCGCTCATGCGCGTCTGCGCGCGCGGCCCGTCGGGGATGTTGACGGCGTTGACGCCCGCGTCCTTCAAGAGCCGGATGCTCTCCAGCGTCTTCGTCGCGTCGCAGCCTTTGGGCGGCAGCACCTCGACGGTGGTCACGAACTCGCCGCGCGCGAGGCGGCGCCCCCAGTTGGAACGCTCCGCGAGCGGCGTGACGGGAATCTCCTCCTCTTTAATCTCCTCGACGCGCGCGGCGGCGCCCGCGAGCTTGCCCGTGATGCCGGTGTGGCGCGGCGAGAGCGGGCGGACGGCGTCGGAGATGAGCTTGATGTGCGCGGGCGTCGTGCCGCAGCAGCCGCCGATGAAGCGGACGCCGCCCTGTATGAGGCGCTTCGCGTACTTCGCCATGTACTCGGGCGAGCACATGTAGAACTGTCGGCCCTGCACGTCGCGCGGCAGACCGGCGTTGGGCTGCGCCGCGAGCTTTTTCGTCGTGACGAGGCGCATCTTCTCGACGGCGGTGAGCACCGTGACGGGGCCGACGCCGCAGTTGAGGCCGATGACGTCGGCCCCCCACTCGTCGAGCCGCGCGGTGAAGACCTCGGGGGTGGTGCCGAAGGAGGTGTTGCCGTCGAGCGAGATGGTCATCTGCGCGATGATGGGCAGGTCGGAGAGTTCGCGCACGGCGCGGATGGCCTGCCGCACCTCCGACACGTCGGAGAAGGTTTCGAGGACGAAGAGGTCAACGCCGCCTTCCAACAGGGCCTCGACCTGCTGCTTGAAAAGCTCCTTCGCCTCGTCGAAGGAGGTCGGGCCGTACGGCTCGATGCGCAGGCCGAGCGGCCCCACCGCCCCCGCGACGTACACGTTCCCGCCCGCCGCCTCGCGCGCGAGCCGCGCGGCCGTCTCGTTAATCTCGCGCAGGCGGCCTTCGAGCCCGTACTGCTGGAGCTTGTGCGCGGTGGCGGTGAAGGTGTTCGTCTCGATGACCTCCGCGCCCGCGCGCACGTACTCCTCGTGGACGGCGCGCACCAAGTCGGGGTTCGTCAGGTTCAACTCGTCGTACGAGCGGTTGATGTAGACGCCCTTCGCGTACAACTGCGTCCCCATCGCCCCGTCGAAGACGGTCACGTGGTCACTTTCCAGTAGCTCTCTGAAAGAAATCATTGGAGTAAAGAAATAGTCGGTAGACAGTAGACAGTAGACAGTAGTCAGACTCACGTGGGTCGAACCGTTCGTTTGTCAGCGTCAGCGACCGTAACGCGGAGCGCTACTGTCTACTGACAACTGTCTACTGTCCACTCAAAAAAAAGCCCCGCGCCAAACAACGCGGGACTTCTGGGCTCAAAGCTTAGAAGTTGGCGACGCCGGAAGCGCCGAGCTGTTTAGCTGTTTGTTTTACGTGGCCGCAAGTCGCCTTAACTCACCACGTTTTATGTCAAGGCGCTTATACGCCCGGTCGGATGAGCCTGTCAAGCGTGGCCGGCGCCCGCGCCGCCCGCGTCACTGCGAAACAGGGCGCCGCGCGCGCGCGCCAATTTCCGCATCCCGGTCAGGCCCGTTCATCCCCGGAATCAACCCGCTCGTCAACGATACCTTTGCGCGCGCCGGGAAGCATACTACGATAGCCCGGCTCCGACGCCAATCTCATCCGCCCGCGGACAGAAGAGGGCACGCCCGCCAATGAGAAGAGTTAAAGAACCGCCCGGCACGTGGTTTATGTCTGTGTGTATTTCGATCTCTCTCATCGCGGCGCCCAACCTGCCGTGCGCAGCCCTGGCCCAGAGCGAGCATGAACAGGTTGCGAGTTCGATCACCCGACTCGAAAAAGTTCTCTCGTCATTGAATCTGCCTGAAAGCGAGGCGAAGCGTCTCGGCGCCGAGTTCGAGGAGTCGAAGCGGGCGCTCGGCGCCGGCCACCTCTTTTACGGACTCTACAAGTTGCAGGCGGCGTGGGCCGAGGTGCAGACGCGCGAGTATCTGAGCGCGAAGAGCGCAATCGGGCAGGAGGGGGCGGGGGCTTTCGAGTCGGAATGGAAGAGGCTCGGCCTCGTGCTGGATGAGAAAGAGAAGCAACTCGCGGGGGACGCTTTGCGGCGCGGCCCTGCCGCCGTCCGCGCACTGGCGGAGTCCTCGCTGACGCAAGTCCGACCCTACTATAAATCGGGCAGGCTCTACGGCCTGAACACCACCCTCAACGACGGGCTTTACTACCTGGGGCTCTCTCCGGCGTTGCTCGATTATGCCCTGTTCTGTCAAAGCCTGACGTTCGGGCGGGCGTCGCCGGAGTTAAAACTGGCCCCGCTGGGCGACGCGCTGGCCGGTTTAGAGTCGGAAACACTGCGCTCCTTCAGGCGGGCCGAGGCGGACGGCCAGTACCAGCAGAATGACAGCCGGCGGCTCCGATACATCCGCGCCAACGTGACCCTGAAGATGGCCGCGGAGCTGAACCGGGAGCAACGCACGGCGGGCGCGTTCCACAAATATCTGGAGGCCATGCTCTACCTCGGGCTGGCGGACGACGCGCCGCCGGGAGATTTACCGCGGCTCAAAAGCCAGAGCGAGGCGTTCGCGGCGCGCCTGCACGACCCGAAGGTTGACCACAGCATCGGGCGGCTCTACTGGGAGATGGCGCAGGCGGCGTTGAGGCGAACGGAGGCGGGACGGCCCGGCGGCGAAGAGCAGCAGCGCGCGTCCGTCATCCTCGAAAAAGTCCTGCCCGCCTACTTCAAACTTTGCGGAGACAAATCGTGAGGCACAGATTCGCGCTGATTACTTTATTGGCGGCGGTGTTGCTCGCCGGCGGGACGACCGCGCACGTCCGGCAGAAGGAGCCGGGCCGTGCTCCGGCCGCGGCGCGGAAGGTCACGGTCACGCTGGTGCGTTGGCCTTACACTTGAAGCCTCTCCGATCCGGCAAGTTTGCTGATGAAGGACGTGACGGAACAGTACGGCGGGCGGGTCGAATTCGTGAGCGTGAATTGGGGCGAGTCGGAACTCGCCGAACGGTACGGCGTGAAGCGTTACCCGGTCGTCTTCGTGGACGACGTGATGGTGGCGCAGCCGGACGACTTCGGCTGGTACGGGGCGAAAGGGAAGTACACGCCCTGGAAGGAGAAGGCCAGCCACGAAAAATTCAAGCGTGACCTCACGCGCATGATCGAGCTGGTGCTGCGCGGGCAGAAAGAGATTGTCCGTGCGGAGAACGCCGGGGCGTTGAAGGGGGCCGAAATCACAGAACTGCCCGGCTTCAACGTGACAGACCTTGCGGGGCGGCCGGTGGAGGCGGCGCGGCTCAAGGGGCGCGTCGTGATCGTCGAATTCTGGGCGACGTGGTGCCCGCCGTGCCTTTCGACCTTGAGCCACCTCGGAGAGATCAAGCGGCGCCGCGGTGACGCGATAGAGGTGATTGCCATCGCGGTCGAGTCCAAAGAGCCGGACGTGCGAGACCTCACCGCGAAGCTCGACGGGCAGATTCACTTCGTGATGGGGTCGGAGGAGCTGGCCGCGCCATTCGGCACGCTGGGCAACGTGCCGAGGATGTTCGTCTTCGACCGGCAGGGCAAAACGGCCGGCGTCTACTACGGGGCCACGCCCGACCTACACGAAAAACTCGGGCGGCTGCTGAACTCCCTCTAGCAGGTTGCAGTTGAGTACGACTGCAAGATGATTAACCAC